>PKWB01000031.1 GCA_003131685.1 Candidatus Dormiibacterota bacterium
TGTGGTCGTAGCCCGGTGCGATGTCGGTGGTGAGCGGACCGAGGGTGTAGAAGGGTGCCTCGTGACACACCTCCATCTGCAGGTCGACGTTCTCCTTGATCTTGTGCATCGGCACGTGTCCCGGGCCCTCGATCATCACCTGCACGTCGTGCTTCCACGCGACCTGCGTCAGCTCGCCAAGCGTGCGCAGCTCGCCGAACTGTGCCTCGTCGTTGGCGTCGGCGATCGAGCCCGGACGCAGCCCGTCGCCGAGTGAGAACGACACGTCGTAGGCGCGCAGGATCTCGCAGAGGTCCTCGAAGTGCGTGTAGAGGAAGTTCTCCTGATGGTGGGCCAGGCACCACGCCGCCATGATCGAACCGCCGCGCGACACGATCCCGGTGACGCGCTTCGCGGTGAGCGGCACGTAGCGCAGCAGCACGCCGGCGTGGATCGTGAAGTAGTCGACCCCCTGCTCGGCCTGCTCGATGATCGTGTCGCGGTAGATCTCCCAGGAGAGCTGGTCGGCGTTGCCGCCCACCTTCTCGAGAGCCTGGTAGATCGGGACAGTCCCGACAGGAACTGGCGAGTTGCGCATGATCCATTCGCGGGTGGCGTGGATGTCCTTGCCCGTCGACAGATCCATGATCGTGTCCGATCCCCACCGCGTCGCCCAGCGCATCTTCTCGACCTCGGCGTCGATGCTCGAGAGCACCGCCGAGTTGCCGATGTTCGCGTTCACCTTCACGAGGAACTTGGTGCCGATGATCATCGGCTCCGCCTCGGGATGGTTGATGTTGGCGGGGATGATGGCGCGGCCGCGGGCGACCTCATCGCGGACCAGCTCGGGTGCGACCCCCTCGCGGATGGCGATGAACTCCATCTCGGCGGTGATCATGCCCCGGCGCGCGTAGTGCAACTGGGTCACCGCCTCACCGGCGCGGGCCCGCAGCGCGTCGCCCCGTGCTCCGGGCACGGTCTCGACATCGCCGCGCTCGAGGATCCAGGGCCTGCGCAGGGCGGCCAGTCCCGCCTTGGGGTCGACGGTCACCGCGGGATCGCCGTGGGGTCCACTGGTGTCGTAGAGACGGAGCGGCGGATTGGCCGTGTCTCCGGCGGCGCCGCGCGTGGGCGCCTGGCCCACCTCGCGGAACGGGACGAGCAGGTCGGGACGCGAGCCCTGCACGTAGACCCGGCGAGCGTTGCCGGCCGGAGCGGCGACAGGCTCGGTTGTAGTCCCTTCGCGATCGATCACCTCGGTCATGTCGGCCTCCATGTGACACGACGCCCGGAGAGCCGCCTCCTCGCAGGCGGAGCGCTCCCTGCGCCGGCATTACCCGGATCAGGTTCCACGGTCGGCCGCCACCAGCGACCCTCTCAGCCCGGTCTCGCCGAGCTCCCGCGCCACGATGGTACGCCCCCTGTCACGAGGCGGCGACGCGGAGTTGCAGAGATATCTTTCGAGAGATATAATTCGATACATGGATGTCGAAACGAATGTCTCAGTAACCGCCACGGTTCCCGAGGTCTCCACGCTTCCCAAGCTCGAGCCGCGCAAGCTGACCGATCCACGTGCCATGCGCGCCGTCGCGCACCCGGTGCGGATCGCGCTCCTCGAGGTGCTCGGCACCGAGGGGCCGCTGACCGCGACCCAGGCGGGCGAGTTGATCGGCGAGAGCCCGACGACGTGTTCGTTCCATCTCCGCCAGCTGGCCAAGTACGGATTCATCGAGGAGGTTGCCGGCGTCGCCGGACGCAAGCGTCCGTGGCGCCTCGTGCACACCGGTTTGACCTTCTCCGATGTCAGCGACGACCCGGAGACCCGCCTGGCGGCGACCGCGCTCACCCGCGTTCTGCACGCGTTCTACCTGGACCGTTTGAAGGAGGGGCTCGCCCTGCGCCGGGACACTGCGACCGAATGGCAGAAGGCCACCGGAGCGAGCGAATTCCTGCTGTACGTCACGGTTGAAGAGCTGCACGAGCTGGACGAGCAGATGAACGCTCTCGTCAAGCCGTTCGTCGAGCGCATCGGCAATCCGAAGAAGCGTCCGCGCGGAGCAGCGCCGATCGAAGTGCTGTTCTTCGCATATCCGCGCCCTCACCACCGCACCCACTGACAACCATCGAAAGGAGGTAAAGAGATGTCTGGTTTCGTCACCATCGAGCTGACCCGGGCCGTCGAGCTGCAGCGCTCCATTGAGCGTCGGCGCCGCTACTACACTGAGTCTGAATGCTCGAAGCGCACCGTATTGCAGCGCGTCTCCGCCATGGTCAATCCATGGGCGGCTCGTAACGACTGCATCTGATGCCACCGATGTGCGTGCGGAGGCACGTGTGAGCGTGCCTCCGTTGCGCGAAGGAGTCGGATTCGTCCGCACTCCTCGCTGACCGCAACGCGCGCCGGCAACTCACCGGTCAGCTGACATCCCTCATCGCTGCTGCACCCAGACCCATACCGCCATTGGACTGGTCGGGCAGTTCGCCCATTCGACAGATCTCGGCGAAGAGCGCAGCGCTGGGCTTGGGGATGCGTTCGAGTGTCTCCCGATCGACGGCGATCAAACCGAAACGCTTCGTGTACCCGTCGGCCCACTCGAAGTTGTCCCATGCCGTCCAGTACAGGTACCCGCGCACGTCGGCGCCCGACTCGATCGCGTCGAGGACGGCGCCCAGATGGTCGCGAAGGAACGCGGGGCGAAGCTCGTCGTCGCGGTCGGCGACACCGTTCTCGGTGACGAGCACGGGAAGGCCAAACTCATCCGAGAGATCGGTGATCGCGCGGCGCAGCGCGCCGGCGTCGATCGCCCAGCCTGTGCTCGACAACGGCTTGCCCGGCACCGCCTCATGGCGAGTGAAGAGCATGCCTGGTGCGCGCACATCGAACGACACGGCCTCGCTGGTGTAGTGATTCAGCCCCAGGTAGGTGAGCGAACCGGCGAGGCCGGGCACCACCTCACCATGCCCGACAGGAGCAAGCACACGGCCGGCGACGCAGCTGCGGAGGAACCAGCGGTTGAAGAGAAAGTCGGGCAACCGGACGACCGCTCGATCGACACGTGACGACGGATTCCGCGGGACGAATCGGCGCTCATGATGTGCGATCGAGACCTGCGCAGGACGGCCGTGGCGCGCGGAGACCGTCGTAATCGCCTGTGCCGCAGCAGCATGCATGCGCAGCAGGCCGCGCAATGCGAGCTGCGTGCGCCGGAGCGAGCGTTCTCCAGGCGGCCACTGGCCTTCGAGATGCCCGAGGACGGCGGCCACCGTGGGTTCGTTCACCGTCACCCACCACGTGACCATGTCGCCGAGCGCCTCGACGCACGCGGCGGCGTAGCCCGCAAAACGCGCCGGCGCTTCACGCGCAGCGAACCCCCCTGCCGCGGCCAGCCAGACGGGGAGCGTGAAATGGTGCAACGTGACCACCGGCTCCATCCCGGCGAGACGGCACACGCGCACCACATCCGCATAGTGCGAGAGCGCGTCCAGATTGAACCGCCCGGGCTCCGGCTCGACGCGTGCCCACTCCACCGAGAATCGGTGTGCGTTGTGGTGCATCGCCCCGAGCTGCGCGAGGTCCTCGCGGTAGCGATGCAGGTGATCGATGGCGACCGCCGCGTCGCCTCCTCCCTTGATCGCCTCGGGATGATCGGCGACCCACCTCGTCCAGTCGTTGTCGAGGCCGCCCTCGACCTGGTGGGCGGCGGTGGCGCACCCCAGGAGGAATCCTTCCGGCAGACGCCTCGGCGTCACCCGCTCGCCGCGGGCGCCGCGAGGACGAGCCGCCGGTACCCGTCCGACGGCTCGTCAACGAGCACGCTCACGCCATTCTTGCGGCTCCAGGCTCGCACCGCGAAGGCGTGCTCAGTGACCGGCGACCGGACCTCCAGCCGATCGCCGGGCGCGAGCCGCGCGTAGGCCTTGCGCACGCGCTCGAGCGCGCCGGGCTCGGTGCACAGCTCCTCCGAGCCGCTCAGGTCGATCACGGTGGTTTCAGGCATGAGGCTGTGGGTGCTGTGCGGGTCGGATCACCAGACCAGAATACGTGGCGGCTCGCGGTGTTAGGTCCGCCATGGACGGGGGTTTCCGGTGGCCCTCCTTAAGCGGCCCATAATGCGCGGATGCCCATTCCAGAGCCGGCCAGCCACGACGCGGTCGTCGATGACGACGAGGAACGTCCGCGCCGGGTCGCCGGCACCGTCCGCCTGATGACCGAGGATCCGTTCGAGATCGACGAGGACGCTGACAGCGGCGTCGGCCGGCGCATCTCCTCGATCGCGGCGAAGAGCCCGTGGATCATCCCCGTCGCGCTGATGGGGATCGGCGTGGCTTTCCTGGTGCTCCGCCGCCGGCACTGACCTCGAGCCCCCCTCGGGGCGCGATCTCCACCAGAGGCGGGCTGTCCGACCTGGCGAAGATGTCGAGCATGAGCGCCTCGAACGCGAGCCGCGGCTGGGCGTACATGGCGACCGACTCGGCGGTCTCGAGGATCCGCGCCAGGATCTCGACGATGCGGGTGAGATCCAGGTCCTGCGCCCACGCCTCGAGCGCCGGGCGGTAGGCCTTCCAGACCGCGATCTCGGGCGCGCCCGAGGCGAAGCACGCAGCATCGCGGACGAATGACGCCCACGCGCCGAGCGTGATCAGCGCCTGCTCGCGAACCTCGGCGCTCCGCTCGGTGCCGGCCGCGGCAGCCACGGTGACCTGCGCCGCAGCGCGGAGCGCGCCTTCCGCACCTCCGCCACCAGCTCCGATGAATCGATCGAGGGCATCCAGCTCGCTCGCGAGCGCCCCCGGCTCGGTGGCGAGGTGCAGGGCGCGCCCCGGACGGCCGGCGGCAAGCGCCGCGGCGGTGGCCGCGTCGTGCTCGCTCACGCCGTGGGCGCGCTCGAGCCATCGCTCGATCACCGCCGGCGACACGGGCCCGAGGACGACGGTCTCGCATCGCGACCGCACCGTCTGGGGCAGTTGCTCGGGGTGCGCGGAAGTGAGGACGAGGTGGGCGCGCGGCGGCGGTTCCTCGAGGGTCTTGAGCAGGTTGTCGGCGGCCTGCTCGGTCAACCGGTCGGCGCGGGCGATCACCGCGACGCGCCGGCCTCCGGCATAGGCGGAGAGGGAGAGGAACTGCTGGAGCGACGGCCCGGCCTCCTCGTCACCGGCCTTGCGCTTGGGGGATGGGCGCATCCGGTCGATGCCCACATTCTCCGCGGCCGAGTCCTCGAGCCAGAAGTCGGGGTGAGCCATGAGCCCTCCCGGCCAGCTCTCGGCGTCGAGCAGCTCGGCGGCAAGCGCCAGAGCGGCGGTGGTCTTGCCGACGCCCTCCGGGCCGATCAGGAGCAGCGCGTGCGTCAGCTCCTCGTCGACCCCGCTCGCCACCAGGCGCTGGAGAACGGGGCCGTGGCCGATCACCGAGTCCAGCGTGGTCACGGGATGGATTGTGCAGAATTGCCCGCGGTGACTCAGTCCCAGACGCCAGCGCAGGCAGCCGTGCCGCCGCACCAGGTCGAAGCCGGACGTCACTACGCGGCGCGGGTCATCCTCTACATGGAGGCGGCGTTCCTCGTCCTCATCTCATTCGGCTTCTTCAGCGGTGCCGAAGGGAGTGACCTGCTGAGCGTTGTGGGTGGCGGGAGTCTCTGCATCGTCGGGGTGGTGATCCTCGGCGTCGGCGCCACCCGGATGCGACACGACGTGCCCGTGGTCCGTGACCCCGCCGATCCGGACGCGAAGGTGCCGTGGGACTGGACCGACTTCGTGATGTTCTGGCCGGGGTGGTTCAGCGCGTTTCAGCTGCTCGGCTCGGTGGCGGTGATCATCACCAACCTCATCGGCAACAACTCGGATCCGACCGTGCGCAACGCGATCGAGTCGTCGGTGCTCGCGGTGTGCCAGTACGGCGGCATGCTCTTCAACATCTACGTGCTCGCGTTCATGCGCCGCGGCGGCACGCTGCGCGACCTCGGCTGGCGCGGGTTCAAGTGGTGGTGGCTCCCCCTCGCACCCGTGGCCACGTATGTCGCGCTGGTCGGCGCGAACGTCCTGCAGACCATCAACCAGAACCTGTTCCCGGGCGTCTCCAACGGGCAGTGCCACGAGGTGCAGCACGATTACAGCCACTACTACGTGCTGGCGATCATCGTCGTGTGTGTGATAGCACCGATCTCCGAGGAAACCATCTTTCGCGGCTTCATCTACGGATGGCTGCATCGCTGGGGACCGGCGATCTTCGCGGTGCCGCTGAGCGCCGCGATCTTCTCGGCCGCGCACCAGCAGCTCGTGCTCTTCCTGCCGCTTTTCTTCGTCGGCGTGGTGCTTGCCTCGCTCTACCAGGGGTCGCGAAGCATCGTTCCCGGCATCCTCACGCACGCGCTCTTCAACCTACCCAACATCATCGCAATCCTGAGTACGACAACCACCTGTTGAGGCCGCGCCTGGCAGGCGGACCCGGCGCGATCAGACGACAGACTGGATCTGACCGCCGTCGACGGGCAGCGAGGCGCCGGTGACGAACGAGGCCGCCGGTGAGCAGAGGAAGACCGCGACCCGGGCGATCTCATCAGGCTCACCGACGCGGCCAAGCGGATTCACCTTGCCTGCGTTGGCGAAGAACGCATCGAGATCGGTGACTCCGGTTCCGCGCGCGATCTCGATCTGCCGATCGGTCCGGATCGCCCCTGGAAGCAGCGAGTTGACGCGGATGTGCGGGGCCAGCTCGTTGGAGAGCGTCTTGGCGAGACCACTGACGGCGCCGCGAATGCTGTTGCTCAGTGTCAAGCCGCTGATCGGCTGCTTGACGCTCGTCGATGTGATGAACAGGATTGCCGCCGAGTCCGACCTCCGAAGTGCCGGCAGCGCGGCCTGGACGAGATGCACGGCGCTCAGGAAAGTGAGTTGATATGCTGCGTCGAATTTCTCGTCATCGAGGTCGGCGAAGGCGTTGCGTGGCGGGCCACCGGCGTTCACGACCAGCGCGTCGAGCCTTCCGAATTCGCTGACGGTGCGCTCGACGGCGTTGCGGGCCTCGTCGGCGACTGCCACGTCAGCCCTGGTGGCAACCACGCGGACTCCGTGCGTACGGAGCGCTTCGGCCGCAGTCTGCAGCGTGGCCTCGGAACGTGCGCACATGCCCACGTCGGCACCCTCTGCGGCGAACTGCTCGGCGATGGCTCGGCCCATGCCCTTGCTCGACGCGGCGACGAAGGCAGCGCGTCCGCGAAGCCCCAGATCCACGGTTGCGACCCTAGCAAAACCGGTGCGGTGCGATGGATGACCGCCGGATGTCCGCCGGCTGGGCACGGAAGGTGCCTCCCGACGGGCAGGGTGCCCTGATTCATGGTAGGGCTCGATACTGCAACACCATCAGTACGCTGTATATTTGGCAGTATGCCGCCCCCGATCCGACGTCTCTCGGAACTGGCTGAGGGCCAGTGGGGACTAGTCACCACCCAACAGGCCCGCCAGTCCGGAGTAGGTTGGAGCAGCCTGGACTTTCTGCACAGAGAAGGGCTGCTAGAGCGGGTGGCTCATGGGGTTTACCGGATCCGCGCCGGCGGTGAGTCGGATCACCTAGCCCTACGAGCCGCGTGGCTTCAACTAGAGCCCGAGAAACCAGCTTGGGCGCGACTTGACGACCCAGCAGTCGCCTTCGTCTCCCACGCGTCGGCAGCGGCGCTGTACGGAGTCGGTGCCCTGCGCCCGGACGTGCACGAGTTCACACTCCCTATGCGACGCCAGACTTCGAGACCGGACATTCGTCTTCATCGCGGCAAGGTGCCAGATCAGTTCCGGCTCATCCTGCGCGGGCTTCCGGTGACGCGTGCCGGCTGGATGATTCGCGACCTCCTGGCAGACCACGTTGACCCGACTCAAATTGCTGAGATCACAGCAGAAGTGATTGATAAGGTCTTTGACTATCCGCCCGTTGTTGCTGAAACCATCGCTCCGTACGCAACACGGTTCAATCTGCCACGTGGTGATGGCGTTGCTCTCCTTGATTACTTCATCACCCTCGCTCGATATAAGGACCGAGATGAGATAGTTGAACTGGCGCACCGACAATGACTGACACTTATTCGAAGCCTCAGTCATTTCAGCAATCCGTTACCGACCGACTGCGACAAATCGCGCGAGCCAATCGCGATCTGCAACTACAGGATGTTCAAAGACAGTTCGCGTGCGGTGCCGCCGCGCGGACCGACACTGGACAGTTGCAGATGGCCTCCGAAGCCGGGCCAAAACGGGTCGTCCTCACAACCAGCGCATATCCGGAGACGACTGACGGCGTTGGACGCGGCATGCGCCACAATCGGGGTGATCCTCACGCTCGCACACGAACCCAGGAGACAGTTCGATGTTCACAAAGATCCTCGTCGGCGTTGACCGATCAGAGCACGCGCAGGTCGCGCTCAACCAGGCGATCGACATCGCGCGCACCCAGAAGGCGTCGCTGACAGTCCTTGTCGCGTACAGCACGCTCATGCCGTGGGGGCCGGTCGCTCCACTGCCGCAGAATGCCGTCGATGAATTCGTCGCGGGGGTGCAGGGCGAGGCTCAGGCGATCGCCGACGAGGCGAAGCAGCTGATTCCCGCCGACGTGAAGTCCGAGGTGCTCGTCGTCGACGCCTCGGCGGCTGGGGCAATCCTGGATCAGGCGGCCGCCGGAGGGCACGATCTCATCGTGGTCGGCTCGCGTGGCCGGGGAGATGCCGGCTCAATCCTGCTCGGCAGCGTCAGTCACGCGGTCCTGCAGCACAGCAGGGTTCCGGTGTTGATCGTGCATGTGCCCTCTGTGGAGGCTGAGGTCGACGTCGCCCGGTGAGGCTGTCTGAGGCCGCGATAGAACCCTAACTACGCCGCGAGCCTATTTAGGCTTGTGTCGCGGGTCGAAACATCACCGAAATGTTCGTGTCCAACCCTGGTGCCCGGTGACCACTGATGGCTCTCTCTGAGCCACGCACCAGGAGGCGCGGAGCAATGGCAGACCTTTCCATCAAGCATCTCGGCATCGGGCTGGCAAGCTCGTTGCTGGCGGGGGCAATCTCGGTGACGGCCGCGACCGGAGTCGGCGCGAGCACTGCGCCGACAGGCGCCTCGGCAGGCTGGTACGTCTATACCGAGAGCAATCAGACGTCGGCGGGCGGCGGGAACGCCGTCCTCGGTTACTGGGTAGCGAGTGGAGGCAGCCTCACACCCATTGGCAGCTTTGCCACAGGGGGTGACGGCACCGGGGCAGGCCTCGGGTCGCAGGGCGCGATCACTGTTGCCGACGGAGGGCGCGCGCTCCTCGTGGTCAACGCGGATTCTAACACGGTCTCGTACTTCCGGATCCTCGATGGCGGAACACTCCGGCTCGTCGACGCCGCACCGTCAGGCGGGACCGGCCCGGTGAGCGTCACCGCCCATGCCGGCTGGGTCGAGGTCCTCAACCAGGGCAACAACACGGTCGGCAGCCTTCTGCTGACCTCCCGCTCGCTCGTCCCTTCATCGCACGCGGCGGTGTCGCTCTCGTCTGCTGCGGCCACGCCCGAGCAGATCGGCTTCACTCCGTCGGGCGCTCACCTCATCGTCACTGAGAAGGTGAGCAGCAGCATCGACACGTTCACTGTGACCTCTGGCGGTCAGCTCACCGGGCTGCGGCATACGGCCTCGACTGGAACCGCCCCGTACGGATTCGGGTTCAGTTCGGGCGGCGACGCAATCGTCTCCGACGCGGGCGGCGGTGCCGGCGGCGTCAGCGCCGCGACCTCGTATCGCGTCGGTGCGGCGGGCGCCCTGCATCCCATCAGCGAGGTCGGTGAATCACAGGCCGCGGCGTGCTGGCTCACCGTGAACGCAACCGGCACTCGCGCGTACCTGGCCAACGCGGGGTCAGGCACCGTCTCCTCGTACAACATCGGCCCGGGCGGCCGGCTGCACCTTCGATCGGACGTGGCGGCGACCGTCGGTGTCCATCCGATCGACGAGGTCCTCGGGGGCGGCTGGTTCTTCGTCCTCACCACCTCCGCTATCGCGTCGGCACCGGTCACTTCCTCGGGCGACCTTGGCTCCGTCAACGAGTCAGCGGCGAGCGGCCTTCCCGCAGCGGCGAGCGGCCTCGCCATCGTCGCGGTCCCCGCGTAGGGCCGAAGCAGGCGGCTGCAACAAACCGTCGTTCACGAAAGCCGGGCGGCACCGCGCCGTCCGGCTTCTCGCCGACTTTCGCAGAATGGGAGCGGTGACCATCACGACGCCGAGCTCGAACCCCGGTCCGACACAGGCGGACGCGGCCCTGACCAAACCTGCCCAGGCTTCCTTCGGCGCCCCGATCCTCGTGGTCGAAGATGACCAGACCACCTGTGACGTGGTGCGCGCGTACCTGGAGAGCGCAGGACATCGTGTGGTCGTCTGCCGCTCCGGCAGCGAGGCGCTCGGCGTGGTTCGTCAAACCCAGCCGCGGTGCCTGATCCTCGACGTGATGCTGCCCGGCAAGGACGGCTTCGAGATCTGTGCCGAGATCCGGCGCGCCGGGTCGATCGTGCCGATCCTGTTCCTGAGCGCTCGAGCCGACGAGGCCGATCGCGTCGGCGGGCTGCGCCTGGGCGCCGACGACTACCTGGTGAAACCATTCAGCCCGCGCGAGCTGCTCGCACGCGTCGACGCGCTCCTGCGTCGCGCTGAGATCGGTCCGCAGCCCGCGATGGTCATGCGGCTCGGCAACGTGGAGCTCTCCCCGGCTCACCACGACGTCGCCGTCGACGGTCGACCCGTTGCGCTCACGCACGTTGAATTTGGGCTGCTCGCCGCCATGTTGGAACGACCCGGATGGGTGCTCACTCGCGGTCAGCTGATCGACCGTCTGTACACCGACGATCGCCTCCCCGCACTGGAGCGGACGGTCGACGTCCACGTCTTCCGGCTCCGCGAAAAGCTGCACGACGCGCACGCAACCGCCGCCATCGTGACCATTCGCGGCGCCGGCTACAAGATCATGGCGGAGGGCGCGTAACCATCGTGCGCGCCACCGCAGGTCACGTGGGTGCTGCCCTCATGCGCCGCTGGCGGGCGCTCGGCCTTCGCTGGCAGCTCGTTGTGCTCAACGTCGTCGTCATCGCCGTGACGGTCGTGCTGATCGTCGTGCTGATGCACAACATCGCGCAACAGGAGTTCATGGTCATCATGCATGCGGCCGGGCAGCCCGTGGATCCCGCCGCGGGCCAGCGCGCCTACGACGCCGCGGTTGAGGCGCAGATCTATCCGACCATCGCTGTCGCCGCGATCGTCGCCGTCGGGCTCAGCTTCGCCGCGGTGACGCTTGCGCTGCGACCGCTGACGGCGGTACGCGAGGCAACCCGGCAGATGGCGCGTGGCGATGCGCCGGCACCGATTGCGACCACCCGGCGCGACGAGATCGGCGGTGTCGCCGATTCCGTCAACGAACTGGCCCAGTCACTGCAGCGCCTCGAGGAGCTGCGCCGCCAGGTGACCAATGACGTCGCTCACGAGCTGCGCACCCCTTTGCACAACCTCCTCGGGCTCATCGAAGGGATGCGCGACGGCGTCATCCCGGCCTCCCCCGCGCGATTGCAGCAGGCACACGCCGAGCTCGATCGACTGATCGCGCTGGTCGAGGATCTGCGCGGACTCGCCGACGCACAGCTGGCGTCGGACCGAATGTCGCGGCAGCAGTTGCATCTCGAAACCCTGGCACGGGACGTTGTCCTCGGGTTCGATGCCAGCCTGCGGCAGCATCATCTGTCGTGGCGAATCGAGGCAGCGGACGACGGTCTGGTGGTCGTGGGCGACGCCGGACGCTTGGGTCAGGTCATCGGCAACATCGTCGACAACGCCATCCGCTGTGCGCGAGCCGGCAGCACCATCGGTCTGGCGCTGACGCGGCGCGGCGAGTCAGTGCGCCTCGCCGTGAACGATGTCGGCGAGAGCATCGACGATGGCTCGCTCCCGCATATCTTCGAGCGTTTCTTTCGGGCTGATCCCAGCCGGGCTCGCGGAAGTGGGGGTGCCGGCATCGGCCTGGCCATCGTCAAGGAGCTGGTCGCCGCCCATGGCGGCACTGTCGGCGCTGAAAGCGACGCCGATGGGGTGACCGTGTGGTTCGAGCTGCCGCTTCGCGCTCCGGAGGCGGTTCCGGCCACATTGCCCGGGCCAAGGCGATCCATCGGATCGTTCGACGACGCCGCTACCCGCGCGTAGGGAGACTCCCTAACTCGCGAGCTCAGTGGCCTCGGTGCGTGTGGGCACGCGCGCGGCTGCGGGCCGTGCCGGGCTCGCACCCCGCAGCCACGACGCCGTCGCCCCGACCAGCATCATCACCACCGAGAACCCGAAGGTGATGTGCATCCCGATGATGAACGGGTTGCTGATCAGGTTCGGAAAGAAGGTCTGTCCTGACAAGTACGCGGCCTGGCTCGCCGGGAGCGTGTGCAACGAGGGCCCGAGCAACGTGGTCATCGGGTTGTACCCGAGGAACGCCGCGAACAGCGACCCGACCGGCGGCAGGTTGGCGACCTGGTGCGCCACCGTCGTCGACACGCCGTGCGCGGTCAGCCCAGCAAACATGGTGGACGGCAGCGTGGAGCTGAGCCCCGCGATCATCAGCGAGAAGAAGATCCCAATCGACAGCGTCATGCCGCTGTTCTGGAACGTCGCCAGCATGCCGGATGCGACACCGCGGCGTTCCGCGGGCACCGCGTTCATCACGCCTGCCGTGTTGGGTGCGACGAACATCCCCATCGACAGACCAACCAGGAAGAGCAGCAACCCAAAGGGCAGGTACGAGAAGTTGGCGGGCAGCAACATCAGCAAACCAAAACTGATCGCCGAGAAGATCATGCCCGCCGTCGCGAACCCGCGTGAGCCAAGCCGGTCCGAGAGAAACCCCGAAGTCGGGCCACCGACGAGGAAGCCGGCCGTCAGGGGCAGCATGAAGATGGCCGCCCAGAACGGCGTCGACTCGAAACTGTATCCGTGCAACGGCAGCCAGATCCCCTGGAGCCAGANNCATGAACATCAGCCCGCCGCGCCCAATGGAACCGAGCAGCGCTGCGACGGTGCCAAATGTAAAGCCGCGGAGGCGGAACAGGCTGACCCGGAACATGGGCTCTGCGACCCGCGTCTCGACGACCACGAACACGATCAACAACGCGATGCCACCGATGATGGCCGTGAGCACCGACGGATTCGTCCAGCCCATCGCCTGTCCACCGTAGGGCTGGATCCCGTAAGTGATCCCGACGAGCAACGAGATCAGTCCGACGGCGAACAGCACGTTCCCCCACCAGTCGACACGCGACCGTTTCACGATGCCGGTCTCGCGGAGCTTGAGGTAAGCCCACCCGGTACCGAACAAGCCGACCGGCACCGACACGAGAAACACGAGGTGCCAGTCCGTCGTGCTCAGCNNAACGCGTCGGTGAGGATGGCCGTCGAACACGCGAAGATCATCGCGCCGCCGACACCCTGGATCAGGCGGAAGAAGATCAACTCCAGCGCGGCGGTGGAACCCGTGGTGAACACCAGCGAGAGCAGGATCGATCCCACCGTGAAGACGAGAAACCCCAGGTTGTACAGACGGACGCGGCCGAACATGTCGCCGATGCGTCCGAGGCTCACCACCAGTACGGCGGTGACGACCATGTAGCCCATGATCATCCAGAGCAGGTAGCNNGATCGTCGTGTTGGAGAGCGCAACCCACTTGTAGTGGGGACCGACCTCGCCATGCTTGCGCGAGGTCTTGGGGGCAGGGGCGCTGACACCCGTTGTGGTCACGCCGCCGACTGAGCCGCCTGCTTTTCCCGTTCGCGCTGCTCGTGTTCGCGTCGCCACACGCGGACGCTCTCCAGGTCGAGCGGCAGCCGCTCGCGCTTGAGCTCGGCGACATTCGGATTGCGTGCCATCCAGGCGAAATGCCGCCAGAGATCGACGGCACCTTCGTCGTCAGGAATGTCGCTGATGACGGGTCCGAACATCTCGGGTCCGTCGCCGCCGTCGAGGACGATGGTCGGTACGCCGAACGCCTTGTGCACCGAGACGGCCTCGTCGTGCTCGCGCTGCACCGCATCCCACGTCGACGGGTCGGCAAGTGCCTGCTCGAGCAGTTCGGGTTCCAGACCCGCCTCGCGCAGCGATGCTTCGATGACGGCATGGTCGTCGAGGGCGAGTCCGCGCTGATGACGCGCATCGCTCAGCGCCTTGTAGAACGCGCCGACGGCAGCGTTGCCGTGCGCGTTGCGCACTGCAATGGCGGTGCGGAGCGACGGCGCGGACCCGGTGTCCGCAGCCGCACGCCCCTCATCGTCACGGTTGACGATGGCGAGCGAGAAGACGCGCCACTCCACGTCGACCACGCCCAGCTCATCAAGACGGCGCGCCCAGCGAGACGTCTGATAGCACCACGGGCAGAGTGGGTCGAAATAAAAGCGAATCTTTTCAGCCATCGTCTTGGAACCTCTTGCGTTAAATCTTACGCGGTCGCTCCGGCTGCAGCCTCTGCGGTCGCAGCCTCCTCAACCGCAGGCTTGTCCTCACCGAGCTCACCGTCGACCTCGAGCTTGACCTTTTCGCTCACCAGGAAGCCGCCGCCACCGAGGGGAACGTTCCACGAGAGTCCCCAGTCCGAGCGGTTCAGGGTCCCGGTCAGCGTTCCACCAACCTTGGTGTTGCCGAACGGGTCGACGACCACGCCGCTGTGCTCGTAATCGAGTGCGAGCTCCTTGGTGACGTCCCTGATGGTGAGGTCGCCGACGACCCTGAAGTGGTCGCCGTCAGGCGCGATCGACTTCAGCGTGAACACGATCTCCGGGTACTTCTCGACGTCGAGGAAGTCCGGGCTCTTGAGATGTCCGTCGCGCTGCTCCGAGCCGGTGGTGATGCTCGCCGACTGGATGGTGATCGAGCCACCTCCGGTCGTCGGGTCGTTCGGATCGTTGAGCTCGAGGCTCGCAGTCACCTGGGTGAAGCTGCCTCGCACGGTGGCGACACCGAGGTGCTTTGCGCTGAAGGCGACAGACGTGTGATGCGGGTCAAGACTCCACGTCATGGCATGTACTCCTTGAATGCCGGAAGTGCCCCGGGCGGCCTCGGACATCCTTTCGTCCGATCTCCGCATCATGAAGTAAAGTGCTATAGTTTGTCAAGTGATCCCAACCCTTAACTTCACCCGATCTCAGGCTAAGATCTGGATCGGGATGGAGGACCCCCCACATGGATGCTGAACGCGATTACTGCCCTGTCCACGAGGCGATCCAGGTGCTGCAGGAGAAGTGGACGATGCACATCGTGCGCGCGCTGCTTGACGGACCGCTCGGGTTCAACGAGCTGGGACGTGCGGTGGGCGGCTGCAACCCGGCGACGCTCAAAGTCCGCCTCGACCACCTCGAGGACCTCGGCCTGCTTCAGCGAACCGTGCACTCGCAGATGCCGCCGCGCACGTCGTACGAGCTCGCGCCCGCAGGCGTCGACCTGCAGCGGGTGATCGATGCCATCGATGCCTGGGCGCGCGAACATCTCGACATCGTCGCCATCGCGGAGGTCGACGAGGAGTCAAGCGCCGCTGTCGGCTGAGCGCGCGCGAAGCCATCGTCGTCGGGCAGCGCTTGCCGGCCTGGCGTTGCTCGCGACCGCGTGCGGATCGACGCCGCGACCGTCTCCGAGCCCCACGGCCACGCCTGAGGTGACGTCGACGGCCGGAATCGTCACTGGCACGCCGTCGCCCACCGCGAACGCCTGCGTTGCTCCGTTGCACGAGCCCGCGCCGACCGGCACCATCGGAGCCAACTTCGCGACCGCGCTCGCGTTCGCACCGGACGGCCGCCTGTTCTGGACCGAGCGCTCAGGCACCGTTCGGGTCTGGCAGAACGGCGCGTCGCGCGTGTTCGCCAAGGTTCGGACGGTGACCGCCGAGTCGAACGGGAGTTACAGCGAGCGCGGTCTGCTCGGCCTCGCCATCAGCCCGACGTTCGCTACCGATCGTTTTGTGTACGCCTTCTACTCCGACGCGAGCTACCGGACCCAGCACGTGATTCGCTGGTACGACTGCAACGGGACCGGGACACACGCGACCATCATCGCCACGTTTCCAGCGGGAAATGACTGCTGCCACAAGGGCGGACGCATCGCCTTCGGACCGGACGGCAAGCTCTACGTCACCCTTGGCGATGAGCATGACGCGCCGAGCGCGCAGAACGTCAGCGACGTCCGGGGCAAGGTGCTCCGCTACAACCCTGACGGCACGATTCCGTCGAACAATCCCTTCGGAGCGACCAATCCCGTCTGGGCATATGGATTCCGCAACCCCTTCGGCATCGCCTTCTCACCCACCGGTCAGCTCGCCATCACGATGAACGGACCCTCCGGCGACGCCGGCAGTCCCGGGACCGGCTATGACACGCTCTTCCTGAACGTGACGCGCGGCGCTCACTATCAGTGGCCCGACTGCTACGGCTACAGTCACCCACTCGCCGCGTCGACGTGCGGCGGCGGCCTGTCGCCGAGCTGGAGCAGCGAGGCCAGCACCTACGTGCCCACCGGCGCGACCTTCGTGGACGCGAGCGGGCCGTCCGGCTACGCCGGGCACCTCGTGTTCTGCTCGTACGACAAGGGCATGGCGATCGTCACCGCGGGCAGTCCCTTCGCCAGCGTGCGTCTCGGTCCGTCGGGATGCCGCCTCGACGTGGTCGAGGGGCCGAACCACGCGCTGTATTACTCCGACACGGGCCACATCTACGAGCTGGCGTAGGCTCCCGCGCGGCAGTCCGATGGCCGCACGTTGTGCAACATTGCCCGTTCCGCGCGAATGCAGCGATTGACTGGTTGGACCCCTTCGGTGCGCGACGCACGCGAGAGTTGTGTCCGCCCCACTCGTGAGTGGGGGACTGTCACCAAGTCGAAAGGTTGACGCTCCTAATCTGCACGTGAACGAACCCTAGGAGGTTTGCGATGGATCAGGACAACTTCACAGACGTCTCGCCGTCCGAAGACCAGTCGCATCGGCGAAGCTTCGGCGGTCTCGGCCGCGGCCCGGTCGCGCTGCTCCTCGCCGCGGGTTTGCTCATCGGAGGCGGCATCGGCGGCTTCGTCGCCGCGAACGCCGGCTCCACGGTTTCGACCCTGGCCTCGACCACACTAGGGACGTCGCATCCGTGTCCACACACCGGTGGATCGACAGCGACCTGACACACGGTCACGGCGGATGACCGCCTCACATAGCCTCCCTCCCAAGACGGCTCGCCCCCCAAGGCGAGCCGTCGCTATATCTGCCGCGACTACGATCCCCCGGTGACCTCACGCCTGCTGCCCGCGGTCGTGTTCACCGCCGGTGCCTCGTCGCTTGCGACGGAGATCTGCGCCACCCGCCTGCTCGCTCCTTACTTCGGCCAATCGACAGTGGTCTGGGCGAACGTCATCGGTCTGATCCTCATCTATCTGTCGGTGGGCTACTGGCTCGGCGGGCGCATCGCCGACCGGCACCCGACGCCGCGCGTCCTCGGCCTGATCCTCGTCATCGCCGCGCTGTGCACGGCGGCCCTCCCGTTCGTCGCGCGGCCTTTTCTCAACCTGGCGCTGCAGGGCTTCGCCGCAGTGAGCGTCGGTACCGTCGTGGGGTCATTTCTCTCGACGCTGCTGCTCTTCTCGGTGCCCGTGACCCTGCTCGGGATGGCCTCGCCCTTCGCACTGCGGCTGGCACTGACTGACATCGACCGGGCGGGCCGCACCAGCGGACGCCTCTCGTCACTTGCGACAGTTGGCGCCATCATTGGCACATTCGGATCGGCGCTGGTGCTCATCCCCGGAGTCGGAACGCAGCGCACGCTGCTCGCCGCTGCGCTGCTCGTGGCCCTGGTCTCGATCCCGCTCCTGTTGCGTCCGGCCGTGATCGCGACCGCGGTGATCATCGTCCTGCTCGTCCTCCCACCCGGCCTGGTCAAGGAGACGCAGGGAACGCTGGCCGAGCGCGAGACGACCTACCAGTTCATCCAGGTGGTGCGTGAGTCGGGCGGCAGGACGGTCATGCGCTTCGATGACGGGATCGCGGATCAATCCGTGTACCGAGCCGATACCGCGCTGAGCGGTGGCGAGTGGGACATGCCACTCGTGGTGCCGCCGCTCCTCACCGGGACGATGCATCGCGTCCTGGTGATCGGCAACGCGGGCGGGACGACGGCCCGCGCGCTGGCTTCGGAATATCCCGGCATCACCATCGACGCGGTGGAGCTCGACCCCGTGGTCACGCAGCTCGCCCGTCAGTACATGGGCCTCGACGCGATTCCCAACCTGCACGTNNAGAACGGAATACATCCCCTTCTATCTCGCCACCCAGGAGTTCTTCGCACTGATACGCGCGCACCTCGATCCTGGTGGCGGCGTCGCGCTCAACGTCGAGCGCGTTCCCGGAAACAACGGATTGGTTCAGGCGGTCGCCGGCACGGTGGCCACCGTGTTTCCCCAGGTGTGGGTGTGGCCCGCGCTGCATTTCAACGAGCTCGTCGTCGGCCTGTCCGAGCGAATCGCACCCTCGTCACTGGGACAGCGACTCACGGCGATGCCCGAGAACATCCAGGTGCTCCGTCCGCTCGTGGTGACGCAGGCCTACGTCGTACCGCCATCGCAGGACCCGCTCACCGACGACCGTGCGCCCGTGGAATGGCTCACCGATCGCGCCATCCTCGCGTACATCGCCGGTGGCGGCGTCCTCGACGAGCACCTGCTTCCAACCGCGCCGTGAGTGGCAGATGTCCAATCCGGCGTGCCGGTTGTTGCGCCGACGCAATCCACAGGGGTCGCATGTTGCGTTCATGCATCGCACGGAATCAATGCTTGCAACGTGACGACGTGTTTGATAGTCTTACGACGTTCGGTGGTTTTGCACCGATCGCCGGGGGGAACGGCCTTGAGGGATGGGGACTGCGAGCGCTCCTGGATTCAGAGTGAATCCGGGAGCGCTTTGCGAAACCGCGCCTGAGTCGAGACGTTCGGACACCCCGGCATACTAAGGTGCCGATTTCAGGGCACATATCGTCTTGATTCGCCGAACAACTTATCGAGGTTAGGGGAGAACATCGCATGCGAGGAAACAGCGCACTCGCCATCCTGCTGAGCATCGTCGGCATCGCATGCGTGGTGCTTGCCGTTATCTACTTCACGCTGAAGACCAACCTGTTCGCGTCGGGGCACCCCTTCCGGCACACCGATCGGGCGATCGTCCTGATCATCGTTGCGGTCGTGTGCCTCGCGGCGGCCTACTTCGCCAGGCCACGACGCATCGCCTGATTCGCGTACCGCTCGACGGTGGGGTTCAGGGCTTCGGCGGCCGCCCTTTGTGGTGTCGTTCGAACGCCGCCAGATCCCGTGACGAGACGAGCCAGTCCCTGCCCGCCTTCGCCGCAGGCAGATCGCCACGCTGGCAGAGCCGGCGCAGCCGTCAGGTTCTCCGTTCCGGTGCCCCCTATCCATTGAGCCGCCCGGCGAAGTTCCCTAGCACGGCGAATCGGGCGGCTCAATCGTCTCTGCAGATCCGGCTTTCAGAACGCGGGGCCCGCCCATCACAACCCATCTCTGGCTCTGGTACCCTCCCGGCACGCTGAGGGACTGACGCTGCCCCCAGGTCGCGGGGCACAGTCCGAGAGGCCAGGGGTTATGGATGTATTGGAAGGCTGCTCGCATTGCGATTGTGCTCGGCGCGTGTGCGATGTTGACGTCGGCCGTCGCGCTCGAGGCGGGTCGAGGAGGACTGCGGCCAGTCCCATCCGGGGTCGCACCGGGACTGGGCCTCTTTCAACCTTCAGGGTCGGTTCCGACTAGCACATCGCCGAGTGCTCACCCCAATGGCACGAGCGGCCCCAGGCTCACGAGCGGCTCAACTCCAGGTCCCACAGCCGGTGTCACGACCGCAACGCCGACGCCCGGCGGGACCGCACCTCCAGGGCCCACAGGGGCGGCGCCCCTGCCGCATCCGATCACCAGTGTCGCTGACTACGGTGCCGTGGGAAACGGGCACACTGACAGCACCTCCGCGATCGCCAAGGCACTGGCCTTCGCCTCAGCCCGAGGCGGCACGCTGTACTTTCCGGCCGGGCATTATCTGGTCCGTGGCGCCGGCATCGGCTCCGCGATCGAGGTCCACAGCGGGCGCGCCCTCACCATCGACGGCGCCGGGCGTGACCTCGTCACCATCACCAACACGAACCCTTCAGGGGGCCTCCTCAGCATCCAGGTCGACCACACGGTCGTCGAGAATCTGACGCTCGACGCGCAGACTGCCAACACACGGCAGGCGCTCGGGGTCGTCGCCAACGACGTTATCGTCGAGAGTTGCCGAATCCTCGGGGGCCGGCAGTTCTTCGCGATCTACTACGCCGGTCCGGGCGGCAGCTCGTCGGCACCGACGTACAACACCGGCAATCAACTGATCGACGACGTGGTGAGCGACCTCGTCGACAACGACGGCATCTCCTGGTCGTTCCAGGAGAACAGCCTCATCGAGAACCTGCAGCACACCGGCTCACGGCTTGCCCTCTATGTCGACAGGTACGTGACCGTCCAGAACGATATCTACCATCCCGGCGCACAGGCGGGTGGCACTGCCGGCTTCTGGATCTCCGCCCCCTCCGACCACATCACGATCAACAACTTCACGAGCTACGGAATGGGCGGGATCATCTCCAACAATGGGAACTACATCAGCAGCAACATCACGATCTCCAACGAGCGGTTGATGGTGCCGGGCAACACGCTGCGCGTCGATGCGGTGAACGGACTGACCATCCGAGGCTGCAACTTCGGCGCCGGCGACACCCTGCTGTTCTCGGGCTCGCTGAGCACGACGTCGGTGGTGGTCGAGGATTGCCCCGCTCTTCCGATGATTCGTTTTCAGGGCAACGCCATCGTGAGAGCGACGTTTCTCGCTGACACGTACCCCGCGGTGGCGTCGCCGGGTGCGAGCCACCTGCAGACTTTCTACAACTTCAACACCGCGCACCCGTCGTTTGGCGTCAACGGTGGCGTCTGGGCGAACCGGGGCGGAGGGTTCTTCGACGGGGCGGCCGCCGCGTACACGGTGACCAACCTCACCGGTTACCCCTGAGGCCTCAGGCCTCGGCGGGCGCGACCCGTTTCGCCGGACCGGTTGCCCGTCGAAACGGCGGCGCTACCTGAGGCCTACTGGAACCAGCCCTCGACGTCAACGACCGCGTTGATGTTGCCCAGAGAGTTGAAGATTTTGAAGTCACCAGCCGGTGCGCCCGTCGAGAGCACGACCGCCGTCAGGTTGGGAAGCACCTCGCCGGCAAGGACGTTGACATCGGAGACATTCGGCGCCGAGGTGAGATCAGCTGGATATGCGCTGAGGAAGGTGAACGACGAGCCGGCCACGGCGGTGAGGTTTGCGACGATCGCCTTTGCGCCAGCCCCGATCCCATCGACGCCGGCAGCCGCCACGGTGATCGTTCCTTTCTGGCCCAGCAGGTGTCCAGAGCACTGCGTGCTGTTCCCGGAGCGCGTGTCGCAAATCCGCGTCGGCGAGGTGGCGACGTACTGGAGGCCGAGCGGTGTGGCGGGCGGACCCTGGCCACCGAACCAGCCGTTGGCATCGATGGCGAAATTGGCCTTCCCCGCGGCGTTGTAGACGCAAATGTAGAGCGGCAGCGTGCTGGGCCCGAGAGAGACGAAGACTCGGTTAGCCTGGGCGGTTCCAGCGTTGACGTTGATGTTCGAGAACGTCGGGCCGGGTTTCGACCCCCCGTACTGACCGCATCCGCCAGTCGCCGTGTCTGCGAACACGCTCAGGAAGGTGTTCTCGGTGCCGGCGATCGCAGTGAGATTGATGATCGCGTTCTCCTCCGTCCCGTCGTTGGGGATGAAGTCGTTCGGGGCGCAGGTGGAGGGCGTGCACCAAGCGGGTTGCCCTGCGATCAACACCTTCACCGTGGAGTTCGGGCCGAGCGCGTGCGGCTTCCCGTCATTGAGGTTGTTGCACGCATTGGGTTCCTGGCCGGCGCGCGTGTCGCAGACCCGAATCGGCGCGATCGGATGGTATTCCCCGGCAGGCAGGGTTGCGGACGCGGGGGTGAAGTAGCCCTCGACGTCAGCGAGGACGTTGACCGTGCCCAATGCGTTATAGATGGTGACCGCCCCTCCGGCGCTCAGCTGGACCGTGACCGCATTGGCCACGGCGGTGTGCGCCTGGAAGTTGAGATTGGAAGCCTGCGGCGGCTTGGAGAGGCCGCCAGGATAGACCGTCAACACGCTGAACGACGAGCCGTTGACTGCGGTCACATTGAGAACGACGGCCGTTGCACCGAGCGGAACACCGTTCCCCGTCCCGGGGTCAATGTATCCGGTGACTTGAAGGTTGAGCGTCCCCTTCGGTCCGAGAGCCGAGCAGTGGTTGGCAGCGCAGAAGTCCTTTCTCGTGTCCAGGATCCTGAACGTCGGTGAAATCGGCCGGTAGCTGCTCGCCGCCGAGACCGTTGAGGTTTTGGGCGGAGCCCCGGCAGTCGCCTTCGCCGCAGCTGCGGCCGGGACCTGCTGTGCACCGAAAATTGCCATCGTCGCCAGGATGCTCACCGCGGCGGTGACGCCGCTTCCCCTCTTGAAACTCATAGCGGCTGATACTACACGGCCGGGACACAGCGCGTCAATTGCAGCAAACACCCAGATCGCGTACAGGCGGGCGGTGACCCCCTGACGACGCCGCCTATGCCCGTCGAGCATAATTGGAGGTATGGGGAGCCTGAGAAGGAGGGGTCGGCACAACCAGTCTGCCTCCAACGCGCGTGGCTTTACGCCGCTCGGTGAGGTCGAATCGGACGGGTCCGGCCTGCTGATTGCCGCGCGCTCGCAGTTGACACGCGCGCCCGTGGACGTCCGAGTCATCCCCGCGGCGCTGAAGGGCGATCGCGCCCGCATGCGCCAACTAGGCGGCGACATGGATGTCCTTCGTGAAGTCCGTCATACCAACCTCGTCTCCGTTATGGACTTCGACAAACGCGCCGGGGCTGTCGTGTACGAATCGGTGCCGGGGAGCAGCCTGACGGAATTGCTCGCCGGGCAAGGCCCGATCGAGCTTGCGGCGGGCCTCGTCCTGCTCGAGGACTGCGTTTCCGGGCTCGAGGCACTGCATAACGTCGGGGTCATCCATCGGAACGTCACGCCCGATTCCGTTGTGATCGAAAGCACCGGTGCCGTGCTCCTTCGGGACGCGGGGTTGGCCGCTACCCTGTCTTCGTCAGCCGTGCCGGCAGAGCCAAACCGGTTCCTCGCTCCCGAGGTCGCTGCCGGAGGATCGTCCACGCGGTCGTCCGATCTCTATGGGGCCACGGCGGTCTTCCTGGAATCGATCGGCGGGCGAGCCTCGAAACCTGGCATGAGGGTCGATCTCCGACCGCTCTTGGGCGAGGGGATGGCAAAGGATCCGTCGGCGCGCAGCGCGACGCTCGGCGCCTTTCGGCGCGAGCTCGATGACTACGCGCGGGCCACATTTGGCGAGGGCTGGCGCAGGGAGGGTCGAGCGCTTCTCGTCGCCGCCGCCGCGGGCCAGTCCACTCGTTCCATCCGCGTCAGTTCGCCGGCAGAGCCACCCCGAGATGGGGCTGACGAGGCCTTGTCGGCGGTTGCGCTCCTGCGGTCACGCGGAACGCGCAGCCCGCGCACCCTTCCCATGCTGGGTGCGTTCGGGCTCGTGGCGCTCGTTGGTGTCCTTGTCCTCCTGCGGGGCCTCTCGTCACCCCAAGGCTTCTCGCCGAATTCTCTCCTCGGCGTATTCAATGGGATACCGGTTCTCGGCGCCCTGAGCTCGCCCACCCCCACCGCCAGCACCGCCCCGGGTGCAGCACCGGCCACAAGCACTGGCCCGAACGTCAATCCAGCGACAGGGGCGCCCATCACGAGCGCGAGTCCGACGGCCAATGGCGCGGGTGGCCCAACGCCGACGCCCAAACCGGGTTCCACTCCGCCGCCGTCCCCGCTGCTTTCGCAGGCGATTAACTTCACCACCAAGAATCCAACCGGCATGACCTACAGCGGTTCGTACCTGGTCGGCGCCATCGGCGGTGGTTCAGGCAACCCCGTGGTCTTCAGCAGCCTGTCAGGGGCGGTCTGCAAGTCCGGAGTCGGTAACACGTTTGACTTCGACGGGGTGGGAACATGCACGATCCTGGCCTCACAACAAGGCAATTCGCGTTACAGCGCGGGGACCAACTCGATGTCGTTCACCGTGGGGCAAGCCTCGCAGACAATCAGCATCAGCACCTCACCGAGCAACCCCACGTACAACGGCGCGCCGTACACGGTGCATGCCACAGCGGCGGGCGGTCCCGTGGCCTTCGCAGCGGACCCTGCGAGCGTCGCGTGCGGCGTCAGCCCGACGGGGGTTGTGATGTTCACGGCAGCAGGTGACTGCATCATCGACGCCAACCAGGGCGGCGACGCGGACTACACTGCCGCGCAGCCGCGGCAGCAGGGGTTCCATGTGGCCCAGGCGTCCCAGACCGTGAACCCCACCTCATCGCCACCGTGCACTGTGTGCACCACGCAGACGACCTATAACCTGTCAGGGACTGCATCGTCTGGGTTGACGGTCACGTTCGGCATCGACAGCTCGAGCACCCCGGGCTCATGCTCCATCAGCGGAAATCAGGTCACCATCAATGGTGGCCTGGGATTCCCCGGTACCTGCGTGATCGACTTCTTCCAGGCTGGGAACCAGGACTACTCCGCGGCCCCCGTCCAAACGCAGAGCGTCACCGTCACCTAACTGACCCCCACGGGGAGCGACGCCTCGTCCGAAACTTATCCGAGCTTGAGATCGATAACGCTGGTCGCTCCGGTGAGCCCGGCGCCGACGGTGTACTGGACAGTGGTGCTCGGGCTCGGGGCGGCTTCTCCGATCACCTTGCTGGTCGAGAAATTGAGCCCGATGTAGAACGGGCCGCTTCCTGAGCTGACCTTGACGGTAACCGCGTCGCTGGTCGTGGACTGAGTGATGCCGCCGCTGACCGTGGTGCAGCTGCTTGCGGTCGCCTTGTCATACACAGAGCTGCCGCTGCCCAAGAGAAGTTTCTTACTGGTCTCATTGGTCGACTGCGTGATCTTGTAAGTACCGGTCGATGGAACCTTGACCCAGTACGTGAACGACGAGGGTGTCACTGTGGCGATCTTGCTGCCGCCGAGGGTATATTGATAGCTCGGAAGGCTGGTCGCAAATCCCGAGGCGAACTGGGCGCATGTCGTGGCGATCGGTGTGATCTCGCTGATCTGAGGACCAACAGCAACCGGCTCGGCTCCGCACTTGCTGCTGATGGCAGCATTGTTCGCATCGCCGGTGAAGGCCGCCGTCCACTGATAGGTGCCGATGGTTTTGGCCGTGAATCCGGTCGTGGTCTTGAAGGGTCCGTTCGTCTTCACCGCTGTCACGGTCTCGCTATGAATCGCAGAGGCACAGCTGCTGTCGCCCGGGGCATACAGCTTGAATGTGATCGAGCCGGTTCCCACCAGATTGCTGGTGCTCACCAGGGTGGCGCTGTCCTGCAGCGTGGTACCTGTGCCTGCAGATTTGGGGTTCGCGGTGGTTGAGATTGACGGCCGTGCGGTAATCACCACCGGCTCTCCGCACCTACTGGCGACTGCCGTGTTATTGGCGTCGCCGGCATAGCTTGCAATCCAGTAGTAGGTGCCTGCTGCCTTCGGCGTCCATGCGACGGTGTAGCTCGCCGATGAACTTGCGACGGTGCCGCTTCCGGTCACACCTGTCACCGCCGTCGTGCAGCTGTTATTCGAGTAGAACTTGAATGTCACGGTTCCCGTTGGCGCTATCGGCGCCCCTGACAATGTGGCCGTGTCTTTCAGGGTACTGATCGCTTTGCCGACCGTCCCCGTCGTTGGGCTGGCGACGGTGCTGATCGTCGGCGATGCTTTCCCGATAACGATCTGCTCGGGGATTCCACCGCACGTGCTGACCGTGCTGTTGTTGGCATCGCCGTTGTAGACAGCTCCCCAGTAGTAGGTGGAGACCGCCGCCGGTTTCCAGCTGGCGCTGAAGGAGGCGGTCCCAGCGCTAATCGTCGCGTTTCCACTGACGCCGGTAACGGCTGACGTGCAGGTTGCATTCGTGTACAACGTGAACGTCACCGAGCCAGTTGGCGATGCCCCACCGGTTATTGTTGCGGTGTCCTTGACGGTGATCTGTACCCCAACTGTTCCCGAGGTCGGGCTCGCCTGCGTGGTCAGCGCCGGGCTCGCCTTGCCCACGGTCAGCGGCTCACTGCTGCAGCTGCTCGTCGCGGTGTTGTTGTTGGCGTCGCCGGAGAACACCGCCTGCCAGTAGAAGGTGCCCACCGTCGGGAAGCTCAGCGTGCTCGAGTTCGGCACCGCTCCGGTGCTCTCATTCACCGAGAGGGTGCCCGCGACCCGAGCGTTCTGCGTGCAGGTGATGTTGCTGTACACCGTGTAGGTCACCGTTGACGAGCTCCCTCCAGGGGCGGCGAACCCGTTCAGCGTCGCGGCGTCGAAGTCGGTGCCCCCAGCCGCGATCGAACTCGCATTCAACGCCGTCGTGATCGTCGGCGACGCCTTGCCCACGGTCACCTGCTCACCGGCTCCACCCTGGTCGCTCGCCGAGGTGTTGTTGGCGTCGCCCCCATAGGTCGCCGACCACTGGTACGTGCCCGGGGCGGTCGCCGTGTATCCCGTCGAGGTCGCATAGGCGCCGTTCCCGCTCACCGAAACTTTCTCCGTGGCCACCACCGTGCTCGACGCATTGGTCAAGGTGAACGTGATCGTGCCCGTGGGTGCACTCCCACCCGACAGGGTCGCGTCGTCCTGCACCGTCTGCCCCACCGCCGCCGTCGCCGGCGTCGCGGTTGTGGTCAACGTCGGCGTTGCCTGGCCGATGATCACTTGGTTGGCGGTATTGTTCGGATCGCTGCAGACGGATATGGCGGTACCGTTGACCAAGTCCGAATAACTCGCCTGCCAGTAGTAGGTTCCTGCCGCGGGCGGCGTCCAGTCCTGCGAGTAGCTGGCCGTGTAGGTGACGGAGTCCGAGGTGGTCAGGGTTCCCGCCCCTGTCACGCCGGCTACCGGCGTGGTGCACGTCGAGTCGCTATACAGGCTGAACGCGATGGAGGTGTTCGTGGCGAGGACGGTCAGACCCGAGAGTGTCGCTGTGGCCCCAAGACCGGAAATGTCCACGCCCGCGGTGCCTGAGGTCGGGCTCGCCTGAACAGCCACCGAACCGGACGCCGCGGCCGGCGTCTGTGGCACCACCACGAAGAACGCAGCGGCAACGAGCCAAGCCGATGCCACCGCCATCGCTCGCCGAGAACGCGTCGCGCGACCTAGTTGTCTCTGATGACCCCTCAAGTTCCCCTGTCTCCCGCTCGCCCAACTCACCGGGCAGCTCCACTGCTCCCGTGGCAACTGGAGTACGGCCGGCCAATCCCCTTTCTAGCCCCGAGCTTTCCCGAAGCGAGACTCCGCAAATAATGCGCTGCGGGGCCATGGGATTGCCAGTGGCCGAATTGAACTCGGCGATGGCCGCCTGCCGGTGTCGACGGACCCCCAGAACGACGAAGCTCCTACCGCCGAGGGAGATTCCTCGGCAGTAGGAGCTCAAGTGTCCTTAGGACGCTGTCGGTTCTAGCAGCGCAGCGTGGACCCGTACCTCTGGTTGGTGACCACGATCCCAGTGGCGGCGCCGTGGCGCGACGCGCGGATCGTGCCTGCGCCGGCGTATGTCATCACGTTCTCGATGAGGATGTTGCTGGCCGGGCCGGTCACGTACCAGGCCGGCTGGCACCGGTTGACGCCGTAGTAGGTCTCATTGTCCACGATCGTGTTGGTGTCATTGAAGAGCGCCAGGATGCCGCCATGGATGTTGATGTTGGTCAGACGAGCTCCGTTCTGGCAGTCGATGTCGACTGCCGCGAAGCCGCCCGTGCCGTGGTTGACCATGATCACGTTGGACACCACGCTGCCGGTGATCGGGAAGGCGTAGCACGGGTTCGAGCCGGTGAGCCTCATCCCGAAGCCGGTACCGGTCTCAGCTGTCATGTTCATCACCGTCGTGTTGCTCGCGTCGCTGAACAGGACGGCCGGCACTGGGCTGCCTGGGATCGGAACGGTTCCCGGGTTGAATGTTGCGGTATCGAGATTCAGATTCTCGACCGTGTTACCGGGCGAAGTGATCTGGAAGATGTTGCTGTGGCCATGCTGGACGAGGAACGTGCGGGTCGGGCCCGCGCCGTCGATCGTGACCCCGAAGTGGCCGCTGACGTGGATCCTGCCGGTGAGCACGCATATGCCGGCGGGGATGGTGACGACCCCACCGGATTGCTTGCCTGCTGCGTTGATCGCTGCCTGGAGTGCCGCGGTGTTGTCAGTAACGCCATCGCACTTGCCAACGGATATGGTCGTGGCGGTGTGGGCCACCAACACCGCCGTGGTGCTGGTCTGACCAAGGGTCGAGCCGGACGAGCCCTTGGATGTCCTCGACTTGCTGGTGGGCACCCCAGCGAGCGAGACGCTGCCATGCACGCCGAGGTGGGATACGGAAGGGGTCGCCGACAGCGGCGCCGGGTACGGAACGGCGGCTGAGGTTGATGTCATCCCGGCCTGCGCCAGTAGGGCAACGGTTCCAACGGCGGCGACAACGGCCAAGCGAGCGAAGGGAATGTTCATGCCCCGACCGTGGCATCGGAATGGGCCCCCCGATCTGACCTTCGGAAACCGGAATGTGACGGTTCAGCGACTCGCAAGCCGCCGATCACCACAACCCCGCCATAGATATCGCGCCGAAGTGGAGATTGAGGCCCATCGCGGGCGTTTGGACCCAGAGCCGTTGCATGCCTCGGTAACGACGCCGTCTCGGTCCGATGGGACGGGCCTGACCAGACCGCCTGAGAATGACGCGCTTGCGCCGATTCGCCGGTATCCCTGATGGAGCGATGTATGATCAAGCGACGAACCGGGCGGAATCGGGGGAAGGTAGTCGCGTGGAAGAAATGAAGGTGAGCCGACGCGTGGGCCGCCGGATGGTGGGTCTGGTGGGCGGAGCGTCGGTCGCCGCCGGCTTGCTGGTGGCGCAGGGAGTCAGTCCCACGTCGCCGGTCAGGGCGGCAACCGTTGGGGGAGCCCGCGCCGCGGCCACCTTGCCTCGCACGTCGACCCAGACCGCATGCCTTCAGTCGACCGGATCGTACTCGCCGCCGGCCACGGCGCCGCACATCATGATGATCGTGGACGAGAACACGTCGTACGGCGCCAGTGACAGTAGTCCGTACGTGATCGGAAATTCGAAAGCGCCGTACATCAACGACACGCTGATCAAGAAGGACGGCTACACGTCTCTCACCAACTGGTACTCCTTCGAGCACAACAGCCCACTCGATTACATGGACTTCGTCTCCGGGTGTGCCCACAACGGCCTCTCGAAGCCGTACACGGATCCAACCGTGGTCAACGAGCTCGATACGGCCGGCTTCACATGGAAGGCCTACATGGACGGACTGGCGTCCGGCCAGACCTGCTACACGGGCACGGGCGCCGGGACCAACAACTATTCCCAGACCCACAACCCCTTCATCTACTTCAGCCAGATCATCAACAACACGCCTGAGTGCAACGCCAACGTGGTCCCGTACCAGCAGTCACAGCTGTCGACGGATCTGAACAGCACCACGCCACCCGACTTCGTCTGGATCACGCCGAACGAGTGCAACGACATGCACAGCCTCTGTGCTCCGCTGAACAACCATGTGGGGCAGGGCGATGCGTGGCTCGCGGCGAATCTGCCCACGGTCCTCAGCTCGGACTGGTACACCAAGGGCAACGGCATCGTGATCATCACCTTTGATGAGGGTGCGAGTGGCGACAACCAGCCGGGCACGTCAGAGGGCGCGGGCGGTCACATCGCGACGCTCGTCATCAGCCAGAACTCCTGCGGCTCTTTCGCCGGCACCGGCAACAACTTCGCCACGCTTCGCGGGATCGAGGAGGCGTACGGCGTTCCGCTGTTGAACAACTCGGGCAACGCGACCTACGGCGATATCCACCCTGCGTTTACCGACGGCGCGTGCAACGGCAGCGGCGGGACCGGCACCATCAGCGGGGTGGTCACCAGCAGCCAGACCGCACTCCCGATTGAAGGCGCCACGGTCACCTGCACCTGCAACAGCACCCCGACTGGCACGGATGTCAACGGCAAATACTCCTTCACCAACGTTGCCGTCGGCACCTACTCGGTCACATTCTCGGATTCGGGATTCGTCACCCAGATTGCGAACAACGTCGGCGTCACGTCGGGGAATACCACGACTGTCAATGCCCAGTTGGTGCCTGCAAGTGGATCGCCACCCACCGTCGTCCAGGACGTCGGTGTGGCGGCCCGGAGCACGACCACGTCATTTTCGGTAGCCACGAGCTCGACCGCCACCGGCGACCTGCTCGCCATCTCCACCGAGAGTGACGCCGGGAGTTCTAAGACGTCAGCCACCGTGACCGGGGTCACCGACAATCAGGGTGACGTGTGGACCAAGGCAGTGGCGGCGAACCCCTCGACGCGAGACGGCGCGGAGATCTGGTACTCACCAGGCGCCAAGTCCGGAGTGACCTCGGTGACGGTCACGTACTCTAAGTCCGTCAACCCGGTCGTCCGCTTCTATGAGATCGCCAACGCCAGCGCGCTGGACGCGACCTCAGCCGGGTCGGCGAAGAACACGACTCCGAACACGGGGACCACAGTGATGACAACGACGGCCAACGAGATGGTCATCGGCGTGATCGGCTTCGCGCCCAACTCGGAGACTATCAGCGTGCTCACCGCGGGCTTCACCAACGACCCGCTCCTGCTCAACAGCCTGACCAACTTCAACAACGCCGAGCAGTCCGGTCACGAGGCGGTCTCCGCCACCGGCACCTTCTCGTACTCGGGGACGCTCTCGAGCTCGGCGTCCTGGGCCGCGGTCCTCGCAACCTTCAGTTAGCGGCTGTCGCCCGCCATCTCAGGGAGGCGTTGGGGCTCGCGAATCCACCCTCGCGATGGGTACTGGGCGAGAACCTCGTCGATCTCGACCAGCTGCTCGTCGCTGAGGCGCTTGCGCCACCGACCTGGCTGCTCACGCGTGACCCGGATGTTGCTGAATCCCTCGCCGGGGCGGTTCGATTCGCTGAGAAAACGCTCGATCCCCTCACTCCACGTCAAGCCAACCTGATCGCAGACCTCCCGGATGCGTACCTGGGAATCCACGCACAGGTCCTCATGGGTGACGACCAGCCACTCGGGATGATGGTCAACGTGATCGCTGAGGACGGTGGTGAGGAGGCCGACCCAGGCGGCGGTTCGCTGGGTCACGCTGGCGTTGGGCCCGGGCGCGCTGATGCCGAACGGCTCCAGGTAGCGCTCCCTCACGGCCGGCCGATCGAAGAGGTCGAACCCGTGCACTCCAAGCTCGATCCACGACGAGATGGTGTTGAGCGGGTGGCGTTGAATCACGACCACCCGGGGGTCGTAATGACTGATGAGCCACTCGGCATAGAAATGCGCGTAGATCGACTTGACGATCACATGCGGCGAGCGTCCGGGAAGCGACGACATCGCCTGCGCGGTCCGTCGGAGGAGCGGGTCGCGTATCCCGCGTGGAAGGCGGAGTGCGGCACGAGCTGCGCTGCGGCGCAGGCCAGGCTTGTTGGGGATGCGGTTCGTGAAGGACAGATCCCAGAGCGCTCGAAACTGAGGGGCGGGGTCATCGCGGTCGATGATCGGGTACGGCCCGAAGCCCAGGCGGCTCACTCCGGTGCCCGTCGGGTCAGCGTCAACGTTGTCCGGCTCCTTGACCATGCGCGTGCCCTCGGCATGCCCAAGAGCGGTCGCCAGCCAGCGGGTGCCGGAGCGCGCGACTCCGAGGAGGAGCAGGCGGTCGGAGCGCCCCGGTACCACCGGTGGCGGGTTCTTCTCGGTGCTGGTCACACGATCTCCTCGGTCATTCGCTAGTCCTTCTTGGCCGTCTCGATGTATGCCTTGATGCGCGCGCGCGTATCCGGAGCGCTGCTCGGGAGTGAGGAGAGCGCCGTGTTGAAATCGACCACCGCTTGCTGCTGAGCGCCCTGCTGGATTTCGATCCATCCGCGCGCCGCGTAGAGATTCGCGAGCCCAAAACCATCGACCCCGGCGGGCTGAGCATATGGACCCACGTTGCCGATGAACGTGCTGATCGCCTGGTCGATAGCCTTCAGGGCCGCACTCAGGTTGCCCAGGGAGAGGTTGGCCTCAGCAAGGTCGTCGTACGCTCCCGAGCCCGACGAGGACAGCTGGGCGGCGCTGGCGCAATCTGTCAGCGCATGGGAATAGTTGTGCTGCAGCACCTCGGCGTGGCACTCATGCGCCAGCACAGAGGCAACCTGTGCCCCAGGGAGGGCAAGCGCGCTGGCATAGTCGGCGGCGGCACGCTGATCGCTGCCGAGGGCGGTCGCCAGGTCCCCGCCGGCGACGTACAGCAGTGACGACTGCGGGTCGATGACGAGCGCTCGGTTGTACACAGCCTGCGCATCCTGGTAGTCGGACACCGCCACCAAGCCGTCGACCGCGGTGAGCAGCTCGCCGGCATTCGCCGAGGGGTTCAGTGCCGCTGTTCGATAGTCGGCGATCGCCGCCGTGAGGTTGCCGATGACGCGATAGGCGACTGCGCGCCGCAGGTACAGGTCCGCCTGCAGCGGGGACAGCTGGATGGCCGCGGTGTAGTCGTGTACGGCCGCCGCGCCGTTCTGTCCCCCGTTGAGGTAGCAGTCCCCCCGGCCGACGTATGCGGTGAGCAGCCCCGGGAATTGCTGCAACGCCGTCGTGTAGTCGGAGATGCACAGATCGGGTTGCCGGGCTGCCCGTTGCAGGCGCGCGTCGTCCAGGGAGGACCCAAGGATGGTCGGCGCCACCGAACCCGCCTGCGCAGCCTCGGACAGCAAGCCCGGAGACACGCTGCCCGCACTCCCGCACGAGGCAAACACAAGCGCAACCACGAGCAGCCCCACACCTGCGCCCACAGCGGTGGCAGACTTGGAACTCGGCGCTGCGCTGGGCGCCGTTGGCGCCGGCTCTTCGCGCTGCCGGGTGCGCGCACTGAACGCTCCGGTGACGAATCGGATCGTGACCGAGAGGAGCAGCAATCCGATCGCAAGACCTCCATAGCCGACGTCGATGGCATAGGGATCGCCCGCGAGTGGCACCTCAGGAAGCAGCGATGGGATGCCGAACCACTCCAGGGTCACCGCCACCGCGGTGACCGCGAGCATCGCCAGGCCGATGCCTGCCACCCATGTCGCGACGCGGGATGGCGGGAACGTCGACTCGGGAACCGCCAGGGGCTTGAACGCCGCGGCGAATCGGAATCGCCGCGGCACTCGAATCGCGAGCCAGACCGCGGCGATGAGCACCAGGATCGTGATGCCGTCCCCGATGCGCTCGTAGGGCAGCGTCGAGTAGGCGAATGCGAGCGTCGAGCTGGAGCTCTGTGAGGCCTTGAGGTGATAGAGATTGAAGAGTCCGTCGCCCAGCGTGAGCGGCTTGTGTGTGTCGAGCCGCCATCCGGGGTCGTAGTAGCGACGCAGCTCCACCCACGTTCCGTTGTCTGCGTTGGTCGTCACCGTGATCTGCTCCGACGAGTCGAGTCGTATTGCAGTGACCGCGTTCGCGCGCGCGCCGAGCGCGGTGGCAGTGAGTGACGACCAACTCACGCACGGACCGGGTGTCAGCGAGGTGCCGGCCGTGCCGTTGATGCTCACCGTCGTGTTGCCTGATGCCACCGAGAATGGTCCGTAGACGCCCCAACCCGCAGCTCGCGGCAGGCCGCCGGGCGTCAGCAACTGCAGTGTGTGGGCACCGCTGCCGACAGTCGCCTGAATCGACGGCGGCAGTGAGCCCGACTGAGACTGCACCATGAGCGCGGCCGTCCCCGAGGCATCGCTCTGGCAGGCATTGTCGAAACGCGGCATCACGTTGACGGCATCTGGAAGGTTCGCGGGCGCCACCGGGTACTGATTGTTGTCGAAGCTCTCTCGGTAGGCCGCGGGCAGCCCGAGTGCCTCGAGTGCTGGAAGTGACTCCGTCGTCGACCACGTGCCAGAATCCACGACCGCAATTGCCGGCGCGGTCGTGACCGCCGGATCGGTGGAGCTCAACCGCCAGACAAGCAGCGTGGTCGAGCCGCTACCGAGCACCGTCGGCGCGCCGAACATCGCCGACATCTGTTGCTGCAGCCATTGGCGAGTGATCCCCGGCGGGAGCGACCCCACGGCCTGGCCGCCCGGAACCACGATGTAGCCCGCACCGGCCATCTGTGTGAGGTACGGGAACAGCGGCGAGTCGAGGTAACAGTACGCGATCAGATTGTCGGCACAGTACAGCTGGAATGGATCACGTTGATTCACGCGGGTTCCGGCGAACTTGCCGGTGAGATTGACAGCGGGATGCGTCGGCGACGCGACGAGGAAATGGTGGTTGTGAACGTTGTCGCCGATGAGTGGCTGGCCGAACCAGAGCACGGGTCCGGGACGGCTGTCCGCAGCCAGGAGCTGCGACAGGGCTGAGAATGAAGTGGGTTCCGGTGTGGGGCTGGTGGTGGAACCGAGGCTTCCTGACTGCAGCACCACCACCGACCATGCACTCAGCGCTACCACACCGACAAGACCCAAGGCGGCCCCGCGGCGCACCAGCCGTGCATGAAGGTGTATGTAGTTCGCCGATGCCCACTCGAACGCGCTCGCCAGAGCGATGGGGATGAGAATCGCATAGGCCAGCGTGACGATGTAGAGAAACTTCGATCCCTCGCGGAAGAGCTTCCAACCGGGCACGTGCAGGTACATCCAATCGTAGATCTGACCCAGTGGCGCGTTGTCGGTCTTGGCGAAAAAGGCGAACAAGAGTGCCGCAACGAGCAACCAGAGCACCTCTGATCGGAGCCGTCGCATCAGTATCGGTGTAAATGCCAGAAGCGGCAGTATCATGTAGGCTGGGTTCAACGGCGCCTGGACGAGTTGAGCCGGGTTGCCCCCCGTCCAGAAGGCATCGAGGGCAGCGAGGCCGTGGCCGAGCGAGATCACGTTGAAGTTCGGTGCCTGGGGTATAGGCAGGCCGGCGCTCCCGTGATAGGTCAGCAGGGGTACCAGCCAGAACGCCTGGGTGCCAATGAATACCGCCCCCGCGGCCACGCCGAGCAGTGTCCGTCGCAGCAAGAGGCGCCAGTCGCGGTCGCTCACGGCGATGATGACGAAGTACATCGCCATGAGGAGCACGCAGAGGTAGGCGGGTCGCACGTCGTACGCCGCAACGACTGCAAGCAGCAGTCCGGTGACCAGTGCCCAGCGGAGCGACAGCGTCCGCACCGTGCGCAGGAAGGCAACCAGGACGAACATTGAAATGACCTCGCCGAGGGCAAGCGGCACCTCGCCGTCGGACTCGAGCATGAAATAGGTCGCGCCGAGAAGGATCACCGGCGTCAGCAGTGCCCACCTCGTTCTGCCCATGATCTCGCGCGCCAGCAGCCAGCCCCCGACCGGCAGCAGCACCGCGAACGGCACGAAGTAGAGGAACTTCTCGGTGAAGGACCATCCAATGCCGATGGCGGCGAGCAAACCCGAGGCTGCGAGGACAGGAAATCGGAACGCGGCCGAAAATCGGTTCTCGCCGCCGAGTCCGAGTGAGCCATCCCAGACCGATGGCCAGGGGCTGTAGCTGCTGAGCACCTGGTTGTCGGGCCAGTGCCAGTCTCCGGCCGAAAGGGGCAAGGGCGACAGCCAAGCGTGTCTGATGCCAATCCCGACGACCGCAAGCAGCGCCACCGTCGCCCAGGGACGGTCAGTGATCCACCGTCCCTTCCCGGTCAGCCATGCGTAGGCACGCGTCCAGCGATCGGACATGCTTCGACCCGCGGTCATGCGTCTACCCCGATGCTTCGGCGACGGCCACGGTCATTCCGTCCGGCAAGCCCGTGTCCGGCGAGGGTCGCCGGAGCCTTCGCTCCGTCAGCAGGTACTGGACCGCGAGCGCCAGCAGGACCGCTGCGATCGAGAGATCACTCATGAGCGAGACGACGAACAACGAGCTGTGGAAGAAGTAGATGACGAGTGGCTTGATGACAATTCCGGGGACGAGCACCCAGAGCAGTTTCAGGTCGGCAAGCGACTGTTGCGTATTGCTCAGCATGACCACGGCTGCGAGAAGTGGCATTCCGAGGGCGTACCACCCGATGTAGCTTGCGCCAGCTTCGTAGGACTTGCCGGAGAACTCGTGGAGGATTGTGTGGCTGAACAGTGAGAACACCACCAGCCCAAGCAACCCTCCCACCAGGGCGATGCCGACCGAGCTGAAGACCACCAACCGGGTCCCACGTCGTGTGGCCTGACGGGCCGCGGCTTTGGGGAACAGCACGCTGGTAACGCTGCCCATGGCGAAGAACAGCGCCCTAGCCGTGACGGTGACGGCACTGAACTGGCCTGCCGCCTTGCCGGGGTAGAAGTGCTGGACGAGGATCACGTCACTTCCCAACAACACCGAAACAGTCACGGTCGATGTTATCGAAACCAGGAGGAAGCGCCACAGCGGTCGCCATGCAGCAGGGCCGCTGCCGCGACGGAGACGGGGCCACACCATCACCAGCGCGACCAGATAGATCGCCGCCGCTGCGACGCTGATCCCCAGCAGGACGCCGTACTTGCCGAGCCACAGCGTGAAGATCAGCACGAAGATCACACGGCTGAGCGCGATGCCGATGCTCAGCGCGCTCCACGGCAGCCACCGCTGTTCGCCCTGCAAGGAAGCCAATAACGGCGACGTCGCGAACATGAAGGGCACGCCGAGAGCGCCGACCACGATATATGAGGTGGGGACTGCGAGAAAGTGAGCCAGCGGCGCCGCTCCGATCACAAACGCGAGACCGATGAGAGCACCGCCCCAGGTGAGGCGCGTCACCGTGAGGCGCAGCATCGCGCTGCTCTCGACGTCGCTGCCGTGGGTGGTGGCGAGCTCGCGGCTCGTTGTCCACGCGACCAGCCGGCTGAAACCGGCGGAGGGTTGCGTGAGCACGGTGAAGAAGCTGAAGACCGCGAACACCTGGCCGTACAGGCCCGGTGCGAAGCGATGGCTGACCATCGCCTGCAGCAAGAGGCCCAGCACGCCCGCGACGATGGTCCCAATCGCCGCCATCGCGTTGTGGGTGATGAACTGGCGGCGCTCGCGCTTGGCCTCGTCGTGCGCTGGGACGCGGGTGCTATCCAGACCGTCGGAGACGCTCATCGCTCCGTCCGCCGAGTCGGATGCGGTCGCGGAGTCCTCAACCGCAACGGGCACCGACGTCACGGAATTATCGATAGACACGCCACCTCCAATCCTGCCACTGCTGGTTCGGCATTGATCCCTACCCGCTCACAGTCTACTAGAAAGTCTTCAGACGCCCCAAACGGTGCCACGGGGACGCGCACAAACTGCTATTACGACGCGGTAACAGGAGGGCGCACCCAGCCACGCGTTGGAAAGCACCCCAGGACTTCTTCGATCTCGTTGACCTCGGGATCGGTGAGGCGCTGCCGCCACCTGGTCGGCTCTTCGGTGGCAATCCGCACTGGAGCCAGACCTTCACCGTGACGGTTGTTGTCATTGAGGAAGCGAGCGACGTCGTCGGTCCAGACAAGTCCGACCTGATCGCACACGGACCGGATGGTGGTAGCCGGGTCGTCACAGAGATCCTCATGCGTGACGAAGACCCACTCCGGGTGTTTGTCCACCGCCTCGGCGATGACGTGCGTCAGGAGTCCCACGTGCCACGCGATTCGCGCGATATCGGACGCGTGCGCGTCCGGCGGCTCGATCCCAAGGGGCTCGATGTAGCGCGTGCGAATGATCGGGCGGGTTGCGAGATCGAAAAGCGGAATGCGGAGCTCCCTCCAACTCGACACGACGTTCAGCGGGTTGCGCTGCATGGCTATCACCTGCGGCTGGTAGCGGGCGACCAGCCACTCGAGGCTGAAGGTTGCGTAGATCGTCTTGACGACGATGCACTCCGCCCGGCCGGGCATCCGGGCGGAGAAGCTCGCCGCTCGACGCACGAGCGGATCACGCATCGCCCGTGGCAGTCGCAGTGCGATCTGCGCGGCGGGCCGGAGCTTGCTCCGCCCGCGATGCGCGAAGGGCAGCCGGCCCGAGAAAACAAGGTCCCAGAGCGGAATGAACTGCCCGGCGTCCTGGTCGGTGTCGATCATCGGGTATGGGCCGAAACCACGGCGACCAGCGACGTCTTCCGCCTTTGGATCAGCGTCGACGTTGTCGGGCTCGTAGTAGAAACGGACGCCGCGAGCCTTGCCGAGGGCATGACCGAGCCAGGAAGTTCCAGAGCGGGCAACGCCGATGAGCGCGAGCCGATCGGTCCTCGCCGAGGCGGTCGAGGCTTTCAATTTCGGTTCAGGCATGCCAGCACGTTCCTCCACTGGTCGACGATGAGCGGCCGGCCGTGACGTTCGGCCAGCCAAGCGAGTTGCGCAGTCACCCGAGACTGCGCCGCCTCAGCACTCTCCGGCGTTGCCATGATACGAGCCACGAGTTCTGAGAGGCCGTCGAGTGGCGCCTCGAGCAGCCCCGGGGCGCCGCTAAGGCCCTCGAAGGCAATGGGCGTTCCGGCGATCCGCTTGCCGTGCGCAAGGTAATGCAGCACCTTGGTCTTGACACCCGCCCCAGTCGCGAGCGGGGCGAGGCACAGGTCGGCGGAGTCGATGATCGAATCGATCTCATCCACCGCGCCGAGCAGCACAAGGCGGGCTCCCGGCTTGCCACGCCCGACAAGTCGATCACTGCCCGGACCGCAGATCACGATCGTGGCCGTGTCCGGCAGGGTTGGCGCGAGCACATCGATCAGCCATCGGGCGGCGACCGCGTTGTGTTTCGCCGCAATGGTGCCCACGAACAGAAGGATCGGCCGGTGCAGTGACCCGCCCACCTGCTCTTCAAGCGCGGCGTCGCCGTCGTGCAGGTGATCGCGGGGAACGTACGCCGCGTGATCGACGGTCATCAGCTTGTCGCGCAGCGGGGAGTGGATGCGCTTCCACTCCAAAGCCTCGGATGCACCGATTGCCACCGCGACGGTGCATCGCGTGGCCGCCCAGCGCTCGAGCCCCCACCAGATGATCTGCTTGCTGATGTTGGACGCCGTGCGATCCAGCCGCTCGTAGTGCAGGGTCTGACACTCATTCGTGTCCCAGATCATCGGCAGACGGGTACCCGACATTTCGACCGCCGGCATGAACATCGCGTTGGCTACGATGATCACGTCCGCACTCTGGGCGTGATGCCGGATCAACCGTGCCCACTCCCTGGAGAAGCCTCGCCAGGGCCGCCGGCTGGGGACGTGAATCGCCCGGGCCCAGGTCGGTGGCGGCTCGAGCGGGCGGCTCTCGCGCGTGCTCAGGATCGTGGCCGGCATGCCGAGGGAAGCCAGACTCTCAGCGAGGATCCGTGATCGAACCTGGAGGCCGCCGTCGGGCTCGATGACCGAGCCGAAGGTCACGATCAGCGGGCGGATCGCGCGCCCCTGGTCGTCACCGATGCTTCGCGCCGGTGGTTGCAGCCTGGCTGCCCCGTTCTCTTTCATTGACTACCGGATAGACCTCACTACTGCGATCGCGGACGCGCCCGCGAAGTTTCGTGTCAATGGCGACGTCGAGGACAGCCGCCAACTCGACTGCCTTGAGGGTGAACATGCCCGCCGTGAGCAAAGGATGACGCCCCAAAGTGCGCCAGTTGCGAACGTATGCCGCGCGGAAGATCGGGTTGCCCTGCGCCATGGCGCCACGCCCGTGCTTGCGAACGAACGCGAGGTAACCGGGAGCATAGTACCGCCGCTTCGTGAATACGGTGCGAAGCCGAGTGCGACCCTCATCGTGATGAATCATCGCGTGGGTCCGGGGGAGCCGGCGTCGTTGGGCGACCCTTCGTGACAGGTCCCAGTCCTCACCGCCGTTCAGATCGGTGTCGAAGCCGCCTGCGGCGACGAACGCCGAGCGGGAGTAGAGGCGGGCAGCCTCGATCGTATCGTCGCCGATGTAGCAGCCTCGCTCCAGAGCCCGGCACGCGGTCCAGAATCCCACCCCGATGGTCTCCTCCGGGATCATCACAGCGGGGAGACCGCTGCTGTGGAGCAGGTCGACGCCCTCGGCAACGACCCCGGGATCCAGCACCATGTCGGCATCGACGAAGAGCAGGAGGCTGCCCGTCGTCAGCGAGGCGCCGTGATTGCGCTGGGCGCTGCGCTCCGGACCGATCGTCACCACCTGGTCGGCGTACTGGCCCGCGACGGTCAGGGTGTCGTCGCTCGAATGGTTGTCGACCACCACGAGTTCAACTGCCGGATAGTTCTGCCCTCGGATGCTGGCGAGGCACGCCCCCAACATCTGACCCGAGTTCCGCGTGGTCACGACGACCGACACGGCCTCCTGATGGTCAGCCGACATTGGAGATCGGGACTTCCTCCACCGTCTCCGGTTCGACTACGGATTTGGGAGCGACCGACAGCGTATCGCCCCGGCGACCGGCGTCGATCGCGCTGCCCAGCACGACGCGAAGCTCGGTGGTGCTGCGTTCCCATGAATGCGCCGCCGCCCACTCGATGCCCGCGGTACTCATCGCGTCACGACGCTCCGGATCGCCCAGGAGGCCGACGAGCGCCTCTGCCAGGGCGTGCGGTTCCCCGTGGGGTACGAGGAGCCCGGTGATGCCGTCGCGCACCGAATCGCGAAGACCGTTGACGTTGGAGGCGACCACGGGCAGGCCCCGGGCGCCGGCTTCGACGCATGAAACGCCCCATCCCTCGAATGCCGAGGGACACACGGCCACCCACGCCTGCGCCGCCAGCTGGTCGCGCGCGGCGCCCGGCAGGTAGCCATGGAAGCGCACGTGGGTCGCCAGCTTGAGAGACCAGGCCAGACGCTCGAGGCGGGTGCGATCGGGCCCCTGACCGACAATGTCGAGCTGGGCATTCGGGAACGAGCGGAGCACGAGGGGCATGGCCCGGATGATCACGTCCACGCCCTTCTGGGGCGTCAGCCGGCCTGCGCAGAGAATTCGTGGCTGCAGCGCGGGCTTGCGGTGCAGCGGCGTGACTTCGACGACCCCGTTGTGAACGATGTGGATCTGGTCCGCCTTGAAGCCCAGGCTGACGAGGTCGTCTCGGGTGCTTGCGGACACGGCGACGATCGGTGTCTTCCTGTAGACCCTCGGCATCAGGCCGCCCTCGAGCCAGTAGCCGAGCCAGCGAAGGGGCGGGTGTGTCTCGCGACGGAAGATCTCACGGTGCACGTGGTGGACCAGGAGCACCTTCGGAATCCGTGCGAAGAGCGGCGTGAAGAACGGGATCCCGTTCTCGCAGTCGACGATGACGTCGTACCGGCCACGAAGCTTGAACAGATATGAGATCGCCACGCGCGGATACAGGGTGAAGCGGCCCCCGACCCGGTGGACGCGGATGCCGTCCAGAAGCTCGTTCCGGCTGCTGCCCCGGTGCCGCTGGCAGAGCCAGCCGACGTCCATGCCGTTCTCCGCCAGACGGCGCCCGATCTCATGCATGTAGATCTCGGCGCCGCCGGACCACGGATGACTGATGTCGCGCCAGTTGATGATGAGCACACGCAGCGGGCGTTGCCGGCCGCGCAGGGGCGAGATCTCATCGAGGCTAGGCCCGAAAAAACCTCGCACGAAGGCAACACCGTAGGTCAGGGACACGAGCGGCAGCCCGAGGGTGGCCAGGAGCCGGTCGCCGAAGCGCGCGTGACCCTTGGCGAAAAGGACGCCTACGGCCTGCACCACGTAGAGGACGAACAGGAGCGATGCGCCGATGTATCCGGCCAACCGGAGGTGGCGCAATGGGGGAAAGCCGATGAGTGCCAGTTCGAGGAGCACGAAGAGCGTCACGAGCGTGGGGAGCGCATACGGATAAAAGGGCGCGACCTCACGGAATCTGCGGGCCATATCGCCCCTGGCACGGCCATACGCGGCCGTGTCGGCCAGGAACGGACCCGGGAACCGGCGCGTCGTGGCGGCCACCGCGAGGTTGGGCTCGTAGTTGATGTCGCATCCGAGAATCGAGCGAACCTTGTAGCAGAGGCGCACGGCTTCGCCCCCGACACTCGGTGACTGGAATCCGCCGACGTCGCGGAAGACGTCTTCGCGAATCAGCAGGTTGGAGCCGGCAAGCTCGGAAACCGTGCGCGGCTTCTCAGCTCTCGATACGTGCCCCGATGGTGTCGTGCCGAGGTGGCTGTTCAGGATCAGCGCGCTGATCCGCTCGGGCCGCCAGCGGCTTCGCGGAAGAACCGGACCCCCCGCCACCGAAACGGACGGATTATCGAAGTAGTCGATCACTCGCTCCGCCCATCCGTTCGGAAGCCGGATGCGATCGTCCACGAACGCGAGAATTCCGCCGTGTGCCTCGGCGGCGGCACGGTCGAATCGGTCACCTCGGGACGCCGCGTTGTACGCGACCACGGTCACGCCGTCCGGAGCATCCGGCCAGGCCTCACGCGAAGCCACGATGATCTCGCAGGACGCATCGGCAATGACAGCCAGCATGTCGCGCAGAGATCGGGTCGTTCCGTCGTGCACCGCATCGACGGCGACGATCAGGCTGAGCGCCGGCACGTCTGAAGCTTGGTGCTCGTCACCGCCCGAGTTGGACGATTCCCCCGCGTCGATTGATCCCATTCCCGGCACGCGCGTCTCCCCAGGGACATTCATGTCCGCCCGCCAGACCCCCGTCTACTGCGGCCCCCTCCCTAATGGAGGACGCATTAAGTGTGCATTATGGCGGCCCTTGGCGCATGCCGTCAAGCACGTCGAACGAACCGAACCTATCTACCTTCCTGGCGGGCTATCGCACCACCGCCAAGTGTACTGAAGCCGAGGCCGAGCCGCTCCGAACCATCTGTCCGAACGTGCAATGCGAGACCGTACCCTGAGCTACCGCCTGGGCATCGATCACGATGTCGTTGTGGCCCAGGTTGCAGCCGGAGAGCACGAGGTTGGTCACGTCTCCTATGGTCAAGGTGTACCCGCTCGCGGTCATGGTGAGACCCTCGATGGTCACGTTCCGCGCAACCTTTCCCACGCCCGCGGGGCCGATGATGCCCACCTTGCCGCCCTCGCCGCCGCTCGTGAAGTCGACGATGGTGATGTTGTCCGCCGGCGGCGTCAGCCAGAAGCCATTGCGCGCGCCGCATTGCTGGGCGCCAGGGGTGTAGTGATAGTTCTTGACGGTTGTCGATTGATCGACGTAGAGCGCGAGTCGCGACCCCGTGTGCGTGACGTTGGTGATCGAGCCGTTCTCCTGGAAACTCCACGAGAATCCGTCGTTGCAGTCGAGTTCGTTCAGGTTGAGATCATTCACGACATTGCCGGTGTTATAGAGGGGCGCTGAGGGCTTTGCGCCCTTGGGACCCGCGTAGTAGATGGCGAAGTGATTCGGGCCACCGAGGATCGTTGTGCTCAGCAGACTGGTGTCGTTCGCTCTGACGAACAGGGCGGCACCGCCGCCGAACGTTTGGGTGTCGAGGGTCAGATCCTCGACGATCGAGTGGTCGACCTGAACGCCGAGGAGACCCTTGTTCGCCTTCCCCTCGATCAACCATGTTTGATCCCGGCCGGCCCCCTGCAACGTGATTGGGGCCGTCCCCGCAATGACGACTGATCCACCGGTACCGGTCTTCGCCGCATTGAAGATGTATTTCCCCGCGGGGACGTAGATCACACCACCCCCTGACGCTTCGGCTGCCTGGATCGCGTTCGCGAAAGCCTTGGTGTTGTCGCTCTGGTTGTCCCCGTGTGCACCATAGGACGCGACGTTGAAGGTATGACCGCTGACCGTCGGGCTGGGCGGTGGCGGCGTCGGCACCGGCGATGGCGATCCACATCCCACGACCACGCCAACGATCAGAATCGCCATGACTCTGACATCGATGGTCACGCGACGGCGCCGCGATGGTGCGCTGCTCCTGGTGGTCATCCGTTCCTTGTTCCCGAAAGATGGATTCGAAGCGCCACGTCCTACGCCCCCGTCGGTCGTTGCGAACTCCCCGAGTCCCATGCTGACGACTGCGTCGGTTCGGATCCATGAGAGATCACTGAGAGGAGCCGTCCGTTCGTGGATCGGTCTCGACTAGCATGGAATCCAGTATGCGGATCCTCATCGCTGGCACGCACCGTTGCGGTTCGACCTGGGTGGCCAACGTGCTCGGTCAGTCACCGGGCATCCACAACGTATACGAACCTGACAGTCCGTACACGGACATCCTGGGCACGGTGGTACGCAACCGCTTGGGTGAGTACCCGTCCCTCGAGCCGGGCCAGGGGTCGTCGTGGTATTCGATGGTCTGGGATCTCGCATTCGCTGGAGGCTGGCCGTGGAGCCGGTCCCCATCCGCCCGAAAGCTCGGTCGCGGACTCTCGAGATCCCCCGCGGCGTTTCGCGACCACGGTGTCGCGGTGCTGGCGCGAACCGTCTCGGCGGCAGTGCCGCGACACGACCCGCATGTCATCGTCAAGTCCGCGAATTGCGGTTTCTCGGTCGAGTGGATCGCGCGCCGCTACCACCCGCGCGTGGTGATCCAGCGTCGCAACCCGCTGAACGTCGTCTCCAGTTGGATGGCGCTCAACATCGAGCCGGATCGTCTCGACGACCCCGCGGTGCAACGCTTGTGGCTTGCGCCGCACGGATTGACTCGTCCAACGACCTTCCCGTCACGGGTCGCTGAAGTCGCATGGACCGTCGGGGTGCTCACCGTTGCGCTCAAGGACACAGCGGCTCGTCACCCGGACTGGATCGTGATCTCACACGATGAGCTGTCACTCGATCCTTATGAAGGCTTCACGTCGCTGTTCGCCCGGCTCGGTCTGCCGTGGACACCTCGGGTGAAGGCGTACCTCGAGGCCGCCGACGACCCAGCGTTCGTCGTCACCGGCGCGAACCCGCTCGGACACCCCAACGCGCAGACCGCAGCCGCGGATGGCACAAGCCGGCGTGTTCAGCAGGCGACGCAGTATCGGCGCCGGCTCACTCCGACCCAGGTTGCCGAGGCGCGATCGATACTGGAAGACCTGCCACTCGGTGAATGGGGCGTCCCGACCGGCGGGGCGTGACCCTTGCCAAGGCGTTGTCGCCGCGGTATGCTCGGGCTCCGACGAGTGTGGAAGGGCGGAGAAGGGGATCAAGGGGCGAATGACGTGGCACAACAAGTAATGGGATCAACACTCGCTCGCGCATACGCGCCGAACGCAAATGCGTTGGTGATCAACGCGTCCGGGTGGTTTTGTCATGACTGAGGAACAGCGCGTTCCGTCCGGTGAACCAGTCGCGTTGCCGCGACTCCACGGCGACACTCAGCCATGCCTGCTGTATCTGGTCCGCCACGGCACCACGACAATGAACAAAGAGAACCGCTACCGCGGGCGGCGCGACATCCCGCTCGACGCGCAGGGATACCAGGATGCGGTTGATGCGGCACGGTTTCTGGGCCGTTGTGGAATCTCGTCGGTGTACACGGGTCCGCTTCGCCGCACCATCGCCACAGCGCAGATCATCGCCGACGAAGCGGGGGTGCCGGACATCCGCATCCTCCACGGTCTCGTGAATCTTGACTACGGCGCTTGGGAGGGGATGACCGCGGAAGAGTCGGCCATGTACGACCCGCTCGCCTTCAATCTCTATCGGTCGTCGCCGCTGGAGTGCATCTGCCCGAACGGAGAGCGACTCAATCAGGCGCAGGATCGAATGCTGGATGCCCTCAGGCTGATGGGCGCGCGCCATCGGGGCGAGAGGGTCGCCGCCGTCACGCATGCGGTGATGATCCGCCTGGTGATGTCCTCGATCCTCGATCTTCCCGGTGAGGACTGGCGGGTTCCACTCGGCAGAGGTTCGATCACCGAGATGATCATCGACGGCGGCAACATCTCCCTCGGGCCGGGTCCTGGATACCGTGGCTCGGGAGACGAGGCGCCAGAGGTCGCACCGTTGCGAGCCGTCACGTCGAACTGATCGGAAGAACGATCACCTCAGGCTTCGGCCCCCGGAGGGATCGTGATACTCGCTATTCGGGCGTTGACCCCAGTCGCTACGGCGTCGGGGGGGTTGGCCGCCGACGTGCGCTTCGCACGATCGCCGTGATCCCGACGAGGATGAGGACGACCCCGGTGATCGGCAGGGTCAGGCCTCCAGACCCGGTCCCCGGCGTCGTGATGCCCTGGACGCCACCGACTGGCGTGGGAGTGAGACTGGGACTGGAGGTCGCCGGCGAAACAGACCCGGTCGGTGTCGGCAGCGGCGTCGCGGTCGGGGTGGGAGTCGGGGTCGGCGGAGTGCAGCCCGCCGAACGGTTGCCGACCTGCCCGTCGACCCAACGACGCTCGGTGCGGTACTGGCCGATCGTCATCGTCGTGAGCGGTTCTCCGTAGACGAGATCGACCTGGAAGGCGCAGTCAGGGACGTGCACGGTCAGCACCTGCGATGCAGTGGCCAGGCACGGATCGTTCGCCGAATCAGGATCGGTCCCCGGGCTGAAGCTCGAGCAATCGAACAGGTTCTGCTGGGAACTGGTGCTGGAAGCAGTATTGCTCACGAGGGTGATCTCCGCGTCCGCGTTTCCTGGAGCCGTCGGTGCAAGGGTGAAATGCGCCGTTACGATATCGCCAGACGAAACGTTGCCGAACAGCGTGCAGACTGTTGTGGTCTGACCGGTGTGCTCGATGGAGAACCAGTAGCTCTCCAACACCTTGTTGGTGGAGTTTGTCGGATCGTTGAGATTGGGCTGATGCTCGCACGTGGGAGCTGTGATCGCTTGCTTGGGATGACGCGCTGCGGCTTGCACCGGCAACATGCCAACCGTGAATAGAAAAACGCCGGCAACCAGAATCGAGACCGCGCCGGCTCGACGCAGCAGTCCTCCCGCCCGGAGCACCATGTGTTTTGCCTCCAGTGCCTTTCCGCCACGCCATGAAACTTTCGGGGCGTATGGAGCGTGATCATATGCTAGGCGGCCCCGAGAACTCAACAACGATCTCACGAGGAGACGNNGTGAAGACTGTCGCAAACGAGACCACGCCCGAAGAAGGCACCTGGACCGACCATCAGGTGTCTCGGCAGATCGCTGAAGAAGCCGGCCGGCTGCTCATCGACCTGCGTCGCTCCGTCCCTCAGTCAGCTGATGAACGGTGGCTGCGAGACCAGGGGGACGCACGCTCGCACGAGATGATCATGGGCCGTCTCGCCGAGTTACGACCCGATGACGCGATCCTTTCTGAGGAAGGCAAGGACGATGAGGAGCGCCTCCGGCATCGGCGCGTCTGGGTCGTCGATCCGCTGGATGGCACCCGGGAGTACGGAGAGCCCCCCCGCGACGACTGGGCTGTCCATGTCGCCTTGTGCATCGATGGCCTGCCCGTTGCGGGCTCGGTCGCGCTCCCGGCGCAGGGACGAGTTCTCACCACCGCGACCTCCTTCCCGGACGCTCCTCCGGACGGCGTCCCCCTGCGGATGGTGGCAAGCCGCACACGCGCACCGGCGATCGTGACCGAGGTCGCCGCGGCGCTCCACGCTGAGCTCGTCTACATGGGTTCGGCGGGAGCCAAAGCGATGACGGTCGTCTCCGGCGAGGCCGACGTGTATCTGCATGCGGGTGGGCAATACGAGTGGGATTCAGCCGCACCGGTGGCTGTCGCAATGGCCGCGGGACTGCACTGCTCACGCATCGACGGATCGTCGCTGGTCTACAACCAACCCAATCCGTATTTGCCCGATCTCCTTATCTGCAAACGATCGATTGCGCGGAAGGTACTGGCTTTGGTGGCGGCGCACACCGGCTCCGATGCACTCGCGCAAGGGTCTTGATTTGGCGCCGATGGTGTATGATCGAGCTGTCCCGGCCGTTGCCGCGGAGCGTTGGGCGTGGGGTGTCGATGACCTCCCTCAGGAGGCATCGGAGTCGCGGTGAAAACAGATGACCCGGGCGAGGGAAGGACGCTGAGAGATGAAAACGCAAACACTGCTACGCAGACTTTTTATCGCGGCCGGCGTGGTCGTGGTGCTCCTTGCCGTCGCATTCGGACCGACCGTCATTGCCCATTTCACAAAGAAACAGGTGCCACCGGCACTCGCGACAGCCGCAGATCANNTTCCCGGTGTTGGCGACCGCGTCCGGCGTCCTCCAACCCGGTCAGCTCGAGAACGTGAACTTTCCAATCGCGGGCCAGGTGCAGTCGGTCACCGTACAGGTGGGGAGCAAGGTCACCTTTCGTCAGCTTCTCGCAACCTTGAATGACAGCACCCAGCAGGCGGAGTTGAATGCGGCCAACTTCGCGGTGAGCGCTGCTCAGGCGGCCATCGCCCAGGCGCAGGCAAGCGGATCGAGCGCNNCAGGTGTCCCAGGCAGAGGCGCAGCTGGCCCAGGCGCAGGTCGAACTGATACGAGCAAAGAACGATGATGCTGCCACCCGGCTGTACGCGCCCGAATCCGGGACCGTTCTCCAGGTAAACGGTGTCCCGGGAGACAGCGTCAGCGCCGGGAACTCGGGCTTCACCAACCCGGCGACCAATGGCGGGTCAGCAATAGCCAACGGGTTCATCGTCATCGGCAACAATTCGAACTTCGAGTTCTGGGCGCCATTCAGTCAGTCTGAGGATGTGCTCCTCGCGCCCAACCAGACCGCAACCGTGACCGTTGACGCGCTGCCAGGGCTTTCCCTTCCGGCCGTTGTCAAAGTAATTGAGCCGAGCGCGATTCAGGTGGGCGGTGTTCCCGAGTACTACGCCGACATCGCGCTCACCGCTTCGGATGCTAAGCTGAGAAGTGGTCAGACGGGATCGGTGAACGTCGTCATCGCCAATGCGGTCAACGTCCTCTCAGTTCCATCGACAGCGCTGTTCACCGGTACGAACGGCGCGCTGCAGGTCGATGTCNNGATGTCTGGTCCGGAGGTCAGGCGTATCCGACCACGGTCACTATCGCGGATGTGGGCATCAAGTGGACACAGATCACGTCAGGGTTGGTCCCGGGCGAGCAGGTCGTCCTGTCGCCGGCGGGGCAGACTTCGCTCCCGACTGCCTCATCGCCGTCTCCATCGTGACCAACCTGGCACACTGAGACGCCACGCATTCATGATTGAGCTTGCATCGGTCGGCAAAATATACGGTAGCGCCTCGGCCCCGGTCACCGNNGGAAAATCGACGCTGCTCAACCTGATCGGCTGCCTCGACCAACCGTCATCGGGCCGCCTCCTCTTCCTCGGCGAGGATACGAGTTCGCTTACCGACACCAAGCTGTCTCGCATTCGCAATCGCTCGATCGGGTTTGTGTTCCAGATGTTCAACCTGGTGCCGGAGTTGACCGTGTTCGAGAACATCGAACTGCCTCTCGTCTATGCCGGCGTCACCCGACATCGTCG
>PKWB01000199.1:0-159 GCA_003131685.1 Candidatus Dormiibacterota bacterium
GATGCGATTGCCGCCGAGCAGGCAGCCGCCGCCCCCGCGGAGGAGCCTGCCGCGATCGGTGCGCCGGCGTCCGATGGGGAGGCCGGCGGCTGATGGCCGAGGTCACAGCCGCAATGGTCAAGGCCTTGCGAGAGCGCACCGGCGCGGGCATGATGGACT
>PKWB01000199.1:186-708 GCA_003131685.1 Candidatus Dormiibacterota bacterium
CTCATCGAGATCAACTGCGAGTCGGACTTCGTCGCCAAGACGGATGACTTCAAGCACCTCGCGCACACGCTCGCGCTCCAGGTGGTCGGCATGGCGCCGTCGTACGTCCGGCGCGAGGACGTGCCCGCGGAACTGGTCGAGCGTGAACGCGCCGTCTACCGGGAGCAGGTGCAGGGCAAGCCCGAGAACATCGTCGACAAGATCCTCACCGGCAAGCTCGATGCCTTCTTCGCGCAGATCTGCCTGCTGGAGCAGCCGTGGATCAAGGACGACAAGAAGAAGGTCGGCGACCTGGTGACCGAGGCGATCGCAAAGCTCGGCGAGAACATCTCGGTGGCGCGGTTCGCCCGCTTCGCGGTGGGCGCCGAGAGCACGGAGAGCGACGGCGCGGCCGCTCCCGCAGCCGAGTGAGCATCGGAGCCACCAACGTGGAGCTTGCCGCGGTCGAGGGACGCGCCGGCGACGGCCGCCGGCCCGTCTTCGGACGGGTCATCCTCAAGCTCGGCGGCGAGGCGCTGCTCG
>PKWB01000199.1:769-6290 GCA_003131685.1 Candidatus Dormiibacterota bacterium
ATGCTGGCGACGGTCATCAATGCCCTGGCCCTGCGCGACGCGATCGAGCAGTTCGGCATCGACTGCCGGATGCAGACCGCGATCGCGATGCAGCAGCTCGCCGAGCCGTTCATCCCGAGGCGCGCAATACGGCACCTCGAGAAGGGACGAGTGGTGATCCTTGCGGCGGGGNNCAAGGCGACCAAGGTCGACGGCATCTACAGCGCCGATCCCAACAAGGTCACAACCGCGACGCGGCTGCCCAACCTGACCTACCTGGACGTGCTCAATCGCGGGCTCGCCATCATGGACAGCACCGCGGTGACGCTCTGCATGGACAACCGCATGCCCATCATCGTCTTCGACCTCTTCACCCAGGGGAATATCGAGCGAGTGATCCTCGGTGAGCAGATCGGGACACGCGTCGACGCGGAGGGCGACGCCGAGTGACCGATCGCGACAAGGCAGACGACCCAGAGCAACAGATCGCGCAGCGGATCGCGGACGCGAACCAGCGCATGGAGAAGAGCGTCGAGGCCCTCCATCGCGAGCTGATGACCGTGCGCACCGGGCGCGCGTCGCCCGCGCTGCTGGAACGGTTGCACGTCGACTACTACGGATCCCCGACCCCCCTCCAGAGCATCGCCGGGATCAGCGTTCCTGAGGCGAGCATGCTGGTCATCCAGCCGTACGACCGCACCTCGCTCGGCGCCATCGAGAAGGCGATCCAGAAAAGCGATCTCGGCCTCAACCCGAGCAACGACGGCCAGGTGATCCGGGTCGCCATCCCGCAGCTCACCGAGGAGCGGCGTAAGGACCTGGTCAAGGTGATTCACCGCAAGGCCGAGGAAGCGCGCGTCGCGGTGCGCAACATCCGCCGGGACGAGGTCGACCACCTCCGCCGCGTCGAGAAGGACGGCCACGTGAGCAAGGACGAGGTGGCCACCAAGCTCGCCGACGTCCAGAGGGTCACGGATCAGTTCATCGCCAGGATCGACGACGCCACCCACCGGAAGGAGGCTGAGATCCTCGAGGTCTGACGGAGACCCGCGCCGAAACGGCCGAAGCCTTCGGGGCGTTCTGACCCCGAGCACCATCATGCAGCGCCCACCCGCTCCCGCCGCGATCCCGCTCCCCGCAAGGCCAGACCTTCCACGCCACGTCGGCATCATCATGGACGGCAATGGGCGCTGGGCTCGCCAGCGCCACCTGCCACGGGTTGCCGGCCACCGCGCGGGCGTCCGGGCGATCCGCCCGGTGATGGAAGCGTGTCACCGGGCCGGGGTGCACATCCTCACGCTCTATGCGTTCAGCACCGAGAACTGGCAGCGGCCTCGCGGCGAGGTCACCGCCCTCATGCGGCTCTTCGGCGAGACCATCGACCGCGAGGTCGGCGAGCTGCACGACAACGGCGTGCAGATCCGCGTCCTCGGCGACCGGTCCGCGCTCAGCGAGTCACTGCAGCAGAAGGTCGCCCAGGCGGAGGCGCTCACCGCCGGCGACACGGCCGCGATCCTCAACGTCGCCATCAACTACGGAGGCAGGCGCGAGATCGTCGATGCCATCCGCGAGCTGGCCGCGTCGAGAGCCGATCTCAACTCGCTCGACGAGCCGGCGATCAGCGACGCGCTCTACACCCGCGGCCTGCCTGACCCGGACCTGATCGTGCGCACCGCCGGCGAGCTCCGCATCAGCAATTTCCTGCTCTGGCAGGCTGCCTACGCCGAGCTCTACGTCACCGATACGCTCTGGCCCGATTTCGGCGAGAAAGCCATCCACGACGCGCTCGTCGACTACTCGAGCCGCGAGCGGAAGTTCGGGGCCATCCCCGCGCCGATCGAGCACGTGCCCGTCCACGCCGGCGGCGCGCACCGAGCCATCCGGCGGGAATGAATCTCGCCCTCAGGGTGGTATCGGGGGTGGTGCTGGTGGCGGTCATCGCCGCCGCCCTCTGGATCGGCACGCCCGCCGTCGCCGCGCTGGTGGGCGCGGGCGCACTGATCGGGGCCTGGGAGTTGCGCGGGCTCCTCGGGCGGATGGGGCCGACCCCGCCCGCCTGGGTGATCCTGCCGCTCAGCGTCTGGCTCGGCATCCGTTTCGTGCTGCCCGCGTCCGACATGGCCACCGACTGGGCATTCGCCGCCGCCGTCGTGGTCGGCCTCCTCGCGGGGCTGGGAACCCGTCAGCGCTTTGCCGGCTGGGCGCTCGCGGTCGGGGGCGCCACCTACGTCGGACTCTGCCTGGGCTTCTGGGTCGCGATCTACCGCTGGCACGTTCCGGACCCGAGTCACCTGGGATTCCGGCTCGTCGCCCTGGCGCTGGCGGGCGCGGTGGTGGGTGACACCGCCGCGTACTTCGTCGGCTCCGCGATCGGCCGGCATCCGTTCTTCCACTCGATCTCGCCGCGCAAGTCGATGGAGGGTGCGGTGGCGGGGGCGGTGGCCTCGGTGCTCGTCGGAGCGCTCGCCGGCCCCTGGCTGATCGGCATCAGCGTCCCCCTCGGTGCCGGCCTCGGCGCCCTGATGACCATCGCAGCCCAGGGCGGCGACCTCATCGAGTCGGCGATCAAGCGCGAGGCTGGTGTCAAGGACTCGGGAACGCTGATCCCTGGGCACGGCGGCCTCCTCGACAGGGCCGACAGCCTTGTATTGCTCGCACCAGTCGTATATTGCTATCTGAAGCTGATCGCATTCCCGTAACCCCGTGGAAAGCGCCGGCGTGGTCTGATCTACTGCGAACCGAGGCATCTGCAGCACAAGTGACATACCCCACGCCCCGCCGACGAGTCGTCCTGCTCGGCGCCACCGGTTCGATCGGCCGTCAGGCGTGCGACGTCATCGCCCGGTTCCCCGATCGGTTTGAGCTGGTCGGCGCGGTCGCCGGACGCGATGCCGCGGCGCTCGATGCGATCGCCAGGCGGTTCGGCGTCGCCCGCACCGCGCTGGTTCACCCCGATCCATCCGCCGTCCCGCACGTGGGGTGCGCAACCGGCATAGACGCGGCCTGCGAGATCGCCGCGATGGACGCTGACGTGGTGTGCGTGGCGATCACCGGAGCCGCGGCAATCCGGCCCACCCTCGCCGCGATCGATGCCGGGGTGACCGTGGCAAGCGCCACCAAGGAAGTCCTGGTCATGGCGGGCGATCTCGTCAAAGCCCGCGCCGCTGCCTCTGGCGCCCGCATCATCACGATCGACAGTGAGCACTCCGCCCTCTGGCAGTGCCTGCGTGGGGAGGACCCGGCGTCGGTGTCCCGGCTCGTGCTCACCGCCAGCGGTGGCCCGTTTCTGCGGCGGCCGCTCGACACGTTCGCGTCGATCACGCCGGCGGAGGCGATGGCGCACCCGACCTGGAACATGGGCACGAAGATCACCATCGATTCGGCCACGATGATGAACAAGGGGCTCGAGATCATTGAGGCGCACTTCCTCTTCGACGTGCCCTACGCGTCGATCGACGTTGCCATCCAGCCGACCAGCATCATCCACAGCTGGGTCGAGTTCCGCGACGGCGCGGTCATCGCTCAGCTGGGCGTTCCAGACATGCGCGTGCCGATCGCGCTCGCACTGGCCGACGGGGAGCGCCTGCCCGGGGTCGGCCCGCGTCTCGACCTCCGCGACGCCTCGCCGCTCGAGGTGCTCGCACTCGACGGCAATCGGTTCCCCGCCATCGGGCTCGCACGCGCGGCCGGAGAGCGCGGTGGCCTTGCGCCCTGCGTCTTCAATGCCGCGAACGAGGAGGCCGTCGCCGCCTTCACGTCCGGACAGTGCCGGTTCGACGAGATCGTGTCCCTCGTCGGCGCAGCGCTGGGAGCGTTCGACGACGGTGACGCGTCCACGCTCGAGCGGGTGCTCGACGCGGACGCATGGGCGCGCGGCTTCGTGCGCGCGAACACCGCGGGAGCGGTGCCTGCCCGATGACTCAGTTCCTGATCTACGCGGGCGCGTTCATCCTGGTGCTGGTCTCGGTGATCACCGTCCACGAGTTCGGACACTTCGCGGTCGGCAAGCTCTCGGGCATCAAGGTCGAGGAGTTCTCCATCGGGTTCGGCCCCAAGCTGTACTCCCGCACGGTCGGCGAGACTCTGTACGCGATCCGCGCGATCCCGGCCGGCGGCTTCGTGCGCATGGCCGGCATGCTCGGCCTCACCGGCGAAAGTGATGCCGGAGATCGCAATTTCTATCGCGCATCGCGGCCGCGCCGGTTCGCGACCGTTTCGGCCGGGATCATCTCGAACTTCATCTTCGGCGCACTCATCTTCGCGATCGTCGGCATGCAGCCGACGCCGTACAACTACGCATCCAAGGCGGCTGCGGGTCTGGCCGGGCTCACGACGGGAGACACGATCGTCTCGATCAACGGCTCGACGATCCGGCAGGACACCCTGACCGAGGTCACGACCGACCTGCACAACGCCACGACGGCAAGCCAGGGCCGGCCGATGACCGTCGTCTATCGCGCCTCGGACGGCAGCGAGCGCACGACCACGTTCACCCCGACGCTCACCATCTCCAACATTCTCGCCAACCCGGCGAACGTGGCTGGCGGCAAGCTCCCGGTCGGGGGCCTGGCGGTGACGTCGATCGATGGTTCGCCAGTCGGCACCGGCGACCCGGCAACGCTCCTCGGCAGCGGCTCGACGGTGAAGATCAGCGGCTACCTCGAGAACGCGAACGGTTCGCCGTCCCGGTACTTCACCAATGTCGCGGTGTCGGGCATCACGGACGGATACCCAGCCAACAACGCGATCCACACCGCGTGGATCATGGGTGTAGTGCCGGGCTACAACGGCGAGAGCCCACCCGCTGCCTTCGTGGACGGGTTCCGCGCGATCCCGGGATTCGTCTGGGCGGAGGTCACGGGCATCTACGGCCTCATCGTGCATCCACCTCAGGGCGGGATCAACGGCCCGCAAGGCTTCACCGGCCCGGTCGGCATCGCCCAGGAGACGGCGACGGCCACCAACAACGGGTTCCTCGGTCCCAACGGCCTGGTCTGGTGGATCGGGTTCATCAGCCTCAACCTCGGCTTCGTCAACATGCTGCCGATTCCGTTCCTGGACGGCGGCAAACTGCTGTTCATCGCCATCGAGTCGGTGCGCCGGCGCCGCCTCAATCCCAAGGTCGAGGCGGCGATCACCGCGGTCGGGCTGGCCGTGATCGTCGTGTTTGCCGTCTATGTCACCATCGGAGATGTGAGCAGGCTATGACCGACGGGGGCTCGCCGACCAAGGCGCGCCGGCCGACCGTCCCGGTTCGCGTCGGGTCGGTTGTCATCGGCGGCGCCGCACCGATTNNGTGACCATGACCAAGACCCAGACCGAGGACGCGGCCGCGACCATCGCGCAGATCCAGCGGGCGGCCAAGGCCGGCGCGGACATCATCCGGGTCACGTGCGACACGCGCGACGCTGCCGCGTCACTGCACGAGATCGTGCGTGAATCGCCGATCCCGGTGGTCGCCGATATTCACTACGACGCACCACTCGCGCTGCTCGCCCTTGAAGCGGGGGTGCAGTGCCTGCGCCTCAACCCCGGCAACATC
>PKWB01000092.1 GCA_003131685.1 Candidatus Dormiibacterota bacterium
CGATCGCAATCAGCGCTGGGATTCCTAAGAGAATTGACGCCGGTCGCCGTCCCCGCCTGCGCGACACTCGCGCCGGCGGCACCGAGGAAAAGGCAGCCGGCCGCGCAGAGCACGGCCAGCCGAAGTTGCTTGAAGATCGCGCGGGGCATTCCGGGGGATATCGGCACCCCCCCAAGGTGCCTGTAACACAAACGCCTGATCATCGACCGGGTGTCCAGGCAATCTCTCGATTTACGCCTATTTATGTGCAGCCCACCGCCCGGCGCGTCGCATCACCCCGCGGGCGGTCTGCGTCACCGGCAGATCGCGAGGAAGTCCAACGCACCAGAAAGTGGGCGCTGGTCGTCAAGCACGAAGTCAGAGCTCTGGATCGCCGCCGTGAAGCGGTTGTAAAACGGCTTCGTCAGGCGCAGGCCCTGATGAACCCGATCCCAGCCGAGCGTCAGCACGAGCTCGTGCGCTCTGAGTTTGCGCGCGTGGTAGACGCCGCATAGCTCAACCGACTCGAACACTGATTCGCACACCCCCCGAAACTCGTGAGCGCGGTACTCCTTCAGGTGCCACGGGTTCCCGGACTTCTCCGCTCCGACCGGCGCGAGCGTCAACACGTTAGGCGTCGAGATGTACGCCACGCCGCCGGGCGCCAGCAAGGTCTTGAAGTGCCGCAGAACGGACTCCGGGCTCGGCACGTGCTCGATCGTCTGCAGGAATGTGACGACATCGGAGGCCGCAGGCTCGCCATAGCGCTCGACCATGGCGCGCGCGAAGCTCAGATTCGGCTCCGCGTAGCGCAGCCGCGCGTGCTCGAACACCTCCGGGTTGGCGTCCACCCCGACCACCCGCGAAGCCTCCTGTGCCAGCACCGCCGCTCCATAACCCTCGCCGCAGGCCATGTCGATCACACGCAGGCCGCCGACCCGCGCCGCGATCCACTCGTAGACCGCCAGATGCCGCCGGTACCAGTAATTCTCGGCCGGCACATCGGGCAAGGTGCGCTCCCCCGTGAGCGAGAGCGGCGGCACGCCGGGCGGCTGACTCTGCTGGACGTGGAGGTTCGCCGTCACCGGCGACACGGTAACGTCCGAGCGCGATGCAGGCGCTTCGCTCGCACGAGCAGATCCGCGACGCCAACACGCGCTACCACGACGTCGCAGCCACCACATACGACGCCAAGTGGGGGATCGACTTCGGCGAGATCGGCCAGTCCCAGGTCCTCGGCAAGGTCCGCAAACTGCTCGCCGCGGAGGTCGACGCCGGCTTCGCGAGCGCGCTCGAGGTCGGCTTCGTGATGCCACCCGAGCCAGGTGCTGATGGTGCAGCGCAGACGTCGGCCGCATAACGAGAGACCGCAGCACCTCGTCTACCTCTTCTTGAGCGGCGCCTTGCCGGGATCGTCGGTCACAGCCGTGTCGCTGCTGTCCATAGCGATGACGTCGCGGGCAGCCCTGCTGCGGCGCTCGTCGGTGACGACCACCCCGGAAAGACGTACAAGCTCGCCCGCCCGGAGGCATTCACACTCGCCGAGGCAGCCGAGGTGACCTGCGGTCAGTACGACAACCCCTGACTGACGTGGGCGAAAAGGTGGCCGGCCTCGTGTCCGACAACCTGCACCACGAGAATGACCAGCGCAATCGTCAGAAAGGCGACCCCATAGCTTGCAACCGTGGGTGAGCGCCGCTGACGGCGGACATCAGTCGACAGCGTCGACATATCGAACCCCCTGCTCTAACCAAATCCCTTCCGGCGCCCCCGCGCCACGTGTCGACAGTATCGTTGATCGCGCCAAAAGGTGCAAGCGGGACGCCCCGGCGCCGGCAGGCTGAGGGTGCCTGCGTGCGTCCTTCGGCGACAATGTCGCATTCCAGGCTCCGAGGCGACGTAGCCATGTGGTAAGGCACGGGTCTGCAAATCCTTTAGTTCTGCGTCCGCCGAACTCCTCAGCCGTCCAGGCTGGTGCGCGCTTGAACTCGCCGACAGTCGGCCATGACGCTTTGGCGAGTCCGACAACCTCCTCAATAGTCCATCTCGATCCACCAACGTTTTACCTTCATGAAGGTGTCCGTTTAGGTGTCACCTGCAAGGAGAGATGCCATGCAGGCAAAGGGAAAGGCGAGACGAATCATTGGGCGAGTTGTTAGACTGAAGTCTCTTTTCAGGTTGAGGGGATCGGACATGAGGTTTGCACTCGCAGTTGGTGTCGCCGCATCGGTGGCCATAAGCGTCATCGGCGGCTTGCACCCCGCAAGCGCGGCGTCAACCTCAACCGACTGGACGCAAGAGGGCTTCAATGCCCAACACACCGGGGACAATCCGGCCGAGACGGTCCTCACCAGGGCCAACGTGGGTCATTTGGTTAGCGCGTTCAGCACTCGCGTCAATCCTAATAATCCGCAAATCTCGGGGGTCTATCCGGACCCGATTGTGGCCGGTGGCGTCGTCTATCTGTCGAACTCGGGTAACGGGATCGTTGAAGCGATCGATGGTGCAACCGGCGCCGTCAAGTGGCGGGTCACGCCTCACTGCTATGGGGGCACGACGGAACCGGCATTCGCAGGGGGCCAAATCTGGCTCATGCAGGATGATCCAGGTATCTCCGCGATCAGCACAGGTGGCGTCCAGATCTCGTGCATCCCGTTGTTCAACGCAGTCGGCTACAACACGTCGCCACCTTCGGCAGGAAACGGCACGGTCTACGGCGAGGGCGATGACGGAGGTGTCGGCGCTGTCAATGCCACGACCGGGGCGATTCGCTGGTCGAACCCGAACGTGGGAGATGGCAATACGCCAACCCTCAGTGCGGACGGGGGCGCGGTCTTCGTCGGCGGATATGGAAACAACACCCAACAACTCCTCTACAAGTTGAATGCCGCCACGGGGGCGGTCATCTGGTCTCGCGTCCTCGGTGCGTGCGGCGAGTCGTCGACCGCAGTCTCGGGTTCGATGGTCTTCCTGAGCAGTTGCAATAATCTCTACGCACTTTCGGCGGCAACGGGCAGCACAGTTTGGCAGGCAATTGGAGCGGGCGGTGCCGAAGCGGTTGCGGGAGGTCTTGTATTCACTGGTGCAGCCGCGTTCAACGCCACCAATGGAAGTCTGGTCTGGAGCAACCCGACATACTCAGGAGGTTCAACTGCGGTGGCCAACGGCGTCGTCTATGTTGACGCGGGGACCCAGATCTTCATGCTCAACAGCAGCACCGGCGCTCACCTCGGGAGCATCTCGTTACCGCCGTCCTCCGACGCTTCGTTCGATGGGGCGGTGATCCCGGTGGACGGCCGCGTTTATGTCTGTAGCGAAAACGACACTACGGACGCCATCTCCCTCCACGCCTATGTGCCTTGACGCCGGTAGCGGGCCGAGTACGCGAGCAGGTTCAGATTTACTGGTACGGCAGCGCCTAATGCTCCGGGATCTCGTTGGATTGGCCGCAGCGTTGGTTCAGTCGGCCCTTCCGCCAATATCAAGGGTGTTTTCAGGGACGGGGGTTAGGGAATGAGGTTTCCACTCGCAGCTGGTTTTGCCGCATCCGTGGCCATCAGCGTCATCGGCAGCTCGCGCTCGGAACCGCAGCCTCATTTTCGACCAACTGGTCGCCGTGGAGCTTCAACGCTCAACACGGTAACTCAGATGCGGGGAGCTTCAGATCCAGTGGTACGTCATCGCCCACTGATCCGACGTCTCGCCGGATTGCTCGCAGTTCTGGTTGGAGTGCCCGTGTTGACCCTCGGCTTGACTGGTGGCGCTGGATCCGCATCACAGGTCGGTCACGTGAACCTCTACCGGGGCATCTCCGACCCGGGAGGGATCACTGCTGGACCTGATGGGGCCCTGTGGTTCACCAACGATGGTAACAACGCGATTGGACGCATCACCACCACAGGAAAAGTGACTATGCACTCGGGGATCGGCGTCAGCGGTCCCACTGACATAACGTCCGGGCCTGATGGAGCCTTGTGGTTCACCAACGATGGCAACAATTCGATTGGACGTATCACAACCGGCGGGAAGATCACTGATTACACCGGAACCGGCATCGCCAGGCCACAGGGGATCGTGGCTGGGCCCGATGGTGCGCTGTGGTTCACCAATTTTGGTAACAAGTCGATTGGACGGATCACCACCGCTGGGCTGGTTACCAACTACACAGGCTTCGGCATCAACTCACCGGTCGGGATCGCGGCCGGTTCCGACGGTGCCTTGTGGTTCACAAACGAAGACAACCACTCGATCGGTCGGATCACTACCGCCGGGAGCATCAAGGTGTTCACCGGCACCGGCATTAGCGGCTCGCTAGGTATTGTTGCCGGCCCCGATGGGGCCCTGTGGTTCACGAACTCTGTCAACAACTCGATCGGGCGGATCACCACCAAGGGTATCGTGACGAATTACACGGGCGGGGGCATCAACCTTCCGGACGAAATCACCGCCGGTCCCGACGGGGCCCTGTGGTTCACGAATTTCGCGGTCATTGGACGGATCACCACCACCGGGGTGATCACCACTTACATCGACGGCGCCCACGGCGGGGGGATCGCCGCCGGGCCCGACGGAGCCTTGTGGTTCACCAAGACCAACAACAACGGCAGCTCGATTGGGCGGATCACCACCACCGGAGTGGTGACCGATTACCCCGGCCCAGGCATCAGCCACCCGAACGGAATTGCGGTCGGGCCCGATGGGGCTATGTGGTTCACCAACGATTCCAACAACTCGATCGGCCGCATCACCACAACAGGGGCGGTGACGAACTACACCGGCCCAGGCATCGACAACCCGCAGTGGATCGTGGCCGGGCCCGATGGGGCTTTGTGGTTCAGCAACGATTTCAACAACTCGATCGGCCGCATCACCACAAGAGGGGCCGTGACGAACTACACCGACCCCAGCATCAGTTACCCGCAGGGGATTGCGGTCGGCTCTGACGGTGCGTTGTGGTTCACAAACGAGGTCAACGGCTTCAACAGCAGTTCGATCGGGAAGATCACCACCGCTGGGGTGGTCACCAACTACTCCGGCCCGGGTATTTTTTACCCAGTTGGGATCGCGGCCGGGTCCGACGGAGCCCTCTGGTTCACCAACTCTGGCAACAACTCTATCGGCCGCATTACCACGGCGGGGGTGGTCACCAATTACACCGGCCCGGGCATCGGCGATCCGCTGGGGATCGTGGCGGGGCCCGATGGTTCATTGTGGTTCACCAACAACAACGGCAGTTCGATCGGACGAATCACCACCACTGGGGTGGTCACAAGTTACGCCACTCCAGGCATCTACCCGTTCGGAATCGCGGCCGGCCCTGACGGCAACCTCTGGTTCACGTACAATTTCCCCGGCGCGATTGGGCGTATCACCACCGCGGGGGCTCTCACGCAATACCCCGTCGCCGACTGTGGAGGTTTCGCCGGAAGCGCGGCCGGGATCGCGCTCGGCCCCGACGGCGACATGTGGTTCACCTGTTTCAACAACGTCATCGGGCGGATCACCACGGGGTAAGCACAGAAGGACGGCGTCGCGAGATGATCGGCCGCCGCCCCGGCTTCTCGTCGATTGCTCGCGGAACTGGAAGCAGTGTCCCGAGGCATTGGTGAATTTGGATGGTGTATGTCTCCGATGACCTCACCTCACATATAGAGCGAGGCCAAGTGAGGTAGTGGGTGACCTCACCTGCCAACAAGTTTGGGCTTGGATTCAGGGGGTGACCGCAACGACCTCGGCGAGCCGCTGCGATGGTGTCATCCAGCCGAGTGTTGGTCGAGCACCCAGGAGGTCACGTCGTGTGGAAGCACGAGGCGCCTGGGTACCTTCCCGTCTGAACGCGGCAGGGAACAGTTCGCCGGCCATCGACAGTTTCCGCAATCGGGTGGACCGTCTGTCCATTTCGTGTCCATTTCAGGGGTGGCGGGTCAAACCTTGGCCACATTTGGCGCGTTCTGACTACCCCTGGCAATTCAGGATCGAGGTTTCGGCTCGTGCGGATGAGGGTTCGACTTCCTCTCCCGACGCTACTCGTGCAGCGTCTAGCGCCCGCCTCCCACGACGAGTAGGCTCTGACGTGCTACTTGGTAGTCGCTACCAGTCCCGTATCACTCGGGTCCACGAAAGCTCGGTCCATCGCCGCCGCAGCTTCGCGCTGCATGTTCGGTGTTACGTGGGAGTACAGGTCGAGGGTGATCGCGATTGTGGAATGGCCGAGCATCTCCGAGACGATCTTGGGATGCGTGCCGTTGCTGAGCATGATCGTCGCCGCGGTATGGCGGAGGTCATGAAATCGGATCCGAGGCAGCCCTGCGCGCTCGATAACACGCCGCAGCGCCCTGCCTATCGTTGTCGTCGATAGGTAGTCGCCAAACTCGTTGGGGAACACGAGGTCGCGGTCCTGCCACTCCGCGCCCAACAGCAATTGCAGTTCCGCCTGTTGCCGACGATGGTCGCGCAACACGCTGACCACCGTGGGCCCGAGGGCGACCGACCGTCCTTTGCCGCTTTTCGGCGTCCCAATTGCGAAGTCCGAGCGTTTGGGGCCGCTTAGCGAACCCGTCACAGACAGTTGACTGCCATCGAGATCGACGTCCTTCCACCGTAACGCTCTCAGTTCTCCTTGCCGAAGCCCCGTGGCGATCGCCACTACAAGTAGCGCTTCAAGCCGATCACCGCGAGCTGCCGCAACGAACCGCTGGGGCTTGTCCACGTCAGCGATTGTGGCCATCTCGTGTCGAGCAACCTTTGGCCGATGCGTTCGACCTACCAAGGCCGCGACATTGCGTGCCAGCTTACCGTCGTCAACTGCTTGGGTCAGCGCAACGTGGATCACCGCGTGGAGGTGATGAACGGTGGTCGTGCTAAGGCCGCTGAGACCTTTCTCGGCATAGAGCTGTCGCAGATCAACAGCCTCGAGTTGCGTGAGGGGCTTGCGAGCGAGGTCCGAAGTCATCACGTGCTTCCTGATGTACCTGCAGTAGTAGTCGACGGTTGATGGCTTGACATTGGTTGCCGGCAGGGCAGCCATCCAGCCCTCCAAGTACGAGCCGAAGGTTTCTCGGGCGTTGCCGAGCGGTTTGCCGGCATCAAGCGTCCGCTTAGCACCAGCAAGACGCTTCTTGACCTCCGCTCTGCTCTTCCCATACATGAAGCGCGATTTGCCGGTCGGGAGCTTCAGTCGGGCAACCCACCGGCCGTCCTTGCGCTGGAAGATCGCGCCATCGCCGGGATCGCGGCGAGTTGTCCGCCGCCTTGTCCCCTGTTCCGATTGAGTATCCTGCACCTGCGGCGCTCCTGCTGAACTAGCACACCAATTGTGCCACGCATGAAGGTGTCAGCCGAGGTGTCAAAGGCCCGAAAACAGCACCGGAAAGGTCAAAACCGAATACGATGGCGACGTAGCCAAGTGGTAAGNNCGTGGGTTCGATTCCCACCGTCGCCTCCAAATGCCGGGTATTCTCTCGGCGTGTCTGTGACCGACGCCGTCCACACACGCGCACACACCGACCTGGCAGAGCGGGCGCGTCGAGTCCTCCCCGGCGGCGCGACGCACGCTTCGCGCACCTACGATCCTCGTATCTACGTGGCCCGATCGAGCGGATCACGGAAATGGCTGATCGACGGCACCGAGCTCATCGACTACACGATGGGTCACGGCGCCCTGCTCCTCGGGCACGCGCACCCTGCGGTGGTTGCCGCCGTCCGAGAGCAGGTGTCTCGCGGCACGCACTACGGCGCTGCCCATCCGCTCGAGGTCGAGTGGGCGGAGCAGATCGTTTCGCTGGTCCCCTCCGCAGAGAAGGTTCGATTCACCGCTTCCGGGACCGAAGCGGTGATGCTCGCGCTGCGGGTGGCCAGAGCAGCGACGGGCCGGGATCGCATCGTCAAGCTCCAGGACCACTTTCACGGCTGGTCGGACGCCGTGAGCCCCTACCTCGATGCCGAGGGCAACACCCGAACGCCGGTCGGCGTCCCCGACGCGCTCGGGCTTCTGACCACCGTGGTCCGCACCGACGATCCCGCCGGCCTCGAGGCCGAGCTCGCCCGTGGAGATGTGGCGGCCGTGATCATGGAGCCGTCCGGCGCCCACTACGGCCAGCTGCCGCTGGCCAGGTCGTTCATCGCTGCGGCCCGATCGGCTTGCACCGCGACGGGCACCGTGCTCGTCTTCGATGAGGTGGTCACCGGCTTCCGCATCTCCCCGGGCGGCATGCAGGCGGTGCTCGAGATCACTCCGGACATCAGCGTCCTCGGCAAGGTCATGGCCGGTGGGCTGCCGTCGGGCGCCGTTGCCGGGCAGTCGGACCTGCTCGAACTGCTCGGGACGACGATCGCCCATCCCGGAACCTTCAACGCCAACCCGCTCAGCGCGGTCGCGGGAATCGCGACGCTGCGCCTGGTCGCCGATGGGAGCCCTCAGCGAACCGCAGAAGCGTACGCGATGAGCCTTGCCGGCGAATGGACCGCCGAGCTGACGTCGGCCGGCATCCCGGGCACCATCCGGCGCCTGTCGAGCATCCTCCACATCTTCCTGGGCGACCCCGAGGCCCAGGCACGGATCGCCAATGCGATGCGTGCCGAGGGAGTCGACATCCTTAATACCAGCGCGTTCTGCTCGTCGGTACACACGATCGCTGATCTCGAGCAGACGGTCGCGGCCTTCGCTCGAGCGATTGTCGCCGCGTCGACCCCGGAGTAGCTCAGGGCAGGCCGGCGGGCTGAGCCGGCCTAGATGATCCCGTGGCGCTGCGCCCAGAGTGCGGCCTGGACACGGTCCTCGACGCCGAGGCGATCGAAGACCGACCCGAGGTGCGCCTTGACCGTCT
>PKWB01000099.1 GCA_003131685.1 Candidatus Dormiibacterota bacterium
ACATCGGGCTTCTCCATCTGTCCGAGGAACTGGCGTGCGTATGCGCTCAATGACTCGACGTATCGACGCTGGCCTTCCGCATAGATGGTGTCGAACGCGAGCGACGACTTGCCGCTTCCCGACAGCCCGGTGATCACGATGAGCNNTCTTGAGGTTGTGCTCGCGGGCACCGCGAATCACGATCTGATCGTTGGGCATTGACCGTCTAGCGTACCCAAGTGGCGTCGATGACCAACCTGCGCCCTTGGGTTCGGAAACGCTTGGTCAGGACGGATGCCATGGGCCGTACAGCATACCAAACGTATGTTCGACCTGTGGAACTTCGTGGCGCGCGGTGCGTAGGCGTAGTCAAGAGATGCATGGCCGACTCGCTTTTCTGGGCACCGTCGCGCTCTGCGGAGTGCTCGCGGTAACCACGTCCAGCTCGAACCTTCCCAAGCCCGCATCCGGCCGGAGCGACTCCAAGCCGATCACGATCCAGGCCGGGACCNNGACCGCGCCGCCGACGACGAGTGCGATCCAAGCGCCCATTCCAATCGCACCAGGGGGGACGTCCCGGCACGTCTTCAGACCACTGCTGCCAACGACCCCGGGGCAAGTGGGCAATTACATCCAGGGCATCACCCAGTGCCTTGAATCAGGGAGAGTCTGCGACCTGTCCTGACCTTCGCAGCAGAGACCGGATTCAAACTGACGCACGACCAGATGGTCGCCGTGCTTGGAAAGCCGCCGCGATGCGTGCAATGATCGGGGCATGCCCTGGGTGTTCAAGCAGCGATCCTGGATCCTCGCGGGCGGCTTGGTGCTCCTGCTTATCGCGCTCGTGCCCCGTGGTCCGGTGACCGACGTCCNNGCCCGCCGTGAGGCTCGTCGACCTTCCGATTCACACTGACCTACCGCTGGGCAACTCGAGCTGAGGCATTACCGGCAGCCGGACGCTTGTGTGGCGCGGCGGCGGCCGGCTGTATTTCTCGTGGATCGGCTCTACCGGAGTCTCGGTCTGGTACCAGTCCGTCGAGGGTGGGTCGTGGTCGGGCCAGGCCAAGGTCCCGTCGTTCAGCAGCGGGCCGTATTCGGGCGGCCCGGGCCTCGCCTCACCTCATACGGCGGAAATCTGTACGACTTCTGGGATGAGAACGGAGCGATCACCTATTCCAAGTTCACCGGAACCAAGTGGTCAACGCCCTCGACCATCGTCTCGTCCAGTGCGCTCGGTGCGCCGGCGCCCGCCGTCCGGAGCACGACGCTGTATGTCGCCTGGGAGAACAACACGAACGTGCTCCACAACCGCTCCTCAAAGGGTTCGACCTGGACGTCCGCGGTCGTCATCCCGTCGAGCGCCGGGGGCGCGCCGGGGCTTGCCGGCTACAGCAGCAAGCTGTACGCCGCATGGGACGGTCCTCCGACCGGCTCGGGGTCGTTCACGGTCGACTACGCCGCGGGTCCCTGACCGGCGCTCGAACTACGAAAGGTGGGTGCTCGGTAGGAGGTGCGCTGAGCGGTCCGGCCGCGGCTGCATTTTCGCGAGCGGCGCCGTCGGCTCAAGACCAAGTGCCGCGGCGAGACGGGCGTAGGTATCGATCGTTGGGCTTTTCCGGCCTCGCTCAATCTTGCTCACCTCAGCCTGGCCGATTCCCGCGCGTTCCGCCAGCTGGTTCTGGGTCCACCCACACACGCGGCGCTGCAGGATGAGGGCATTGATCAGCTGGTACTTGAACTGCAGCGCCTTGAGATCGGCGATCCCGGCTGGCCCCTCCTCTTCCGCCTCTCGCTCGATCTGCAGCAGGAGATCGCTGAAACCATCGCGGGTCTCTCCAGTTTTCATGCTACTCAGAATATGGACTTTAAGCCATATCGTCAAGACTGGCCTCCGAGGATCGGGATTAGTTGTTTGACGGGCGAACTCGAGATCGCCTCGCTAGATGGGTGGCATGCTAGTTTGTGCCGGTGGCGCCGCCCGAGCCCGAGCTGACGACTTCTCAAGTCAACAAGGCGGGTCGCACCCTACGCCGCTGGATGCGGGGGGAGATCACCGACCGCGCTCCAGTTGACGCTGCACTCGAGGTCATCTGGCAATATCGGGCAGCTCACGCCTATTCCCTAGCGAAGGCCACTATGGGGCTCCGTTCGATGGTCAAGACGGAACGCTGCCCCATGGAAGTCTCCCAACGGATGAAGAGGATGACCACCATCCTCGACAAGTTACAGCGCGAGCCGACGATGCAATTGGCAAACATGCAGGACATTGGGGGGTGCAGAGCGGTCTTCCAGACTATCTCTCAGTTGCGGCAGGTCGAGCAGAGGTTGAAGAGAAACAGACCACCGCTTCGCTACTCCGACTACGTCGTACGGCCGCGTGCCTCGGGCTACCGTGGCGTACACGTCATAGTTGGCTATGACGACGCGGACTACCGACAAAGGGCTATCGAGGTTCAGTTGCGAACGACGGTGATGCACGAATGGGCAATCACCGTCGAGCGCCTGTCCGGGCGCGTGCGCGATGATCTAAAGTCTGGCCGAGGTCCAGACGAGCTTCTGACGTGGCTTGCGGCAATTTCCGAAGCGATGGCAATAGAGGAGGTGGGTGAGGTGGTCCCGACATCTCTGATAACAAGGATCAGCGACCTTCGCACGCACGCGCTACCCTATCTAGAGGTGAGACCCAATGGCTGAGAAGATCTGTCACTTCCTGCTCGTCTTCGACCATAAGCAAGCGCGCCTAGTCGATTTGCAGGAATTTGGGTCCGATAGCGAGAGCGCGGTTGCTGCTTACGCTGCCAAGGAGAGAGAGTTGGGCGAACTCGGCACGGACAGTAATATCGAGATCGTGCTGATCGGCTCCGATTCCCTTGATACGGTCAAGGTCACCCACGCGAACTACTTCGACGGATCTGCGGCTGTGTCCAAGTATTTCGCCGGGATCGGCCTCGGTACCTGACGCTACCTCCGTCAGCGACCTGCGAAGCCCATCTCCGACTATTGACAGCCACATCTGTTCGATCCAACGCGAGCCCATCAAAGGCGCAGTAACCAGCCATCACCCGCCCCCGAACCGATCGCGGCGCGGACGGCTGGTCGGGCGCGTTGGTCCCGACGAATCGCGATCCGCCTGCCCGGCAGCCGCGCTGAGCAGCTACCCCGCGGGGCTCGCCGGCGACTGATACCCGCCCATGGGCCTCGTCGCCGGTTGCCGCTCGCCTCGCATCCAATAGGCTCCGGCGCCGACCGCAGCCGCAGCGATGATCCCGATGAAGACGCCGATTCCCGGGTCCACCGTGTAGACCCCACCCTGCGCGGTCTCGTAGTACGCCTGCACACTTCCGACACCGGTGAGCAGTCGCAACAGCGCGCAGAGCAGCATCACCACAGCGGTCCCCGCGTAGACCGGGGCGTCGGTGGAGGGCATCGGGGAGATGGTCACCTGTGGCGTGAAGGTCCGGAGGAAGAGCAGCACGACGCCGAGGAACGCTGCGATGAAAAAGACCCAGCCCGGCCAATAGACCAATGCGCTGTGGCTGCCGTTGAAGGCGCCCGTCTCAACCACACACTGCCGGATGGCCGAGCACACAAGGCCCCAGGGAATCGAGGCGCTGCGCCACGGCAGGAACGAGTCGACGAGCGCAACGATGAGTCCAACGCCGCCGACAAGCGCGCCTTTGGACAGCGACTTCCCCGCGAGGTTCATCCGCATGTCACGGCGTCAGAGGAGCTCCGGCTACTCCGTGGGAGGTGCGCTCGGCGGACCGGCCGCGGCGCTTGCGACCGCCTCGGCCTTTTCCTTCTTCTCCCGGCGGGGGCCCTTGGGCACGAGGCGCATCTTCACCTCGCCATCCACCACCTCGACGATCACCGCGTCGCCCGGACCGTGCTTGAGACGGAGCAGCTCCTCGCTCAACGGGTCCTCGATGACACGCTGGATCACGCGCCGCAGCGGGCGTGCTCCGTAGATCTTGTCGAAGCCTTCGATGACGAGCTTCTCCTTGGCATCGTCCGACACCGTGAAGGTCAGCTCCTGGGCTGCGAGGTGCATCGCCACCTTGGCGAGCAGCAGGTCCACGATCTGGCGCATCTGCGGATGGTCGAGACGCTGGAAGACGACGACCGCGTCGACACGGTTGAGGAACTCGGGACGGAACTGCTTCTTGAGCTCGTCCATGATGCTGTCGCGCATCTTCCCGTGCTCCGACGACGACGCCCGCTCATCCGGCACGGCCGGCTGGAACCCGAGCGACATGTTGAGCTTCAACCCGTGCACGCCGAGGTTGCTGGTCATGATGATGATCGTGTTGGCGAAGTTGACCGCCTTGCCCTTGGCGTCGCTGAGGCGGCCGTCCTCGAGGATCTGCAACAGCATGTTGAAGACCTCGGGATGCGCCTTCTCGATCTCGTCGAAGAGCACCACGGAGTACGGGCGACGGCGCACCGCCTCGGTGAGCTGCCCGCCCTCGTCGTAGCCGACGTAGCCTGGCGGCGATCCGACCAGACGCGCGGTCGAATGACGTTCCATGAACTCGCTCATGTCGAGCCGGATGATCGCGTCCTCGTTGTCGAACAGGAAGGCCGCGAGCGCACGCGACAGCTCGGTCTTGCCGACGCCGGTCGGGCCGAGGAACATGAACGATCCGATCGGCCGCTTGGCATCCTTGAGTCCGGCACGCGCGCGACGCACCGCCTGGGAGATGACCTTCACCGCATCGTCCTGGCCGATGAGGCGCTTGTGGATCTCCTCCTCCATGCGCAGCAGGCGTGAGGTCTCCTCCTCGACCAGGCGCGAGACCGGGACGCCGGTCCACGACGAGATGATCTCGGCGATGTGCTCCTCGGTCACGTCCGGGACGGTCGCACCGAGCTCGTCACGCCACTTGGTCTCCTGGGAGACGTACTTGTCCTTGAGCTTCTTTTCCTTGTCGCGGAAGTTGGCCGCGGTCTCGTAGTCCTGCGCCGCGATCGCCTCTTCCTTCTGCGTCTGCAGCTCGCGAATCTCGCGCTGCATCGCACGCAACTCTTCCGGCGTCGTGGTGAGCTTCATGCGCACGCGTGCGCTCGCCTCATCGATGAGGTCGATCGCCTTGTCCGGCAACGAGCGGTCGCTGACGTAGCGCACCGACAGCTCCGCAGCGGCCTTGAGCGCGTCGTCGGTGATGGTCACCCGATGATGCTTCTCGTACAGCGGACGGATGCCGTGCAGAATCTCGATGGTCTCTGCGAGCGACGGCTCGTCGACGAACACCGGCTGGAAACGGCGCTCGAGCGCTGCGTCCTTCTCGATGTACTTGCGGTACTCGTTGAGCGTGGTCGCGCCGATGCACTGAATCTCACCGCGCGCAAGTGCGGGCTTGAGGATGTTCGCCGCGTCGATGGCGCCTTCCGCGGCGCCGGCGCCGACCAGCGTGTGCAGCTCGTCGATGAACAGGATCACCTCGCGCGATGCGCGGATCTCGTCAAGGATCTTCTTGAGACGCTCCTCGAACTCGCCGCGGTACTTGGTGCCCGCAACCAGCGCGCCCATGTCGAGCGTGAGCACGCGCTTGCCCATCAGCGACTCGGGAATGTTGCCGAGGATGATCTGCTGCGCGAGCCCTTCCGCGATGGCGGTCTTGCCAACACCGGGCTCACCGATGAGCGCCGGGTTGTTCTTGGTGCGCCGGCTGAGGATCTGCACGACGCGCTCGATCTCCATGGCGCGGCCGATCACCGGGTCGAGCGAGTTCTTGATCGCCAGGTCGGTGAGGTCGCGGCAGAACTGGTCGAGCAGGGGCGTCTTGGAGGGCTTCTTCTGCGCCTCCTTCGACTCCTCGTCGATGCCGGACTCGTGGAGCAGCTTGTCGATCTCGCCGCGAACCTTCTCGAGGTTGGCGCCGAGGTCCTCGAGGACGTGGGCGGCGATGCCCTCACCCTCGATGAGCAGCCCGAGCAGAAGATGTTCGGTGCCCACATAGTTATTGCCCATGCGGCGCGCCTCTTCAAAGGAGATCTCGATGACCTTCTTGACACGCGACGTCGGGATGATCTGCTGGATGATGATCCGCTCGTTGCGACCGAGCACCGACTCGATCGTGCTGCGGACCTTGTTTATCTCGACACCGAGATTGTTGAGGACCTTGGCCGCAAGTCCCTCGCCTTCACGGAGCAAACCCAGCAGCAGGTGCTCTGTGCCGATGTACGAGTGATGCGAACGCTCAGCCTCTTCCTGGGCAAGCGTGAGCACCTTCTTCGCCCTTTCGGTGAAGCGCTCGAACGGGTACAAAACCGCCTCCATTGCCCTTCCGGCCCCCCCGTGGATGGAAAGGGTCAGAACCCGGGCGCTGCTGTAACGCCCCTCATAGTACCCGGGTCGGCGGACAGCTAAGCAACTTTGCAAATACGGCCCGGTAGCCCCGTCGAAACGGCCTCGTCGCTTCCCACAACCACGGCCGTCACCGTTTTGGTGACGCCGCCCTAGGCTTTGGGTTCTGCAGCCTCGATATCGGCACCGGCGCCGGCCTCGTCCGCAGCGGGTTCCAGTGCCGCTTCCGTGGCCGCATCGGCCGCGGCTGTCGCCGCCGCTGTCTCGTCGCCGTTTGCGTCGGTGTCGGTCGCCTCCGCCGCCTCTTCGACCTCTGCCTCGAGCTCGGACTCGCCGGCGCCGTCGTCAAAGCTGTCGGCCGCGGCCGCGTCGTCGGCCTCCGCGTTGTCTTCGGCAATCTCCTCAGCCGTGGCGGTGCCGGCCGCGACCGCGTCGTTGACGGCTGCGCGTGTGGTCCCCTCAACGCCGGCGTCGGTGAGCGCGGTGGCCATCGGCGTCACGGCCGTGTCCGCAGTGTCGCTCTCGTCGTCGTCATCTTCGGGATAGTCATATGACGGTGGGGTGATCTCGTCGCCCTCGCCGGTCGGACCGCCGCCGTGCAGCTGGCGCAGGGAGAGGCTGATGCGACGGCGGACCTTGTCCGCGCTGAGCACCATGACCTCGACCTCCTCGCCGACCTTGAGGACGTCTTCGGTACGTTCGACGTGATCCCACGACAGTTCGCTGATGTGGAGCAGACCCTCGACACCGTCGGCGATCTGCAGGAACGCCCCGTACTTCTTGGTCTTGGTGACGATGCCGGGCACCGCCTTGCCGGGCGGGAACTGCTGCTCGATGGTGTCCCAGGGGTCCTGTGACATCTGGCGCAGCGACAGGCTGATGCGCGACAGCTCGGGGTCGAGCTTGATGACCTTGACCGACAGCTCGTCACCGACGGTGAGCACGTCGCTGACGTTGTTGATGCGATCCCACGACAGCTCACTGATGTGGATGAGGCCGTCGGCGCCGCCGAGGTTGACGAAGGCGCCGTAGGACGTCACGCCGCTCACCTTGCCGGTGATGACGTCGCCGACCTTGAGCTTCTCGAAGAGCTCCTCGCGCTGGCGCGCGCGATCCTCATCCTGGGCCGCGCGCTGCGACACGATGAGCCGGTTGCGCTTGCGATTGACCTCGAGGATCTTGACCGGGATCTTGGTGCCGACCAGCTCCATGAGGTTGCCGCTGAACTGGCGCGCCACCTGGCTGCTGGGCAGGAATCCGCGCAGACCCATGATGTTGACGATGAGTCCGCCCTTGTTCTGCTCGCGCACCTCGGCGTCGAGGATCTCGCCCTCCGACTCCTTCTCTGCGACGGCCTGCCAGATGCCCTCGGCGCGCGCCTTGCGCAGGCTGAGGACGACGTTGCCGTGCTCATCCTCGGGCTGGATGATGTAGACCTTGACCTGGTCGCCGGAGTTGAGCACGACCGTCTGCTCACCGCGTGCCGACAGCTCGCGGTTCGAGATGATCCCCTCACTCTTTGCGCCGATGTCGACGAGGACCTCGTCGGGATCGACGCGGACGACGACACCATCGACGATGTCACCGTGGGCCAGGGCCCTGATCGAATTCTGGTCCTCCCGCAGGAGGTCCTCCATGGTGAGCGTCTCGGGCTCCTGGGCCGTCGTCGGGGTCAATGCACTCCTTTGCTCGTTACTCCTGCCTTCAGAACAATCCTTCTCGCCGGTCAGGGTCGCGGGCTTTCGCCTTCAAATGATCGTATTTGGGGCTTGAATGGCGCGTTTGCACCGATGCCATCACGATCTCGCCGAGTGTATCACCAGCGGCAGATCGATCCTCTTTCGCCGATTCGTTGCACACCGTTGGCGGCGCCGCGACAGTGCCATCAGCGAGGCGTCGCAACCGCCGTGCGACGCTGCGCCACGAAATGCGAGTAACCATCACCTGCGAGGAATGCGGCGAGCGACATCGTCTCGAAAGGCGTGTCAGCGAGCCGGGTCCCATCTGGATTGTGTGTCACAACTGCGAGCTTCCGCTGCAAGCGGTGCTCGACGGAGTGACCACCACCCCGACAACGGCTCCTGCAGCCCAGCCCTCACGGACTCCGTCCGCGTGGGCCGGCGTCGTCGACTTCCGCGCCGTCTGAGCGACGTCGCTCCTTCGGGAGCCCCGTCACCGGGCAGCTCGAGGAGGGGGCGGAAGGAACCGTTGGCGGTGGTGCTGACGGCGGGACCTGAGCTACGCTAGCTGCTATGGCGACCACCTCCGCGCCGACGCCGACCAAGGCGCCGGCCCCGGCGAAGGCCCCCGGACGCGAGGAACGCGACCAGCGAGAGTTCGGCTGGAACGTGATGGTCTGGAATGACCCGATCACCCTCATGTCATATGTGGTGCTGGTGCTGCGCCGTTTGTTCGGCTACGACCATGCGACGGCCACCCGCCTGATGCTCCAGGTGCACAACGAGGGGCGCGCCGTGGTCGCGACCCAGCCACGCGAGCAGGCTGAGGTGTCGGTCGCGCAGCTCCACTCCTTCGGACTCCAGGCGACCCTGGGTCGTCCCTGAGACTCCGGAGGCCCCGCCGCATGGCCCAGGTGCTCCGCCGCCGCGGGCGGATCCAGGTGAAGGTCGACAAGCGCGAGCGTGAGGCGCTGATCGGGATCATCGATTCGCTCAGCCCCCGTCTCGCCGCACCCCTGGCGTCGGCGCCGCGCGCCTACGACGACGCCAAGCTCCAGGCCGAGTACGACCGCTGGGTTCGGCCGGACATCGAGAAGGGCCGCGAGGTCGATCTCGCCATGGTGCGCAACGCGCTCAGCGCCGGCGAGGACACGCTCCCGCTGACCGAGGCGCAGACGCTCGCCTGGCTGCGGGCCTTCAATCACCTGCGCGTCGCGGCGGGCGAGATCCTCGGCATCGAGGGCGACGGCTGGGAGGACACCGCGACCGATGCGACCAAGCAGAAGCCGGAGTACGGCGTGCTCATCGCGCTGGGGTATCTCCAGGAGGAGCTGGTCGCGGCGCTCGACTCGTAATCGTCACCGGGCTCGGTCGCGGGAGCGCTATGAACGGTTCGGTGTGATTGCTTGTGGTGGTGGCGGCGGCTCGGGGGTCGGGTTGATCGCATCGCTCTGCCAGTGCACGGTCTGGTCGATGGTCACGGGGTAGGCCTCCAGCCGTTTGTCGCCCACCAACGCCTCGATGCATGGGGCGCTGCCGCCGATGTAGGTGCTCATCAGGTCGATGTCCGTGGCCACGCACCAGCTTCGATCGTCCGGCCACCACAGGCTCGCGCTGTCCGGCCATCCGATGCCGGCGAAGGCGGTGCCCGCCGCATGAAGCGGACCTCGAAGCAGCACCATCTTGCGCTGCGGCATCGCGATCAGCGGCACCGTCCCCGGCTGAAACGGCGCGTCGCCATATCCCTCCCAGACGCCGAACCAGCATTCCGATGGCGTGCTGGTGAGGCCGGCGAGCACGCCGGCGACGCTCGCGGCGGTGCGCGGCGGCAGTGAACCCTCTGATGGCGGTTGGTCCCAGATACCGGGTTGCACGGCCTCCCGCTCGAATTTCCAGTCGCCCGTGATGGCGACCCATTCCATGGCTGCATGGGCGATGCGGCCGTTCGCCGCGGCCACCGCCGACCATGGAACGTCGATCGTGTCACCCCAGTTGCCGCGGGACGCCGGATGGAGGACCCGCGCGTAGGCCTCGAACGTGACCGGCAGCAGCGATCCGACGTCGTGTTGAAAGTTGCGCACGCTCGCCACAATCCAGTCCGCGCCGCTGACGTCGTCGACGAGGTGCAGGTCGCCGAAGGCGGCTACGTCGGCCACGAGCGAATTATGTGACTCGTCGTTTAGCCGTTTGGGTTGGTGTAGACGTGGACGCCCGCGCTGCCGTCGACGCCGACACAAAATCCCTTGTCGAGGCAGGAGAGACCGAACATCGCCACCTGGCCCTGCGGGACCACGCGCACGGAGATCCAGGCGTCCGATCCGCCGGTCGGGTTGGTGGTCATGTAGACGTGGTCCGACATGCCGCCGATGACGCAGAACCGTGTGCTCGCGCACGAGACGCTGTCGAACATGATCGAGCTATCGAGCGTGCTGAGCGTCCAGGCGCTCGCACCGCCGGTCGGGTGCGTGGAGGTCACCACGTCGCCGGTGTTGGTGACGGCCGCGCAGAACGTCACCGTCGGGCACGAGAGCGCCGAGAAGGAGGTGGAATTCGACACTTTGCTCACCGCCCACGCACGTGCCCCGCCGGTCGGATCGGTCGACGTGAGCACGTCGCCGGACCCATCGGTCGCCACGCAGAACGTGACGCTCGGGCAGGAGATCGCGGTGAGCGCGAACGCGCTGTCGAGTTCGGTCGCCGTCCAGGTGCCCGGTCCATCCCTCGGATCCTTGGATGTCAGCACAACGCTGGACTGGTTGAGCACCGGCTCGAAGCCACCGACCGCGACGCAGAGTTGCTCGCTGGGACACGAAATGCCGCTGAGGACTGCCTGACCGTCGATGCCGCTCACGATCCAGGCGGCGGCTCCGCCGCCCGGGTTCGTGGAGGTGACGACGTTGCCGCTCTGATCGACGGCCACGCACAGCGACGGGTCGGCGCACGAGACACCGGTCACCTCTACGAGTCCACCGTCCGGGGACGATGGGATGGCGTCGATCGGGGTCATGCTCCACGCGGCGTTTCCTCCGCCCGGATTCGTCGAGACGATCGCATTACCGGTGTAGTCCACCGCCACGCAGAGGGTGACGTCGGGACACGAGATGGCATCCGGGCTGCTGCCCCCGTTCGGGTCGAGCTGGAACGCCTTCCAGTGATCGAACCGGCTCGCCGGCGCAGGCTGCGATGCCGATGGGCTGCGCAACGCGACGGACGCACCGACCACCGCGCCGCTGATCACGACCACGGTTCCGGCAAAGACCGCGATCGCCTTCCACGGCGCCGAGGTCCTGCGGTCCAGCGGCATGCGCGCCGGGATGCGCGAAGCGTCGGAGAGCAACGACTGGGTCAGCGTTCTGGCGCGGTCGTCGAACCTGGTGGGCGTCATCGTGGGTCGTCCTCGATGTCGCCCCACCGCATCTGCGCAGCGAGGCGCCGCCGGGCGGCGCGCAGCTGGCTCTCGACCGTCTTGGGCGAGCAGCCGAGTGCGGCGGCGGTCTGCGCGGTGCTGAGATCCTCCCCGTAGAAGAGCACGACGGTGGCCCGCATCTTGGGCGGCAGGCATCGCAGCGCGGTGTGCCAGTCGAGCATCGCGACACTCGGTTCCCAGTCCTCGCTCGGCGCGGGCTGCCATGCGCGGGCGAGACGCCGAAGCTCGCGCGCCAGCGCACGGCGTCGCTGCATCGCGAGGCGGACCACCATGGTCCGCAGCAGCGGCCACGCCGGTCCGCGCAGGTAGTCGGGGTTGCGGCGGACGCGCTGGACCAGTTGCAGGAATGCGTCGTGCGCGAGGTCCTCGCCGGCGGCGCCATCGCCGGCCAGGATGGTTCCAAGGGCGACCAGGCGCTGGATCTCGGCCGCGTAGACGTCGTCGAGCACCGCGCGCTCGCCGCGCATCGCCTCGCCTGCCGATTGGGCCGCCATCGCTTTCCTCAGTGGAGCCAGGGCGAACGTCGCTGCGTCGCTCATCACGACCTATATATGCCGCCCGGAGTGTCTACCCCTTAGGGCGAACTCACGCTCTTCATGCAGGGGATCGCCGCGGGCAAGAACGTGACCAGCGCATGGAACGCCTCAAGGGAGACCCGGCGCTGCTCAGCACCGGGAAGCTCGATGCCTACCTGAGAGCGCCGGCGCCGGTCCGTACGATGCGGACGTGGGTAACGGCTGGCGAGCATACGTGTTCAACGCACTGGTAGTCATCACCGCTGGGGCCGGGATCCTCGAAGAGCCGTTCGCCGATGCCCAGCAAGACAGGCACAATCGCCAGATGCATTTCATCGATTAGCCCAGCACCAAAGTATTGCCTAATGGTGGCTGCGCCACCTCCGACCAGAACATCACGGTCGCCCGCCGCTTTGAGAGCTGCGTCGAGAGCTGCGTCGATCCCGCCGTCGACGAAATGGAACGTTGTCCCCCCTTGCATTTCGAGAGGAGGCCGCGGGTGGTGAGTGAGCACGAATACCGGGTGATGAAAGGGCGGATTCTCTCCCCACCAGCCGGTCCACTCGTCCTCGCCCCATGGGCCACGTATTGGGCCGAACATGTTCCGACCCATGATGGTGGCACCCACCCCAGATGCCCGCTTCGAGAAGAACTCGTCGTCGAGCCCTTCATTTCCGCCTTCAATGCCGATCATCTGACTCCCGCTGCGGGTGGCGAACACCCACTCGTGGAGCCGACTGCCCCCAACCCCGAGAGGATTGTCCAGATCCTGGTGGGGCCCGGCGGCGTAACC
>PKWB01000194.1 GCA_003131685.1 Candidatus Dormiibacterota bacterium
AACAACGTGTCTGGGTATTACACCTAGGCACTCAGCCGGGCACTGGGAGCGGCGCTCACCGCCACAAGCGTGGGATGCATCGCGGCGAGGAGTTGCTCAAGTCCGGGACGCAGGTCAGGCCGAATATCGAACCGCACTTCGGGCTCATCATCTTCGACCACGACAACTCCAGTGTTCTGAAACCGAATCAGTCGGTGCCCCACTTCAAAGGGTGTTGCGCCTAAGGACGACGCGAGTTCGTGCAGTGTACGGGGCCGATCCAGGAGCTCTGATACGATCCTGAGCCGGTCGGTATCCGCGAGCGCCCGAAGCACCTCGGCTGCCGCGGAAAGCTCGTCGGCAGAGCCTGCGACCAAAGCGCGGACCGCCTCCAAGGCCGCGCGAGGCTTCAGGGGCATGCGCCTACCGCTGATGTAGCTGGTCTGGAGCAACACTTCCCCAACTGTTGCCCCACCGCTTCGCCGAGCGACGATGACGTAAAAGGCCCCCACCACTAGAAGCGCGACGAGTGCGTCCACCCAGCCGGCGCCGAATCCTAGGCCGAGCACGCGGCTCAGCGCGAGCAGGCCGGTGATGACGCTCGCCACCACGCCAATATCGAGAGCTGCAGCCAGCACGACCCGCACCCAACGGGGCACTCGCACTAGCCCCGCACCCGATGAGGCCGGGGTCTTCCGGACGGCGATATAGCAGCCGATGCCCATGACAATGAGAATCACACCCTGGAGCGCGAGTTTCTGCACCTGATTGAGGAAACGTTCGACAGGAACACCCACCAAAATACCGAGCGTGACGTAGACGCCAACCCAGAGCACAGTCGACGAGACCATGGCGAGGATGAACGAGCGTCGGGGGGCGCGCACGGCTCCCGCGACGAGAGTTGTGTAGATGCGCAGCCCCGGGATCAGCCGGGTAATCGCAATCCCCAGCCACCCAGTTGACAGGATCCGACCCTCAACCCTCTCGAGGTTGCGCTGCTGACGCAGTCGCTTGGCAAGAGCCCGAAGTCCCCGATCGCCGACCGCCCGAGCCCAGCTATACCCAACCAACGATCCGGCGACACAGGCCACGAGTGCTAGAGGGATGAAGGCATACGGGTTGAGGCCCCCGGAGGCGATCAGTAGCCCGGCGACCAGCAATGTCAGCTCGCCCGGAGCGAACGGCAGCGGTACACCCGCCTCTTCAGCAAAGAGCAGTCCTAACAACAGCGCAAGCGCCACAGCCCCATGCAGGCCTTGGAGAAAGTTCATGGCTCTCCGACTACTGGAAGGCGGGATCGAACCGAACGACACAGCGCACGCGTCGGCCTCGCAACGCGACCATGCCGTGTCAGTGAAGGAGCCAGCGGTGGCATCTCTCTCGCTACTTTTCGCGAAATAGGATGTGCCTTCGTGGCGCGGTCATGCCCCGCGCTCAGTTGGCCCAGGGCATCATGGCGAGGTGTTGCGGGTAACTCGCGGCTGTTGCACTGATGCGAGTGACAACCGTTCCCATGCCTTTGACGAGCACAGTCGTGAGCGAAGGTCAATAGTAGTGTCGCCGCCCACGCACCGCGTGTCCCGCCATCCCCCTAAGCTCGAGCACGATCCCGATGACCAGGAGAATGATCCCGACCGGCCACAAGATCGGAATACGCTCGTAGAAGCCGAGGACCAACAACGCAACGCCGAGGAAGATCATGTGGGCCTCGTTGAGTGGGTCGCTTTCTCGTTGTGGTCGAGGGATAGAGCAGTCAATGTGGCAGCCTCGATTTACGCAGTCTCGTTCCCCGGGGGTTCGATTCGAATGACCTGAATGCCGGCTTCACCGAGTGCGGCGAGCGTGCTTGCAACCTCGCATGCCGACGGGGCGTGGTCACCACGCTGTAGCACCCCCTGTTGTCGACCAGCACAGGTATCCTCGATTGGTAGGCGCTGGGCTCCGGCCGTTCTGATGGGCGGGCCCAGGCTCAGCGAGCCTGCGCGGTCGTACGTAACATTTACAGCAACAGCGGGTCGGTCGGGTGGACACGGTTACTCACTCTGCTTGGGGGCACGCCGGGGACGCTTGCGAGCTGGTCAGTCGCTCGAACGGCAGATACTCACTGGTCTGGCGCGGCGATCCTTGATCCACGCCAACATCAGAAGGCAGACTCTCCCTCCATCCCCAGCGAGTCGTCTCCTCCCCTAATAGCAGCAATGATGTCGGGCCGATCGTGCGCGGCTTCTTGCGGGGGCACGGTCGTCTCATACACCCATCCCGAACGAGGGAGCTCCGACCCCCCCCGCGGGGAATGCCGACCGAGCAGCGGCGAGTCTTCCGTCAGATCGCCGAGGAACTCTCCGGAATGCGGGGTCCGCTGCAAGCCCGACGTGCTCACATCGAGCAACTCGCCGAAATGGTCGTCATGAACCACCGAGCGGCCGCCGAAATGGAGCAGTACGGCGCCTGGGAAGCGACTGCCCGCGGTGGCACGACAACGACGGGTGCGCGGCCGGTCTATCGGGACGGCGCGCGGGAGATCCACCGTCTGAGCGCCGCGTTGGGGCTCATAGCGACTGCTCTGAATCGGGTGGCAGCCGGCCCTGAGCCTGAGAGCGAACTCGAGAAGCTACTCACCCAGGAGAACGGCTCGCTTTCGAGCCAAATGACCACGAAAGTGGCGAAGCCGGTCCCCTTTTCGGCTGGGTACGCTACCGCACCGACAACGTAGGTATGTGCTGGTCAGAGTCGCCCAGGGGGTTACCGATCCGGCACCTTCTAGCGATGCCGGCAGACTCGAAAAGTCCCGGCCCTCCGGATCGGGAGCAGCGAAACGACGGCGCGGCTTCCCGTCCACCCGGGCACAACTAACGGATCTTCAACCCCAACTGCGGCGGCGCCCCAGGGCCTGCTTTCACCTGCTGGGCGTCGCCGCCTTTCGGTACTGGGTCAGTTTGGATGACCCGATCTCGGAGCCTCGTCCTTGATCTCGGCGTTGTAGACCAGGTGGCCACACACGGCGCATTTGAGGACGGGTTGCGACTGAACCTCGTTGGTGGCCTCGTCCTCAGGGAAGCTCATCGGGATGAGCCGTTCGGAGCCGCACAAAGGGCAGATGGGCATAGCCGACCCCCATCCTGCCGGTCCGGCCTTTCCCGCGTCTGTACGGTGGACGTCAGTCCTCAAAGATAGCGACCAAATAGAGCGGCCCTCGCAAGCTGCGTCAGGCGATGGTGGTGGTCCGTTTTCGAATTCACGCGTGCCCGATAAACCCCTCAGGATGTCTATCCACCCCCATTTTCGAGCCTTGCCAAGTATCCGTCGACGGCCACCGTGCGGCCATCAACTGGGCTCGACATAGGTCATCACCTGGGATCGGTTTCTGGTGACAGGACGTTCGGGTGCGCCCGCTCAACGAGGTCGAGATAATCTGCAACGGGGTGATCAACAACGATCGCATCCTGTGTGAGAACAACGCGGTGAAGCCGATCCGTGATGAGTCGGTCGTGAAGATCCAGTTCCGCGAACGGATTCAGCTCACGTCGGACGAGTTCGAACGTCGAGCGAGCGCTCGAGGCGGTCGAAGGCGTTCGGAAGGCCCACGGTATGCTCGTCGCGCAGGTCCTCGCTCGGGAACGCGCTCTGGACCATTGTCATCAGGGTGCTGGCGCCCCGCGGCTCGAACGTGAACTCCACGGTCGTCTCGAAGCTCGACCCGTCGCGACGCATCTCGGTCGATGCCATGAGGATCCGCCGCGGCCGGTCGATCACCTCGAAGACATGGCGGTGGTGGTACAACTCGTCGGGCGACGGCCCAAACGACACCGACCAGACACCGCCGACGCGCAGGTCGCATCGCGGGTCGACGATCCATCCGTCCGCGTCCTGGCCGTAGAACTCGTCCTGGCCGACGGGGTCGGTGAAGGCGTCGAAGACCCGCTCCGGCATGGCCGCGATCAGTCGCTCGAACCTGAGGTCGAGGCTCACGCGCCGCCTCCAGACGTCCGCTCGACGTAGCGCTCGAAGCGATCGAGGCGGCTTTCCCACGCCCGACGATGACCCTCTATCCATCCCGTCGCCTCTGCCATGCTCGCCGGACCAAGCCGGCATTGGCGGGCGCGGCCCACCTTCTCGGTGATCACGAGGTCCGCGCGCTCGAGGACTCCGACGTGCTTCTTGACCCCGTTGATCGTTAACCCAAACGGCTCCGCAAGCTCGCTGATCGTAGCCTGGCCACGAGCCAGCTGCTCGAGGATCCCGCGCCGGGTCGGGTCGGACAGGGCAAAGAACGTGCCGTCGAGTGTCGAGGATAGTGCACCGATCAGTGCAGTATAGTACTTGGACCACCCGACGCCAGGAGAACATCGGCGACATCGTCGTTACGCACGTATACAGCAATAAGAAGGTCGTGACATGGCAGATCGATCCGGATGGAGGCTCTTCGGAAATGAGTGGGTCGGCCGTTCGCGAGAGCAGGCAGCCAATTCTTGGGGGTGCCCGGAATGTGGCCGCCGAACCGGCGTTCCGGGGCAGGCGTCCATGCACGGATGATTTGTTCCACCATGCGTCGTCTCTACCGGTGATGAGATTGGAAGTGTCACACGGGAAAGGTCGGTTACATGTCTAGATCTGTGCTCTATATGTCGATGTCACTTGACGGGTTCATCGCCGGCCCCAACGACGAACCGGGAAACCCCGGAGGCGACGACTTCATGCGTCTGCACCAATGGTATGGGTTTGCCTTAGACGCTGGTCCGACCGCCGAGACCACTAATGGGTCGGGGATTGGCAAGCAGTTTCTGGATGAAATCAACGAGACCGGCGCGGTCCTCGCCGGCCGCAATACCGTGGAGCAGGTCGATCACTGGGGCGGCGACCACCACGACGGTGTTCCAATCTTCGTGCCCAGCCACAGGCCGCCGGGAACGTCGGTCGCGAACTACCCATTGGTGACGTACGTGGCGGATGGGATCGTCAGCGCGATGTCACAGGCGAAGGCCGCTGCAGGTGACCGCGACGTGCTGGTCCATGGTGCATATACGGCACAGACGGCGCTTGAGGCAGACGTGCTCGATGAGTTGCAGATTCACCAAGTCCCGGTGCTGTTCGGTAGCGGCCGCCGACTATTCGACGTGTTGCCGACTAGGGTCGAGCTGGAGATCATTCGAGTGATCGACACTCCCGAGGCCACGCACATCCGCTACCGCATTGTGAGGTAATGCGGCCTGCCCGAGCCGACCTCACACACTCCGATCATCACCTCAATCGATTCGCTGACAAATCGATTGAGAGAAGGGTCGCCCGGGGTCCTGGTCGCCCAGATCTCCGACCTCACTGCCTCCCATTGGCGCAACGGATGCCTTCGACGCAGCTGACGTCAGGAGCGTCAGCGCCCTCACGTGGTCGACAACTTCCTCGAGCGCCGTGCCCCGTTCGGATAGGCTCACGTCGAGCTGGTGCAGCAGGCGCACGACGGTGAGTTGCTGATGGCGGGAGCTACCGAGATCCTGTCGACGGATCGGCACGGACGGAACTAGTGCTTACGTCACGAAGCGCATCACGAACGCGAGCGCGGTGTCGGCGACCTCACGCCAGCCGCTGTCGATAACGAGCCCGTGCCCCCGGTTGGGCATCTCGATGATCTCCGTGACTGCCTGGTTGCGCTTCTGCCTCTTGTAGGAGGCGTTCGCGATCGCCCAGGGCGCCGTGTTGTCCTTCTCGCCGGAGATGATCAGCAGCGGTCCCCGGTCGGGGTTCTTGCTGTCGACCTTGGCCTCGGTCCGGGGGTTCAGATTGGCCGTCGCCGCCTGGAAGAGCGGCGCGCCGGACGCCGGCACGGCGAAGGTCTCGTACAGCTGCTTGGCCTCATCCTCGCTGACGGCGTTGGCGAAGCCGTAGCGGAACTGCTCGTAGGTGAGCGGGATAGCCCGGTTACGGTTGGCGGGTTCGCCCAGGACGGGCGACGCCGATTTCAGCGCCGAGAACGGCAGCGGCAGCACGCCGCGGAAGGGCGCAGGGTCGATCGCCACTGTTGCTGCCGACAGGCCACGTCCCGCAATGATTTGGACCAGGAGACCCCCGAAGGAGTGCCCGATCACGGCGGGCTTCGCCTTGAGCTGCCCGATCACGACAGCGCAATGGTCGGCGACCTGTCCAACGGTCTTGTGGGCGAACACCTCAGGATGGGCGTTGGCCTCCTCGACAGTCTCGGGGTCATCGGGCCATCCGGGCTGAACGGGCGCGTAGCCCGCCTGCTCGAACACCGTAGCCCAGCGGTCCCAGCTGTGTGGCAGCAGCCAGAGGCCGTGGACGAATACCACTGGAGTCAGGCCGCTCGTGTTGGCGCGCTCGACCTGGTCGGCGAGGTCAGTTGCGTGGGAGACGGACATCGTTCCTCCTTGAGCATGTCGCAGCCGTGGTCGAATCAGTGTCGGGCTCGCGCGTGCTACGACAAGGCACATCGACACGATGGGCGCGCTGCGGCGCAATTGATGTCACCTGAGTGACAGGTCTACGTGCTGGGCCTCAGACGAGATTCGACAGGGCCAGCGCCTCCAGACCCACCGGATCGAGAATCCTGACGCGCCGATGGGTTGTGGCGACCAGACCGCGTGACCGCAATTCGGCCAAGCCCCTGGTCACGACCTGGCGGGCCGAGCCGATCCCGTCGGCGATCTCTTGTTGGGACACCTCCGCCTCCAGCAGTCCGGTGGACACTTGGCTCCGGCTGGCCCGCTCTAAGAGATCGAACGCGACGCGCTGCATGACGGACCCGAAGGCGTGAAGGCCGATCGTACGGACAGCATGCGAATACCGCAGGGCAAGATCCCCTGCGACGGCCTTTCCCAGCGCCGGGTCCGCGACGACTCGTCGACGCACGGCGCGAAGGTCCAGGTGGATCACCGTCGAGTTCACCACGATTTGTACGGAGCCGTCGAAGGGGGCGCCCATGACGAGCAGCCCACCCATCAACTCTCCTGCGTGTACGTACCTGATGGTGGCCTGCCTCCCCTCAGACGAGGACAGGTAGATGCGGGCGAAGCCGGTTTCAAGGATGTCCGCTCGGTCGGGATCACCAGGCTGAAACGGGATCGTCCCGGCGGCATACCGGATCTTTGTGCTGTTCACAAGAATCTCCTCACGACTCGTGGGCGGCATACACTCCAAGAAGTGGGTGCTGCTGAAGTTGAGGACCGGCGGCGCCGCCATGTTCGGGAAACCCTCTGTCGTTGAGTTGAGTCTTCTCGCCTACCCCCGCCCAAGTTTCCTGCTTCATCAGGCCTACGCGCTGCCTCGCATCGTCGAGCATTGACCTCGCCGAGCTGGACCGGCGGTCCCAAACACCGGTACGCCTCTCGGGCGACTGACACATGCGGACCGAGAGGGCGGCTGATTCCTCCTTGCCCTCATGTCACGATCGCGTCAAACGCTCTAGAAACATCCGTAGTATCAGTTCAACCTTCCGGCAACGTCGGCCTTGACCAAGACTGGTCCGATCCCGACCAAGACTTGCTGAGGAGCTGCTCCTTACGCGTCCGGTACGCAGCCAGGACTTGGTCGATCTCGTCGCCGCCAACGTCGGCGATTGCTCCCAGCCCGTCACGCTGGCCAGACAGAGGGCGCAGAGGAGCGCGGGCGGGTCGGTCTGTGCAAGTCCACCTCACGCTTGACATATGAGGTCCACCTCATGCTTGACACTTGCCGAACCAACGACATCGAGTGACCTGCTGTTGCGG
>PKWB01000119.1:0-19103 GCA_003131685.1 Candidatus Dormiibacterota bacterium
ATCGCTCCTGGATTCGCGCCCCGGGGGACGCGGCCGCCGGGTAACGCGTCCGCCCGCGAGGAAATCGCCAGCGTCAGGCGATTGTTTTGCCAAGCGGTTGAACCTGTAACGACGTCCTGTATTTGCTCAGCGGCGCGCTGTACAGTCGAGCGGCCGTCCCGTGGTCGGGCGATGGTGGGATTTGTGGAGGAACGAGGTGGCTGGAAACCAGTGGCTCTTGATACGCGGGGAGCGCGTTGCGCTCATCGCGGATCTCGAGAACGTGACCGATCCGCAGTGGTCGACGCAGTCACTCTGCACCGCGTGGACAGTGCGCGACGTCCTCGCGCACATGACCACCACGGCAAGGATGACCCCGGGACGCTTCTTCGGGAAGTTCGCCGGCACGGGTTTCCAGTTCAACGCCATGAACGCGAAAGGCGTGAAGGAGGAGTTGGGAGCGACTCCCTCAGACACGCTCTCTGCCTTCAAGTCCGTGCTCGATCGAACCACGTCACCGCCAGGACCCATCGACGCGATGGTCGCCGAAGTGGTGATTCACAGTGAGGACATCCGGCGGCCCCTCGGAATTGCGCACGCGTACCAGCCCGAGGCGCTGACCCTCGTCGGCGACTTCGCCATACGCGGCAACCTCCTGCTCGGCGGGAAGCGGCGGGCGACCGGCCTGACCCTCACTGCGACCGATGTCGACTGGACCCGTGGCTCCGGCCCGGAGGTGCGGGGCCCGCTAGCCTCGATCATCATGGGGATCACCGGCCGGAAGGCCGCCCTGGCGGACCTGACCGGCGACGGGGTCGCGACCCTGAGCGGGCGGATCTAGCCCGCCGCGGAACTCACGGCCGCGGCGACCGGCTGGCCGGTCAGTGAGACCGCCCGTGCCGGGCGGAGGTCGCGCAATCGGGCCCGCACCCGCTGGAAACCCTGGAAGCTGTCGATCTCGAGACCGAAACACGCGTCGACGATCCGCCCTCGCGGAAGGTGAGCGGCGAGGTTCGGCTTGTTGAACGCGATCGCCTCGACGATGCCGGACCCTGTGGCAAGCGTCACTCTGATGTGCTGGCTCTCCGATCCGAAGGTTGACGTGCCGAGCACCCTCGCGCAGCAGACAGCGAGAAGCGGCGCTGGGTTGCCCTGACCGCTGGGCTCGAGCTGATTCAGCACCTGGCAGAGCTCCGGGGTGACGTCGATTCCGGAGATCTCGCAGTCGATCGTGAAGTCGCGCATCCGCTCGACCTCCGCGTTCTGCTCGCCCACCGAGGCGGTGATGAGCTCGCGGAACTCATCGAAACGCGAGGCCTCGAGGCTGAAGCCGGCAGCGGCCGCATGTCCGCCGTAGCGGAGGAGGGAGGTCGCGGCGCCGTCGAGGGCCTTGACGATATGGACACCGCCGGCAGACCGCGCCGAACCCTTTGCCTCGGCCGGGTCCAGGCAGGCGATGAACGCCGGCCGCGCATATCGTTCGGCGAGCCGTCCGGCGACAAGCCCGACGATGCCCATCGGCCATCCGGGATCACCGAGGACAATCGCTGCAGCGCTGTCATCGATGTCCGCGACCTGCTCCTCGGCCTCGGCAAGCGCGACCGCAACTGCCTGCTGCCGCAACCGGTTCTGGATGTCGAGGTCGATGGCCAGCCGCATCGCTTCGTCCGGGTCGTCACAGAGGCAGAGCTCGAGCGCGAGACGAGCGTCCTCCATCCGGCCCGCGGCGTTGATGCGCGGCCCAACCGCGAAGGCGATGTCCGTGCCCCGGGGCGGCAGGGTGATCCCGGCGACGTCGCAGAGTGCCCGCAACCCGGGCAGGTCGGCGAGTCGCGGCAGGCCATCGCGAACGATCACGCGGTTCTCGCCGCGCAGCGGCATCATGTCGGCGATCGTTCCGAGCGCGGCGAGTCCGAGCGACGCCTCTGCGCTCCCGACCGGCACCACGCCGCGTGATTCGAGTGCTTCGATGAGCTTGAACGCGACCCCGGCGCCGGCGAGTCCGTCGAACGCGTACGTCGAACCCGGGAGCTTGGGGTTGACCAGCGCGTCGGCGGGTGCGAGTTGGGGTGGTGAGCCGCCGGGCGCAAGCGCCAGGTGGTGGTCGGTGACCACCAGGCGCATGTTCGCGGGGCGGCCGAGCGCGACATCGACGCTGCTGGTACCGCAATCGACGGTGATCACGCAGCGCGCACCCTGGGCGGCCAGATCCGCGAGCGCTGCGGCGTGCAGCCCGTAGCCCTCGGTCATCCGGTTGGGGATGTAGGGGATGACCGTCGCCCCGGCAGCGCGCAGGGAGCGCGTGAGCATGGCGCAGGCGGTCACGCCGTCGGCGTCGTAGTCACCGTAGATTGCGATTGCCCCGCCCTCGGCGAGCGTTGACTGCACCGCGGCGACGGCGGCCTCCATCGCCGGCAGGCCGAACGGGTCGTGGTAGCCGCCGCCGACGTCAAGGAAGTCGGCTGCTGCCGCCGGGTCGAATCCCCTGGCCGCAAGCACCTGGCCGATGACCGGATGGAGACCGGGCAGCGGTTCGGCGTCGCTCAGGCGCCAGCGGCGCGGCGCCGGCTGCACCGGCGAGCCTCAGGCGCCGGAAGTGGGCGGCGCCGGCGGAGTCCCTGGGGCGGGTGAGGCCGCAGGAGCTGCTCCGGGGGCCTGACCGTACGTGGCGTTGGTGATCGCGCTGAAGTCCACCTTCGGGGCCTCGGCGACCACGGCGCGCTGCGCGGCGTCGATCTGGAAGAACGCCGCAGCCTGGAAATGGAACATGTTGGCGATGACGTTCGACGGGAACGCCTGGATGCGAGTGTTGAACTGCTGGACGTTGGAGTTGTAGATCTGCCGCGCAGCCTGGATGCGATCCTCCGTGTCCGCCAGCGTTGCCTGGAGCTGCAGGAAGTTCTGATTCGCCTTGAGCTCGGGGTAGTTCTCAGCGACTGCGAAGAGGTGACCGAGGGCCATCTGGAACGGGCCTTCCGCGGCGGACGCTGCCGCCGGGCCCTGCGCCTGCAGACCGACGGAGCGAGCCTGGGCGACCTCCTCGAAGACTCCGCGCTCGTGGGCGGCGTAACCCTGCACGGTCGAGACGAGGTTGGGGATGAGGTCGTACCGGCGCTTGAGCTCGGTATCGATGTCACTCCACGCGTTCTGCACCGCGTTGCGCTGAGAGACGAACCGGTTGTACGAGGCCACCAGCGCAAGCGCGATGACCACGATGATGACCAGGACCACGATGAGGGCTATCACGGACGTCTCCTTCGGAGCGGGGGATCGAGTGCGGGTCTTAGCGTACCGCGCCACGAGTGGCGACCAAACACCTGCTCGGAGATCGGGCGGCCTGCCGGCGATCGGGCGATGGGGCGAAGCTCAGGCCACCCGGCCGGAAGCGGGCGACTGGCTGAGATCACACGACCCTGACTGTAATCAGGCGAGCTACACAAATCAGGCGACGGTCCGAGCGCTCACCAGGGCCGGAATCCGCTGCATGACCACAATCGCGGCGTCGAAGAGCGCACCGATCTCCGCGACCGGCTTTCGATGCGCATACACTATCAGCTCTCCCGGCCCAAAGACCACGTGGTACGCATCATCGAGAGCGAGCAGCGTCTCGATGATCTGCGCGTCGATCAACTCCACCGCGAAGGCATCGTCGCTTGATTCCACGTTGAACCTGTCGTTGAAGGCGATCGACTCGAATCGGATGCCGGGCGCGCCGACCGACTTCTCGGCGAGAGCACCGAGCGCGCTGCGAGGAGAGACCATGACCTGGGGCATCTGCGTCCCGAGCGAGGCGAGCACGTTGGAGAACGACACGGTGTTCTGGTTCTTTCCATCGGATACGACGTACGAGTAATCGCAGTAGGTGACCGGAACAGAGTTCCACTGACCGCGCAGCACGTTGTGCCAATACCGGCGGCTTCCGGCACGGAACAGCGAGTACCCGCAGTCTCCGAGATCCCAGTCGTTGCCGATGACGGTAAGACCGTGCGCGCGTGCAAAGGTCGCGATGTCGCGTACCCGCTCCTGCCCGACGACATACGAGACGACCCCGACCACCACGACGACGATGAAGAAGAGGACGAAGAGAACCATCAGCTGCGCGGTGCCGGCGACACGTCCGAGCCGGCGCTCAGCCGTTCATGAGCTGACGCAGCACGAGCGGCAGGATACCGCCGTTGCGCAGGTACTCCACGTCGGTCTCGCTGTCCAGACGGCAGACGGTGTCGAACTCGATGTCCGCCTGTCCGGCGCGGCGCGCGCTGACGTGCACGGTCGCGCCCGGCGCCGCCTCAGCAACACCGCGAATCGTGTAGAGCTCGGTCCCGTCCAGATGGAGCGTTTCGGCACTCTCGCCGTCGCGGAACTGGAGGGGCAGGATGCCCATGCCCACAAGGTTGCTGCGGTGAATGCGCTCGTAAGACTGGGCGATCACGGCTCGAACACCCTGGAGCAGCGGCCCCTTCGCCGCCCAGTCGCGCGACGACCCGGACCCGTACTCGCGTCCAGCGATGACGATCAGGGGGATGCCCTCCTGCTGATACAGCGCCGACGCGTCGTAGATGGTCATGATCGCGCCGTCCGGAAGGTGCACCGTCCAGCCGCCCTCCTTGCCGTCGGCGAGCATGTTGTGCAACCGGATATTGGCGAAGGTGCCGCNNCGAGATGTGGTCGGTGGTGATCGAATCGCCGAGCAACGCGAGCACGCGCGCGTCGATCACGTCGGCGGGGCGTTCCGGCTCGGGTGCCATGCCCACGAAATAGGGTGGTTCGCGGACGTACGTTGAGTCCGGATCCCAGTCGAAGAGCGCACCGGACGGCGACGGAAGCTGCTGCCAGTGCTCGTCACCGTCGAAGATGCGCGCGTACTCGCGCGTGTACAGGTCACTGCCGATGGCGGCGCGGACCGTCTCGGTCACCTCATCCGGGCTCGGCCAGATGTCGCTGAGGTACACCGGATTCCCGTCATGACCGGTCCCGAGCGAGTCGGTGGTGAGGTCGATGTCGAGGCGCCCCGCAAGCGCGTACGCCACGACGAGCGGCGGCGAAGCGAGGTAGGCGGCGCGCACCTGCGGGTGGATCCGGCCCTCGAAGTTGCGGTTGCCGCTGAGCACCGCCGCGACGGTGAGATCCTCGGTATCGATGCGTTCCGCGACCACTTCGGTGAGCGGCCCGCTGTTGCCGATGCAGGTGGTGCAGCCGTAGCCGACGAGGTTGAAGCGCAGCTGCTCGAGGGAGCTCAGCAGACCGGCGCGCTCGAGGTAGTCCGTGACCACGCGGGATCCCGGCGCAAGCGACGTCTTGACGTAGTCGGGCGGCATCAACCCGCGCGCGACCGCGTTGCGTGCCAGCAGTCCCGCAGCCACCATCACCGCCGGGTTCGATGTGTTCGTGCACGACGTGATGGCGGCGATCACGATCGATCCGTCGCGGACGAGCGCCGAATCGGTAGGACCGTTCGGCACCGGATCCTCGACCATGCCGTCCGGATCGATGCCACCCTCCTCCTCAAGACGCGACACCTCGTCGCCTTCGGCGCCGGCGTCACTCGCGCTGCTGCCGGCAGGCTGCTCCCACACGTTGGTGAAGGACTCCCACACGTTCGGGAGGGCGACGCGGTCCTGAGGCCGCTTCGGACCGGCAACGCTCGGCACCACGCTCGCAAGATCCAGCTCGACCATCTCGCTGAAGGTCGGGATCTCCGACTCGTCGGTGCGGAACATCCCCTGTTCGCGGGCGTAGCGCTCGATCAAATCGATGTGCTCGGCGTCGCGCCCCGAGGCACGCAGGTATTCGAGCGTGCGCGCGTCGATGGGAAACAGCGACGCCGTGGCACCGAACTCCGGCGACATGTTGGAGAGAGTCGCCCTGTCGGGCACCGACATCGAGCTCAGCCCGGTGCCGCAGAACTCGACGAACTTGTTGACGACGCCGTGCTTGCGGAGCAGCTCGGTCAGGGTGAGCACCAGGTCGGTCGCGGTCGTGCCGGCGGGCAGCGCGTTGTGGAATCGCACCCCGACCACCACCGGCGCGAGCAGGAACAGCGGCTGGCCGAGCATGCAGGCCTCGGCCTCGATGCCGCCGACTCCCCACCCGAGCACACCGATGCCGTTGACCATCGGCGTGTGGGAGTCGGTCCCGACCAGCGTGTCCGGCAGGGCCATGCGCACGCCGTCGACCTCGCGGACCTGGACGACCTGGGCGAGGTACTCGAGGTTGATCTGGTGAACGATGCCCATGCCCGGGGGGACCACCCGGAAGCCCTTGAACGCCTGCTGCGCCCAGCGGAGCAGCGAGTAGCGCTCCCGGTTGCGCTCGTACTCGCGCGCGATGTTGCGTTCGTACGCCTCTCTGTTGCCGAACGCGTCGACCTGCACCGAGTGATCGATGACCAGGTCGACGGGCACGAGTGGATCGATGCGCATGGGGTCGCCGCCCTTGCGGGCGACCGCCGAACGCATGGCGGCGAGGTCGACCACCGCGGGGACGCCGGTGAAGTCCTGGAGCAGGACGCGTGCGGGCATGAAGGCGCGCTCGCGGTCGGCACCCGAGCCGGTCCCGTCCCAGCTCGCGATCGCCTCCACGTCACCCTCGCGGACCGAAGGCGCAGCAGCATTGCGCACGCTGTTCTCGAGCAGGATCTTCAGCGTCACCGGAAGCCGCGAGACGTCGCCGATGCCCCGCTCGGCGAGCGCGGCCAGGCGGTGGTAGGAGACTCCCGGCAGCAGTTCCGCCCTGGTGCCGTAGGGATCGGTGCCAGCCATGTCCATTCCATCTTCGCACCCGAAACAGTCGACCTGACCCCAACACCCCGGAACGCGGGGCTATTCTTCGTGTCCTGACAGCGGCTCCTCAGAGGGATTTCATCAGTGGCAAGCAGCCAGAGAACCGACGTGCGCCCCGAGCATCAGCTGTACCACGAGTACACGACGGACGTCGACCAGGCTCGGACCAATGTCCACTACGAGCAGCCGCCGGAATTCTTCCTGCTGATCACCGGCGGGGAGTGGAACGTCTACTCGGCGAATCTGTGGGACCCCGGGACCGAGGACGACACCGCATCGCAGCAGGCCAAGCTCGACCTCATCGCCCGGCTCGCCGGCCTCGAGAAGGGTATGCACCTCATCGATGTCGGCTGCGGATGGGCGGGCCCGCTGACGTACCTCTGCGACACCTACGGCCTCACCGGCACAGGGCTGACACTCTCACCGACCCAGAAGGGCTACGCCGAGGAGCGGATCGCCCGCCGCGGCACCGACGCGAAGATCGTGCTCAGCCACTGGGAGGACTACACGCCCCCGGAGCAGGTGGATGCGATCTACACCGACGAGGTGATCGTCCATTTCTTCAACCTCGGCGGGTTCTTCACCAAGTGCCACGACTGGCTCAAGCCCGGCGGCGTGATGATCAACAAGGAGCTGCATCTCAAGCACCCGCGCCATGCCAAGCTCGACCGCGGCGGCGAGTTCGTGAGCCAGATCTATGGGGACACGGGCAACTACCGGACCCTCGCCGAGGAGACGCGCCTCGCCAACGACGCCGGCTTCGACATCGAACGGGTGCACCACATCGAGCGCCGCCACTACGAGACCACCATCGACCACTGGCTGGCGAACATGCACAAGCACGCCGGCGAACTCAAGGCGATGGTCGGCGACCAGCACTATCGCGACTTCAGGGTCTACCTCCGGCTCGCGCGGCACATCCAGCGCAATGTGACCCTCGATGTGGTGGTCTGCCGGCGGTTCGACTGATTCCGACGCTCTGTGTGGGGGTGGGAAGGGGATGGACTGCGGAGGGCACGGGGTCGGAACGCCTTTAGCGTCCCGCCCCTCGCTCTCGCCGAGGGGGGTAGCCTCGGCTGCGAGACGGCCCTCCTCCGCCCATCTCCTTCCCACCTTGGAACGCTGAGAGTCTCCCGAACGCAGCGGCTTGCGGCGAGGATCAGGTCGGCGTCGAGAGCTGGGCCAGATAGGACGTGAGGTGGCTGTACGCCCCGGTCGCGAGCAGCACGCCCAGCGCGACCGTGATGACGCCGCCCGCCAGGGTGAGCGGGCGGACGAAGCGATTGAGCCGGCGGGGGAGTTCCGGGAGTGATGCCCAGAGCAGCGCCACCGCGATGAAGGGGATCCCGAGCCCGAGCGAGTAGATGACCAGGAGCAGCGCTCCGGTCACCGCGTGCGAGCTGAGCGCTGCGAGGGTCAGCGCGGCGGCGAGGTACGGCCCGACGCATGGCGTCCAGCCGAGGCCGAACACGATACCGACCAGGAAAGCGCCGAACACGCCGCGCCGGCGCAGCCGCTCGGGGAGCTCGAGGCCGCGGGTGCGCTCGAGCAGGCCGACTCTGACCACGCCGATGATGGCCAGCCCGAAGAGGATCACGGCGACACCGCCGGCGATCTCGATGATCCGGCCGCTGACGGCACCGTTGGCGACCCGGGCGATCCCTCCGGCGGTGAGCCCGAGCAGCACGAACACGACCGTGAAGCCCGCGACATAGAGCAGCGAGCCCGCGAGGAGACGGAGCCGGAAGCTGTGCCGGTCGGGATTGCTCAGCTCGGCCGCGCTCACCCCTGAGACGCACGCGAGATACGCGGGGAGGAGCGGAACCGTGCACGGTGCAAGGAAAGATCCGAGCCCCGCGACAAAGGTCGCGAGCACCGTCGCAATCGAGAGCATCAGCCGAACGTGAAGGTATAGATGCGGAATCCCGCGGGCACGGTCAGGTCGATGAGATGGTATCCGGGCGAGACGCCGGACAGCAGCTGGAACAGGTCCTGGCGGGTCACCATGAAGGCGGACGCGGACAGGGCGGAGCCGGCGGTGGTCGCGGGCACCGCCTTTCCGTCAAGTTTGACGGAAACAGGCAGGACTGCTCCGGGCGTGCCGGCGACGATGTACACGGTGTCGGCGACGAAGTTGAGCCGGACGTGGCCGGTGCCGTCGGCCTGGAGATACTGGCCCTCGTCGGTCCAGGTGCCGGTCACCTCGATCGCATCCTGCTGTTGCGGTGGGCCGGGATCAGGGTATTTCTGGGGTGCGCCGAGGGTTCCGTAGGGCTCGTTGTCGGCCAGCTGGCCGCGCAGGCTGCCGGCGTAGAGCTCGGGCGTGGTGTTCGCCGGAACGGGTGTCGACGACGGCAGCGGCGCGGTGTGCACGTTGAGGAGTTCCGCCACCGCCGCGTCGGTCTGCGGGTAGTCACCCTCGCCGAAGCTCGTGTACGCGACCCGCCCCTGCTGGTCGAGGAGGTACTCGGCCGGCCAGTACTGATTCTGGTACGCGTTCCAGGTGGCCATCTGGCTGTCGATGGCCACCGGCCAGGTGACCCCGAGGCGCTTCACGGCGGCGGTGACGTTGGCCGGGACCTTCTCGAAGTCGAACTCCGGGGAATGAACCCCCACGATCACAAAGCCGCGGCTCCTGTAGGCGTCATAGAGGACCTTGAGATGCGGGATGGTACGCACGCAGTTGACGCATGAGAAGGTCCAGAAGTCGATGAGCACGACCTTGCCGCGGAGGTCGGCAAGGGTCAGCGGCGTGGTGTTGAGCCACCCGTCGATGCCCGTGAAGTCCGGCGCGCCGACGCGTTGGCCGACCGGGAGCACCTCCCCGCCGGTGCTCGACGCTGTGGCGGGCGGCGCCGGGTCGCGCACCAATGTGAAGAGCACCGCGACCACGATGAGCGCGGCGATGGTTGCGAGGGCGGCACGGTATCGGGTCACCTGGTCTCGACGAGACTGTACGGCCTCTTTGTTGAGGAACCATTACGACCTCGGTCCGTGTCTGCTAGCTTGTGACGCGGCCACCAGTCGCACATGAATTCGATGAGCAACCCCGTCCCTGACCGGCTGCTCGGCGATCGGAGGCGAGTGGTCGTCGAGCACGTCCGACCGAGTGTCGACGGCGGTGAGTTTCCTGCAAAAGCCACTCGCGGATTGCCGTTGCGGGTGTCCGCGCGCGCCTTCGCGGACGGGCACGATCCGCTGCTCGCATGGGTCTGGCACTGGCCGGGCGCCAAGCCTCTGGCTCCCGACGCGCCGCCGCCGGGAATGGCCGAGGTGCCCATGGAGGCCGAACCCCAGGACATGTTCGGCGCCTGGATCAAACCTCGGCGGCTGGGCGCATGGAGCTTCGCGGTGGTCGGCATCCTGGACGTCTGGGGTGGCTTCGCCCGCGACCTCACCATCCGGTTCGAGGCGGGCGTCGACGTGGAGCTCGATCTCGCCGACGGCGCAGCGCTCGCGGCCGCCCGGGCGGAACTGCCCGCCATCTCCAAGTCCGACCGCCGCGCCCTGACCGCGCTCGCGGCCAAGCTCGGCGCCCCCACGCCCCCCGAGGCGAGGGTCCAGCTGGCGACGCGCGAGGCCACCATGGGCTTGATGCGGCGAACCGCCGATCTGAGTCATGCCACCATCGCCGGCCCCTATCAGCTCTGGGTCGAGCGTGAGATTGCCGGGTATTCAGCCTGGTACGAGATGTTCCCGAGGTCGGAGGGGGCGGTGCCGCCTCGGAGCGGCACCTTCAAGCTCGCCCGGCGGCGCCTCCCGGCGATTGCCGCGATGGGCTTCTCGGTCCTGTACCTGCCGCCGATCCACCCGATCGGGGTGACCCATCGCAAGGGGCCGAACAACGTGACCGAGTCCTCCCCAGGCGACCCGGGGAGCCCGTGGGCGATCGGCTCGTCTGCCGGTGGTCACACCGCTGTTGACCCCGGTCTCGGCACCATCGACGACTTCGACGAGTTCGTCGCCGCCGCCCAGGCGATCGGGCTCGAGGTCGCGCTCGACTACGCGCTGCAGTGCAGCCCCGACCATCCCTGGGTCGCCGAGCACCCGGAGTGGTTCCGGCACCGATCGGACGGATCGATCCGGTACGCGGAGAATCCGCCCAAGCAGTACCAGGACATCTACCCGCTCGACTTCGACAGTGGCGACGCGGCGGGGCTGTGGCTCGCGCTTCGCGACGTCATGCGGTTCTGGATCGGCCACGGGGTGCGCATCTTCCGGGTCGACAACCCGCACACCAAGGCGTTTCCCTTCTGGGAGTGGTTGATCGCCGAGATCCGTCGCGAGTCCCCCGACGTGGTCATGCTCGCCGAGGCATTCGTCCGCCCCGCGGTCATGCAGCGCCTCGCCAAGATCGGTTTCTCCCAGTCGTACACGTACTTCACGTGGCGCAACACCGTCTGGGAGCTGAGCCAGTATTTGACAGAGCTGTCGCAGACTGAGGTAGTCGACTGGTTCCGCCCGAACTTCTGGGTGAACACCCCCGACATCCTCCACGCGACGCTGCAGCAGGGCGGCCCGCCCGCCTTCAGGCTGCGCGCCGTCCTGGCCGCGATCACCTGCCCGTCGTGGGGGATGTACAGCGGGTACGAGCTCTCCGAGAGCGCCGCGGTCCGGGAGGGCAGCGAGGAATACCTCGATTCGGAGAAGTATCAGCTCCGCCCCCGGGACTGGTCGAGCCCGGCGTCCCTCGCACCCTTCATCACGCGGCTCAACGAGATCCGCAACGGCCATCGCGACGCGATCGCACAGATGAGCACCCTTCGGCTCCACCACATGACCGACGACTCGATGCTCTGTGTCTCGCGGTCCACTCCCGACAAGGAGGATGTGATCATCCTCGTCGTCAACCTGGACCCTCATCATCCACGCGAGGCCAGCACATGGCTGGATCTCGGCGCGCTGGGCCTCGCCGCGGACCGGCCGTTCGAAGTACACGATGAGCTCGGAGGTGAAACCTACACGTGGCACGGCGCGGTGAACTACGTTCGGCTCGACCCGGTATGGCTGCCCGCGCACGTCCTGCAAGTGCGTCAACAGCGATGATCGCGCACCCACCGCTCATCGCAGATCCGCTCTGGTTCCAGAAGGCGGTGTTCTATGAGCTGTCGGTCCGCGCGTTTTACGACGGGAACAACGACGGCATCGGCGACTTCGCCGGGTTGATCGCCAAGCTCGAGTACCTCGAGTGGCTCGGCGTCGATTGCATCTGGCTCCTGCCGTTCCAGCAGAGCCCGCTGCGCGACGGCGGCTACGACATCTCCGATTACCGGACGGTGCTCGCCGACTACGGCGATGTCGAGGATGTCGCGGCGCTCGTCAAGGAGGCACACCACCGCGGTATCCGGGTGATCATGGACCTGGTCATCAACCATACCAGCGACCAGCACCCATGGTTCAAGGATGCCCGCTCCGCACCCGACAGCGAATACCGTGACTGGTACATCTGGTCGAGCACGAAGAACAAGTTCACCGAAGCGCGGATCATCTTCCTCGATACCGAGACATCGAACTGGACATGGGACGATGACGCGGGCGCGTACTACTTTCATCGCTTCTTCAGCCATCAACCCGACCTGAACTACGACAACCCGCGGGTGCGCGCGGAGATCATCGACGTCTGCAGGTTCTGGCTCGATATCGGCATGGACGGTTTCCGCCTCGATGCCGTTCCCTATCTCTTCAAGCGCGAGGGAACCAACTGCGAGAACCTCCCCGAAACGCATGCCTTTCTCGCCGAGCTGCGAGCCACGATCGACGCCGAATATTCAGGCAAGGCGCTCCTCGCCGAGGCCAACCAGTGGCCCGAGGACGTGGTGGATTACTTCGGTTCGCCCGAGCACCCGGAGTGCCACATGTGCTTCAACTTTCCGTTGATGCCACGCATGTTCATGGGCCTGCGTCGCGAGCAGCGTTACCCGATCACCGAGATCCTCGATCGCACCCCATTGCTGCCTCCCAACAGCCAGTGGGGCATCTTCCTTCGCAACCACGACGAGCTCACGCNNACCGACGAGGAGCGCGACTACATGTGGGGCGAATACGCCAAGGATCCGCGCGCCAAGCTGAACCTCGGTATTCGGCGCCGGCTCGCACCGCTCCTCAACAACGGACGGCGCCAGATGGAGCTGTTCCACGGCCTCATCCTGTCGCTGCCGGGCAGTCCGATCCTCTACTACGGCGACGAGATCGGCATGGGCGACAACGTCTACCTCGGCGATCGAGACGGCGTGCGCACCCCCATGCAGTGGACAGCCGACAGCAACGGCGGCTTCAGCCAGGCTGATTTCGCGCAGCTCTACCTGCCCCCGCTCATGGACCCGGTCTACGGGTACCAGGCGTGCAACGTCAGCGCGCAGCGACGCAATGAGTCGTCGATGCTGCACTGGCTGCGCCGGTTCATCGCGGTGCGCAAGCGTTTTCCGGTGTTCGGCGAAGGAAGCTTCGACGCCCTCGACGCGGCCAACCCGTCGGTGTTCGCATTTCTGCGGAGCATGAACGGCCAGACCGTGCTGTGCGTCAACAACCTCTCGCGCTTCGCCCAGCCGGTTGAGCTCGACCTGCGCAAGTACGCGGGCATGACGCCGGTCGAGATGCTCGGGCGCGTGCACTTTCCGAACATCGGCGAGCTGCCCTACCTGCTGACCATGGGTCCGCATGGCTTCTACTGGTTCACCCTCGACGTGCCGGCGTGATGAGCGCGTACGACGCCGCCGTGACCGGCATCCTTCGCGAGCATCGCATCGAAGGCTGCGAGGAGGCCCTCGGCGCCTACATCGCGCGGCAGCGATGGGGTGGGGCGCAGGGCCGCACCATCAGCATGACCGCGATCGTGGACGCGGCGGTGATCAGCGCGAGCGCACCGGTCCTCATCCACACCCTGACGGCGGTGACCTTCACCGATGGTCAGACGACGCGATACGCGCTTCCGCTCGGCATCCGCCGGGTGGGCGACCCCATCTCCGAGCGCATGCCCGACTTCATGATCCCGTGGCCGGACGCGCCCCGCCCGATGGTGCTCTACGACGCGGTCGGCGATTCGACGTACATCGAGTGGCTGCTCGACGCGGTGCGCGAGCAGCGAGTGCTCCGGACCACGAGCGGGTCGGTGCGATTCTCGTCCCCGAATCCCGAGGCACTCGACACCGGCAGCCTGTCGTCGGTGCGCCACCTGAGAGTCGAGCAGAGCAACACGTCGGTCGAGGTGGGTGACGCCATCTTTCTCAAGCATCTGCGCAGGGTCGAAACGGGGGCGTCGCAGGAGCTCGAGATGTCCGACGCCCTCGAGGCTGCGGGCTTCAAACACCTCGCACCGATGCTCGGGCGCGCGGTCGTGGAACCGGCGGCGCCGCTGGTGCTCGTGCAGCGTTTCCTCCACAACAGCACCGAGGGGTGGGCGCTCGCGCTGACGTCGCTGCGTGATCTCTACGCCAACGCCGAGTCGATCGGCCACGCGGATCCCGCGGAGCGCCGGGCCATGGTCGACGAGCAGGATGCCGCATTCCTCGCCGAGTCGATGCGGCTCGGGAGGGTGATCGCCGAGATGCATCTCGCGCTCGCGTCGGGTGCGCCGGGTACGGCCATGTCTCCCGCTCGGCTGACCGAGGAGTCGCTGAACAACTGGGCGAACACCATGACCGGCGAGCTCGATCGGCTTCTCGCTCGCGACGAGTCGGCGCTCGATCCCCTGCGTGACGTGAGGAATGCCGTGGTCGCCCGCTTCGACCAGATCCGCGGGCTCTCACCCGGCGGTCTCCTGATCCGGATCCATGGCGATCTCCACCTCGGCCAGCTCCTGCGCATTGACACAGGGTGGGTGATCCTCGACTTCGAGGGCGAGCCGGACCGGACCGCCGCTGAGCGCCGGCAGCTGAGCTCGCCGCTCCGGGACGTCGCGGCCATGCTGCGGTCCTTCGACTATGCGGCCGCCGCCGCCATCATCGAGCGAACCGCGCCGGACAGCGCCGAGGCGGAGATCCTTCGCGGCTACGGCGAGGCCTGGGCGGACGCCAACCGCGACGCCTTCTGGAGCTCGTACCTCGAGGCCATCGGCTCCCAGCCCATCCTGCCCGCGCCGGGACCGTCACTGGTGCTCCGGCGCGCCTTCGAGGTGCAGAAGGCCGTCTACGAGATCGGCTACGAGCTCGGGCACCGGCCGGCCTGGGTGCCCATCCCGCTTCGCTTCCTCCTCCGGGGTGCCAGCTCGTGACCATCCAGGATCCGAGCCCGACCGAGCTCGAATCGGCGGTCGAGCAGATGCTCGCCGGTCGCCTGCACGATCCCCACGAACTCCTCGGACCGCGCACCATCGGAGACGTCCTGCGCATCCGGGCGTTCCACCCGGAGGCGACCAGCGCGAGCGTGGCGCGCCCGGACGGGATCACACCGATGCGCCGTCTGCATGCCGCCGGCCTGTTCGAGGCGACCGTGCCGGCCGGCGATCCGGGCTATCGAATCCGCTTCCGCAACGACGAGCGCGAATGGGAGCAGGAGGATCCGTACCGGTTCTGGCCGACCCTCGGCGACCTCGACCTCCACCTGATCGGCGAAGGCACGCACACCCAGCTCTGGCGAGTCCTCGGCGCACGCGTCATCGAGCACCAGGGCGTTGCCGGCACCGCGTTCAGCGTCTGGGCGCCGAATGCGCTGGGTGTCAGCGTCGTCAGCGACGCGAACTTCTGGGACGCACGCACCTGGCCAATGCGCACGCTCGGTACCTCGGGGGTCTGGGAGCTGTTCACACCCGGGGTCGGGCCCGGCGTTCGCTACAAGTTCCTGGTCACGCGGGGCGATGGGATGCGCATCTTCAAGGCCGATCCCCTCGCGCGTGCGTCCGACCACCCGCCCGGGACAGCGAGTGTGGTCGAGCTGAGCCGGCATCGCTGGCGCGACGCGGCATGGATGCGCCAGCGCGCCCGGGCATCCGTGTACAACGCGCCGTTCGCCGTGTACGAGGTCCACCTCGCCTCCTGGCGGCGAGGTCCAGACGGGCGCATCCTCAACTACCGCGAGATCGCCGAGCCGCTGGCGGATCACTGCCTTGCGATGGGGTTCACCCACGTCGAGCTGCTCCCGATCATGGAGCACCCCTTCGGCGGATCCTGGGGCTACCAGGTCACCGGCTACTACGCTCCGACGGCCCGGCACGGCGCTCCCGACGATTTCCGCCACTTCGTCGATGTCCTGCACCGCAAGGGCGTCGGGGTGATCCTCGACTGGGTGCCCGCCCACTTTCCCCGCGACGGGTGGGCGCTCGCCAGGTTCGACGGCACCCCGCTCTACGAACATGGAGACCCGCGACGGGGTGAGCAGCCCGACTGGGGCACCTACGTCTTCAACTACGGGCGCAACGAGGTGCGCAACTTCCTGGTGGCCAACGCCCACTACTGGGCCGAGGAATTCCACGTCGACGGCCTCCGCGTCGATGCCGTCGCGTCGATGCTCTATCTCGATTACTCGCGGCAGCCGGGCGCGTGGGTGCCGAACATCTACGGCGGCAAGGAAAATCTCGAGGCGATCGCGCTGCTCCGCGAGGTGAACGACGCGCTCCACGCGCGCCAAACCGGCGTGCTGACCATCGCCGAGGAGTCGACCACCTGGCCCGGAGTGACCCGATCCACCGCGAGCGGCGGGCTCGGCTTCGACTTCAAATGGAACATGGGATGGATGCACGACACCCTCGACTACCTGCACAAGGACCCCGTCTACCGGCGATATGCGCATCACCAGATGACCTTTGGGCTGATGTACGCATGGTCGGAGCGATTCGTCCTGCCGCTGTCCCACGACGAGGTCGTGCACCTCAAGGGATCGCTGCTCGGGAAGATGTCCGGCGATCCCTGGAGACGCTTCGCCAACCTGCGCGCCCTGTACGGCTGGATGTGGGCCCACCCGGGCAAGAAGCTTCTCTTCATGGGCGGCGAGCTCGCCGACGAGCATGAGTGGGCGCATGACGCCGAGCTCGACTGGAGGCTCCTCGAGGATCCGGCGCACGCCGGCGTGCAGCGCCTGATGGTCGACCTGGGTGCGCTCTACGCGTCGGCGCCCGCGCTCTGGGAGCTCGACGAGAGCCCGAACGGCTTTCAGTGGATCGATGCCGGCAACGCCGATCAGAACGTGCTCAGCTTCGTCCGGCGCGATGCCGACGGGAGCCCGGGCATCGCCTGCATCGCCAACTTCGCCCCGGTCGTCCGCTACGACTTCCGTGTGGGACTCCCGCTCCCGGGGCACTGGACCGAGGTGCTCAACACCGATTCGGACCACTACGGCGGCAGCGGCATCGGCAACCTGGGCGCGGTGGAAGCCAAGGCTGAACCCATGCATGCCTTCTCGCATTCGGCGGAGATCACCCTGCCGCCGCTCGCCGTGCTCTGGCTCGCTCCGCCAAAAGCCGTCTGACCCATTGCTTAAGCGGGACCCAATCGTGAGAATGAGTGAAAACCTGCGGGCCGAGAGTGGACGAGCCGCGATCGATCAGGAACTGATCGCATCGCAAGTGCGTTGCGCCCGGGCCAGACCGCTCTCACCAGACCGCTCTCAGTTGATATGGGGGTTGACTCACGACCGTGAACACCGAAGAGGCCCGCACCCGCCTGTTGACCGAGCGGGCGCGTATCGAAGAGCTGCGTCACGCTGCGAACCGGCTGACCGCCGACGCCCAGGAGGCGACCGAGCGCGAGCTGTCGTCGGCCGAACAGCACCCGGCTGAGCTCGCCAGCGAGACCATCGGGCTCGAGATCGACCACAGTGTTGCGCAGCACGCCGACCTCGAGCTCGCCGAGCTTGAGGCTGCGGTCATACGGGTCGACATCGGCTCGTATGGCAACTGCGAGGCCTGCGGCCAGCCGATCAGCGAGGCCAGGTTGGAGGCGATCCCCACGGCGAGGTTCTGCATCGAGGACCAGGCGAAGCACGACAAGAACGGGCGGCGCAACGGGCGTTAGCCGGGGAGGTCGTCAGTGACGCAAGGGTCAGTGGCGCAAGTCGTCAATGACGCAGAGCTCAGTGACGCAAGTCTCAATGACGGAAGTGACGCTCCCCGGTGAGGACGACCGCCATGCCCAGGGCATCGGCGGCTTCGGTCACCTTCGAGTCGTTCTTGCTCCCGCCCGGATGGATGACCGAGCGCACCCCGGCATTGCCGAGAGTCTCGAGTCCGTCTGGCATCGGAAAGAACGCGTCGGACGCGGAGACGGCCCCGCGCGCACGGTCGCCGGCTCGAGCCACCGCGAGCTCCGCTGACTCGACGCGAGACATCTGGCCGGCGCCGACGCCGACCGCCATGCCGTCACGGACCACGACCACCGCGTTGGACTTGACATGCCGGCAGACCCGCCAGGCGATGAGCAGCTCGCGCCACTCGGCCTCGTCGGGCTGACGAGCGCTCGCGACCGTCATCGTCGAGCGATCGGTGATCACGCGGTCGCGAGTCTGCACGAGCAACCCGCCGTCGATGCTGCGTACGTCGAGCGGCTCCGTATGGGACGGCCGGTCCACGACGAGCACGCGGATCCGGGGCTTGGTGGCGAGGTGCGCCGCGGCCTCGTCGTCGAGACTCGGGCACACCACCGCTTCGAGAAAGGTCTCGGTGAGCGCCATCGCGGTGAAGAGGTCGATCGGCCGGTTGACGCCGACGATGCCGCCATACGCTGAGCGCGGATCGCATTCGTAGGCACGCCGGTACGCGTCCACCGGCGTCTCGCCGACGGCGAAGCCGCAGGGGTTGGTGTGCTTGATCACGCAGGCGGCAGGCTCCTCGAAGTCGGCCACCAGCGCTCGCGCCGCGTCGACGTCGAGCCAGTTGGTGAACGAGAGCGCCGCCCCCTGTAGCTGGCGCGCGTGGGCCATGCCACCTGGTGGTCCCGGGACGGCATAGAGCGCGCCTCGTTGATGCGAGTTCTCGCCATAGCGGAGCTCGTGCAATCGCGGCCCGCCGATGGTCAGCTCCCGGGGCAAGGCCACGACAAGCGCGCCGGCGCGCATCCAGGCGGCAACCTGCGTGTCGTACGCGGCGACGTGGGTGAACGCCTCCGACGCCAGCCGGTGCAGGGTCGCCGGTGACAGCGAGCGGTGCTCGCGCAGCTCGCTGAGGATGGGCTCGTACTGCGACGGCGAGACGACCACCGCCACCGAGTCGCGGTTCTTGGCCGCGGCGCGGATGAGCGTGGGACCGCCGATGTCGATGTTCTCGACAATCGTGTCCTCATCTGCTCCGCTCGCCAGCGTGTCCGAGAACGGGTACAGCGACGAGACGACCATGTCGATGGGGTCGAACCGGCTCTCGGCGAGCTGGCGCATGTGGTCGGGATTGTCGCGACGGGCGAGGATGCCCGCGTGGATCGC
>PKWB01000119.1:19110-19357 GCA_003131685.1 Candidatus Dormiibacterota bacterium
CCGGTCTTGTCGCTGACCGAGAGGAGCGCGCGCATGCTCAGACCGGCGCCGGCGCAGGCGCTGGGAGCACCCGGATGCGCGTGCCGTCGCGCTGCAGCCTTCCGGCGCACCACAGCGCCACGGCGCGCGGCAGCAGCTCCCATTCGCGTTCGTGGATCCGGCGGCGCAGGGCTGCCGCGTCGTCGTCCATCTCGACCGGCACCGCGGCCTGAAGGACGATCGGCCCACCGTCCGCCTCGCCTCGTTC
>PKWB01000081.1:0-18660 GCA_003131685.1 Candidatus Dormiibacterota bacterium
GAGCTCATCGCCGAGTACGCGGTCTTCGTGACCGCGGCCGCCGCAGGGGTGATCTGGATCCACGCCGCTCACTTCTGAGCGGCGCCTTCCTCAGCTGAGGCGGAGGCTCTGCCCGCCGGCCACCCGTGGGGACGTCGCGTCGGCGGAGTGCAGGCGCTCCACCTGCGCGTGGGACTTCTCGACCTGGTCGGAGAGGTCCCGGACCGTGATCTTCATCGCCTCGAGCGCGCGCAGCTTGTACGTATCGATCTGATCGAGAGCGGCGAAGACGTTGTCCCAGGCCCGCTGGAGCGAGCCCATGTCGAGGCCGGGGCTGGCCGCCTGACCTTCGACCGTGGCCGTCTGCTCGCGGAGCACCGACGAGGTGCTCTCGATCATCGAGCTGGTGGTCTCGTTCACCGCCTTGACCTGCTCGCTGACCAGCTTCTGGTTGGTGAGCGCCTGGGCGACCATGACCGCCGTCCGCAGCGCGGCGACCGTCGTGGTGGTTGCGGTACGAACCGCACGAACCAGCTCCCGGTTGTTGATCTCGACGACGCGCAGCGCGGCGTATCCCTGGACGGCCACGGCCAGCTGGGTGAGGATCTCCTGACGCCGACGTCTGACCGGGTAGAGGATGTCCTCCTGGAGGACCTTGGCCCGCTCGGGGTCGCCGATCGCGAGGTGGTTGATCTGCGCCTCGAGGCCGGTGTCGAGCTTCTCGGCCATGTACGTGTACTGGCGGAGGGTCTCCATCTGCGACCAGAGGGCCTTCTGCTCCTGAGCGATCGCCGCGTTGTCCTTCTCGAGCTCCGACCCGCCTTCGCGCAGGGCGCCGACGATTCCCTCGATGTGGCTCTGCGATTTCTGATACTTGGCGAAATAGGAGCGGACCCGGTCACCGAAGGGGACGACCCCGAGGAGCTTGCGAGGGCCGCCCTGGGTCAGATCGTGCTTTGCCGGGTTCAGCTCTTCGACCGAGCGGCGCAGCTCGAGGAGGCCTTTGGCGATCGGTGCGTCGCCCTGGCCGAGACCGCGCATGGCGCGGGTCGGCCGGTCGAGCAGCCGGTTGCTCATGTCCGACGTCGAGCGGATCTCGCGGTCGGCCAGGTTGTCGATATCGTCGACACGGCGGCGGTAGTCGTCGCCGTGGACGTCGATCGCCCGGAGGCTCACGACGAACGTCTGCACCATGGTGTCGATCCGCTTAGCCGCCTCCGGCTCGATGGTCACCTCGCGCTCGGCCTCAGCCGGCGCCATCGTCGTAGCGGCCTCAGGCACTGAGAGGGAGAGCTCGGGAAGGTCTGTCGTCACTGAGATGCGTGCTCCTCGCTGGCGTCGGTCCCGGCAGAGCCCGGGTCCGTGATCGTGACAGGAGTCTGCCGCTTGCGACGCCCATTGCGGTCACCGTTCTCATAGGCAGCGCCATTGCGTGTGCCATTGAGGTGCTGCGCCTCGGGGGGCGCGGATGCCGCCCGGCTGATGGCGGGCAGGAGCGACTGCCGCGCCAGGCCGGTGAGTGCCCCCGCCTGCTGAATGATCTCGGCGAGCGCGCTGGTCACGCCCTGTGCGCCGTTCAGCACGGTGAACTGGTCTATATGCTCGAACGGGGCTGCCGCGGCAGCGACGATCTCGGGCAGCTTCTCGGCGATCTGCTGGGCGATGACCGCCTCCTGGTTCTGGCTCAACGCAGCGGCGCGCCGCTCGATGCCAGATGCCTCGGCCTGCATGCGGGCGCGGATCGCATCCGCCTCGGCGAGGCCCTTGGCCTTGATGGCGTCAGCCTCGGCCTGGCCCGTCAGCCGGGTCGCGTCGGCCTGGGCGCTTGCCTGCATCTTCAGCGCCGCTGCCTGCGCCTCCGCCTGCAGCTTGGTCTGAGCGGCGACCGCCTCGGCGCGGAGGCGCACCTCCTGGGCCTCGGCCTCCGCCTGGTGAATGCGCACGTCGCGCCCCGCAGCTGCGAGGGTCGTCTGCCGGTATGCCTCGGCGTCGGCGGGCCGGCGCACGTCCACCTGGAGCTGCTGCTCCTTCTGCTGAGCCTGCAACTCGGCAACGTGCGTCTGCTCGGTCACGACCGCCTGGTGCGCCTTGGCTTCGGAGAGCGGTCCCTGCTGCGCGGCGAGCTGGGTGGCGGTGTCCACCTCTGCCTGATACCCGGCCTTCTTGATATCGGTATCGCGCGACGACTGCGCCATCTGCGCCAGGGCGATCTGCTCCGAGCTCACGGCCGTGCGCTCGGCGTTGGCGCGCGCGATCCGCGCGTTCTGCTCGACCTCCGCCTGGTGCGGGGCGGCGAGGTTCTCGATGTAGTTCGACGGGCTCGTGATCGACTGGATCTGGAAGCTGTCGATCACCAGGCCGAACGACTCCATCTCCTGCGAGCAGCGATCGCGCACCTGCTGTGCGAACTTGTCCTGGTCGCTGATCATGTCCTCGACGGTCATCGAGCCGGCGATGGCGCGCAGATGCCCGACAAAGACGTTCTGCACCTTGGTCTCGAGCTCCTGCGCGGGCCGATCGAGGAAGCGCCGAGCCGCATTGGCGATCGACCGATAGTCGTCACCGACCTTGTAGACGATCACGCCACGCAGGTCGACCCGGATCTTCTGCTGCGACACGCAGGGGACGCCGATCTCACTCTCATGAGCTTCGAGCGAGAGACGCCTCACCCTGGTGATGCCGGGTGCGACCAGGCAACCGCGCCCGGTGACGATTCGGAAACCCATGCTCTCCCCGACACCGTCGGGGCGCTGACTCGTCCGGAACCCCGACACGATCAGGGCTTCATCCGGCTCGGCGACCCGCCACGCCGCACGGAACAGCAGCACCAGGATCAACAGCGCGCCGATGATGATCCCCAGGATCAGGTAGCCCAGCGTAGTCATCGTGGCAACCTCATGGTGTCTGTCGGCGCGACCTCAACGGTGCGACCGCCCAGGCTACCCACCACAAGGACCTGGGAATGCTTCGTGATAGTTGCTTGCTTGTCCGATGCGCACGCCAGGAACCGCTCGGTGCCCGCGCGCACCTCGATGAGCACCTCTCCGAGGTGTCCTGGGGTGATGTCGGCGGTCACCCTGGCCAGCTTGCCGACCACGTCGAGGGCCATCGTCCGAGCTCCTTTCTGACGCGATAGTACCCGCGGTTGCGGGGGGCAAATCGTGATGCCTGAGGCTCTCAGGAATGGGGCTGTTCGATCCGCCGGCGTTCCGCGTACAGGGCGGCGTCGGCGCGCGCGACGACCGAGTCGGCGGTATCCGATTCGCCGACGGTGGTCATCCCCACGCTGACGGAATGGCCGGTCGTCGCCGTGTACTGACGGCGAATATCGGCAAGGGTGCGCTCGGCATCTTCCGGTCCCACGTCGACGAGCGCGCAGAGGAACTCGTCGCCCCCGTAGCGAACCACGAGGTCGTACGAGCGAACCCGTTGACGGATCGCGGTGACGACCTCGACGAGCACGCGGTCGCCGGCGGCGTGCCCGTGGGTGTCGTTCACGTGCTTGAGGCTGTCGACGTCGAGGAACATCACCACGATGCCTCGGCCGCCGACCCGGCGAAACCGGTCGATCTCGCGCTGCAGGGCGGCGAGCCCGGCGCCTCGCCTGAGCGCACCGGTGAGGTCGTCGGTGGTCGCGACCTCGAGGAGTTTGCGGGTGTAGCCGGCCATCTCGCGGAGCCGGTCGAGCGCCGCGCGTAGCCGCGCCGGCTNNTCGCGAGCTCCGGCTGCGCGGTCCACCCGACAAAGTCGCGGGTTGGAGGGTCGACGGTGAGCGGATCGCGTCCGGGTCCGGGCGCGGGAGCAGGCGCGGGAACGGGAACCGGTGTCTCCGACATCGGATTTTCGGGGGCCGAGGTCGTCTCCCTGATCGGTGCCATCACTTCCTTAACGGGTCGAGGACGCGCGCCGGTTTCCCTCTAACGAGATTACATGCCCAGGTAGGCTCGTTGGATGTCGGGCGAGGCGATCAATTCCTCAGACGGACCTGCGAGCGCCACCGCTCCGTTCTCCAGGACGTAGCCGCGGACGGCGGTCTTGAGAGCAAGGAGGGCGTTCTGCTCGATGAGCAGGATCGTGGTTCCTTTCGCATTGATCTCGCGTATGACCTCGAAGATCGCATCCACCAGGATGGGCGCCAGCCCGAGTGACGGCTCGTCGAGAAGCAGCACCTTCGGAGCGCTCATCAGCGCTCGGCCGATCGCAACCATCTGCTGCTCGCCGCCGCTCAGGCTGCCGGCGAGCTGGGAGTCGCGCTCGCGGAGCCGGGGAAAGAGCGTGTACACGCGCTCGAGGTCGGTGCGGATGCCCGCGCGGTCCCCGCGCGAGTACGCGCCCATGTCGAGGTTCTCGCGAACCGTCATCCGCGCAAAGAGCCGGCGCCCTTCCGGTGCGTGTCCCACGCCGAGCCGCGCGATCTGGGCGGCCCCGACGCCCTGAATCGCCTTGCCGAACAGCAGCACCTGGCCTTTCCGTGGGGAGATCAGCCCGCTGATGGTTCGGAGTGTCGTGGTCTTGCCGGCACCGTTGCTGCCGATCAGCGCAACGATCTCGCCCTGCCGAACCTCCAGGCTGACCCCGATGAGCGCCTGGACGCGACCGTAGTAGACATCGATCGCGCGAAGGTCGATGACCTTGTCCGTGACCGTGGTCGTGTCGGCGGCGATTGCGACCACCGGCTGTCCGTTCTCGCTCATGCCGAACGCGTCGCCTCGCTGGCCCCCGTGCCCAGGTACGCCTCGATGACGCGCGGGTTGGTGCGGACTTCGGCCGGGCTGCCCTCAGCGATCTTCTCGCCGTGATCGAGCACCACGATGCGGTGGCTCACCTCCATGACGAGACGCATGTCGTGCTCGATGAGCAGGATGGTCAACCCCTCATCGCGCAGTCGCGCGATGAGCTGCATCAATTCCACCTTCTCATGGCTGTTGAGACCGGCCGCCGGCTCGTCGAGGAGGAGCAGGCGCGGCTGCGTCGCCAGGGCTCTGGCGATCTCGAGCTTGCGCTGCAGTCCGTATGGCATCTCACGCGCATATGAGCCGGCGTATCGCGACAGACCGAGCTGGTCGAGGAGGCTCAGAGCGCGCTGCTGCACAGAGCGCTCTTCGCTGCGCGCACGCTTGGTCTGGAACGCCCCATCCCAGACACGCTCCTTCATCCACCAGTGGGCGCCGACCATCACGTTGTCGACGGCGGTCATGAAGGCGAACAGGCGGATGTTCTGGAACGTCCTGGCGATGCCGAGCTTGGTGATCCTGTGGGGTGGAAGTCCCGAGATGGACACACCGTCGAGCCGGATCTGTCCGGACGTGATCGGGAAGAGCCCGGTGACGCAGTTGAAGGCAGTCGTCTTGCCCGCGCCGTTGGGACCGATCATCGACAGGATCTCACCGCGATCGAGGCTGAAGCTGACGTTGGACACCGCGAGGAGTCCACCGAATCGCTTGGTCACGCTGTCGAGTTCGAGAAGCGCCACCTCAGGCGATCCCCTGCACGGCCGCGAGCGACTCGGACTCTCCCGCACTCTCCAGCTCGATGCGGCGTGCGCGACTCGGTAACAGCCCTCCCGGTCGTAGCAGCATCATGAGAATGAGCGCGAGTCCGTAGATGATGTACGTGTACGAGCTGAAGTTGATGTTCGCCAGTGCGGGTATGTGCACCGTGGAACTCAGCGTCGTCGACCACGCGTCCATGTTCGGCAGCGCCCAGAAGATGACGAAGGTCAGGATCACGGCGCCGAGGATGACCCCGGCGATGTTGCCGATGCCACCCAGAACCACGATGCTCAGCACCGCGATCGACACCGAGAAGCTGAAGTCGTCAGGCGTGACAACCGTAACGAGCGAGCCGTAAAACGCGCCGGCAAGTCCACTGACTGACGCGCCGATCGCGAAGGCCAGCAGCTTGGTGGTCGTTGTGTTGATGCCGGTGGCCGCGGCGGCCACCTCGTCTTCTCGCAGTGCAACCCACGCTCGGCCGACTCGCGATCGTTCGATGTTGTAGAGCAACACGATCACCGCGATCGAGACCAGCAGCAGCGACCAGTAGTACCACCGCGGGCTCTCACTGAAGTCCATGAACCCCCAGTGGGGTTGATCGATCCCGGAGATGCCGTTTGGGCCTCCCGTCAGGTTGAACACGTTGTTGGTGGCCAGGTCGGGGACGATCTCGCCGAAGCCAAGCGTGACGATGGCGAGGTAGTCACCGCGCAGACGCAATGTCGGCGCACCCAGGATCGCGCCGAACAGTGACGCGATCGCGGCACCGAGGAAGATCAATATCCAGAGCGGCCAATGAATGTTGTGTATCGGTGATGCGAAGGAGGCGCACGCGTACGCGCCGATCGCGAAAAACGCCGCATATCCGAGGTCCAGCAACCCGGCGAAACCCACGACGACGTTGAGGCCGAGGGCGAGCAGCATATAGATGGCGAGCGATCCCGCTGCCCAGAGCAGAAAGTCCGGGGCCTGATGGAACATCAGCGGAAGAAAGATGCCGAAGGGAAGCACCGCAGTTCCGAACGCGAGCGTTTGCCGCCCGATCACCCACGGGCGGGCACCGTAGACGAGCGCGGCGAGCGCAAACCCATACATGGTCAGCCATATCGCCGAGTCGCTGATCTCGCCGGGTTGCAGGGAACCAAACAGTGGTTCCTCTCCCAGCACGCGGTAGAGCAGCCAGACGACTCCGGTGAGCACGACACCGGCGATCCCGAGATACAGGCGGATCCTGTCTGCTCGCGGACCGAACGTCCGCCCACGGAACCGCATGAAGGCTTCGGCAAATGGCGAGACGAACAGGATCACCATCGCGACGGCGAGGATGTAGATGAGAATGGTTCCGATTCCGGTGGGCGACGAAACCAGGGCGTCCTGTGCGCTGTATCCCACCCCGGCGTCGTACGGGCCGACGAACCACGGCAAGAGCCACCCGATTATCAGGAGGCCGGAAGCCGACGAGGCGAGTATCCAGAAGACGCTGGTGCCCGCCGAGGACGGACCACCTTCGGGTTCAGTTCTGATGAACGCGGCGAGACGCTTACGCACGGGTCGTCACCTCGACTCCGAAGAGGCCGACGGGACGGAAGGTGAGGATGAGCACGAGGATCGCGAAGATGAGCGCCTCACTCCATGCGCCACCGATGAGCGAACCGCCGAAGACGTAGATCAGGCCGATGAGGAAACCACCGACGCCGGCGCCGACAATGTTGCCGATACCGCCGAGCACCGCCGCGGTGAAGGCGATGATGCCGAGCCGGAACCCAATGTTCCACTTCACGTCGCCGTAGTTGATGCTGTAGATCACGGCGGCGGCGGCCGCCAGCGCGGATCCGATGAAGAACGTCGCCGAGATCGTGCGGTTGATGTCGATGCCGCAGAGCAGGGCCGCCGTGCGATCCTGCGCGGTGGAGCGCATCGCCTTGCCGAGGCGAGTGCGCTGCACAAATGCACCGAGCGCGAACATTAACAGGAGCGCGGTGCCGACCACGAACAGATCGGTGTAGCCCACGGCGACCTTCCCGATCGTGAACGCCGTTCCGTTGATCCACGAAGCCTGCCCGGTGGTCACGTAATCGGGCCCCTCCCGGACCAGCATGACCCCCTCGATCAGGAACGACACGCCGATCGCAGTGATCAGCGGCGCGAGCCGCGGCGCGTCGCGCAGCCTGCGGTATGCGACGAACTCGATCGCCATTCCCGTGAGTCCGGCGGCAATCATCGAGAGAGGAAACACGATGGCCAGAGCGAGCAGCAGGCCGCCGAAGCTGCTCGTGGCCAGCGAATTCAGGTGCAGCGTGTTCGCGATGAAGATGGCGTAGAAACCGGAGACGGTGAAGACGTCGCCGTGCGCGAAGTTGATGAGCTCGATGATCCCGTAGACCATCGTGTAGCCGATGGCCACGAGCGCGTAGATTGCCCCCAGGACGAGGGCATTCTTGATCTGGTTCCCCATCAGGGTCGCGCCGCCCTGGAGGAAGGTCCCAAATATCGAGAGAACGATCAGGGCGAGGAGGAGCGCACCGAAATTCTTCGAGATCAGACTGTAGAGAAATCGAAAGATCGGCGTCACAGCGCCGAAGAAGCTGCTGCCCTCAGATGTCCGTGGGCCCAGGTTCCCCTGATCCACCAGTGTCACTGCGCCGGTCCGACCGCCCGTGCCGCCCGGTGCGGCTCCGGGTGTCCCGCTCTGGTCGCTCATCGTGCTGTCTCCCCAGACGCGAAAAAGGGGAGAGCGCCGAGCGCTCTCCCCTTGATCACATGTCGATCAGCTCTTCACCGAGACGTTGCCGCTGGTGTCGACCGCGTAGGTGTTGACCCCGACCCAGGCTCCGTTGGTCACCTTATAGAGGGTGAATCCGGTGTTGGTCGTATCGCCGTTGGCATCGAACGTCGTGTGGCCGAGTGCACCGTCGTAGGATGTCTGGCGCAGCGCCGCGACCACGTCATCGCGGAATGTCTGGCTGCTGGACGGCGGCTGGCCTCCGTTGCCAACCAGCACGCTGTTGATGGCATGAAGGAGGATGTTCATCGCGTCGTAGCCGTACGCGGTGTAGGGCTCCTTGGTCCCGTTGTTGTAGGGCGCCGGCAGGCTCGCGTACGCCGCTGCGTACTGCGAGAAGAAGGTCGCCGAGCTGGCGAGCTTGGTCACATCAGGCGCGCTGGTCGCGTAGCTACCGTTTGCCTCACTGGTCTTGGCGCCGGAGTTGGCGTTGGTGATGAACAACTGATCCTCGCAGCCGTCGCCGCCGAGGAGCGGGATGTTCATGCCGGCCGAGCCCATGTCGCGACGCACGAGGCCGCATCCGTTGCCGGTCGTCCCGCCGAAGAAGATTGCCTGTGCTCCCTTGCTCTGCGCAACGCTCAGCTGCGTGGAGAAGGTGGTGGTCGCGCCGGGGAGGCTTACCGAGCCAACCACAGATCCGCCGTCCGCCTTGTAGTACTTCATGAACAGGAGCGCCAGCCCGCGACCGTAGGCTTCCTGGTCGTCGAAGACGTAGATCGTGTGTGCCTTGAGAACTGAGTACGCCACGTAGGCGTCGATCTCACTCTGCTGCACGTCGCTGGCGATAACGCGGAAGTACGTGTGCGGTCCAGGGTATAGCGACGCGGTGTTGATGGCGATCGTCGGGTCGCTGCACACCGCGACCACCGCCGTGAGGCAGGGGTTGGTGTTCGCAGGGCTGATCAACGCCAGGTGGTTGCGCGATGCGACAGGAATCTCGGAGAGCGCAACCGAGGAGTTGAACGGACCGACGACGCCCATGACTGTGGGGTCCGCCGCCAGCGCGGTGATGTTCGCCGCTCCCTGGGCCGGGTCATGCCCGTTCTTGAGGACCGTCGAGTCGTCCTTGCTGATGTACTTCAGCGTGCAGCCGCCCATCAGCTTGTTGGCATTCGCCTGCGTGACGGCGAGCTGGGCCGCATAGGCCGGGAACGGTCCGTCGGTCGCGTCACCGCCAGTCAGTGGCATGTCCGAGGCCACCGTGATCGTGCCGTGGCATCCGGCAATGCCGGTCGCACCTGCCGAGGAGCTTGTGGGTGTCGAGGTGGTGCCACATGCCGCGAGCACCCCTAATGCGGCGATTGAAGCGATCGACAAGACCCCTTTGGTGGGCTTGACCATGTGCTGGGTTCTCCTCTCTCTGCGAGGCAATTGCTGGTGAGGCTGTCTGTGTACACTCGGGCACGACTGGTTGTCAATCGCCCATTGGAACTAGCCGGTCGGAATCCAACCGCACATCGACGGCAAATCCAAGGACCCTCTCAACCTCGCTAGGATCATCCTTATGGTGTTCGCTGCTGTTGCGAGTGGACTGAGTGCAGCGTTTGCTGTGGTCGTCTTCCTCAGGTTTCTCCGCAGCCGGCGCCCCGCGTTCGCCGCGTGGACCCTGGGACTGCTCATCTTCGCCGGCGCCGCCGCGTTCCAGGCGGCGGGAGAGACGGGCGGCTGGTCACCGGCGGTGTTCCGCGGCTTCTACCTCCTTGGTGGGGTGCTCGGAGTCATCTATCTGGCGCTCGGCACGATCTTTCTGCTGGCGCCACGCCGGGTCGCATGGGCCTGCGCGATCCTGCTGGGGGCGATCACCATCGTGCTGGCGGTCGACGCTGCGGTGATCCCCGTCGACGCCGCCAAGCTGGCCACCGCCAAGGGAGTGCTCGGCGACGCCATCCAGCAGGGCTCGCTGCTCTTCATCGGCGTGGTCTTCCTCAACATCGTCGGGACGCTGGTGCTGGTGGGTGGATCCGCATGGTCTGCATATCGCTTCATTCGCGACCGCGCCGGCATCGACCGGGTCATCTGCAACGTGCTGCTCACGGCCGGGGCCCTGATCATCGCCGTCGGCTTCTCGGCGGCCAAGACCGTCGGCATCGCCAACCTCGACGTCCTCGGCGCCTACGAGGCGGCGGGCATCGCCATCATGTTCGGTGGGTTCCTCGCCCTCGGCAAGGTGGGGGTTCGGAGTCCCGCCTCATCGGGGCGTGCGACCGCAACGTCCGGGTCGTGAGCGGCCTGCTGACGGCCGCGGACGCGGCGACATGGCGTGAGCGCGACGCGGAGCTGATCTCCCCCGCGTATCACCGCTATACGGACCTGGTCGTCGAGAGCGCAGAAGGCGCGCATCTGCACACGGTCGACGGGCGCGACGTCCTGGATTTCGGCTGCGGCATCGGGGTCACCAACCTCGGCCATCGCCACCCCGCCGTGGTCGCCGCCGTGCACGAGCAGGTCGATCGTCTCTGGCACACGTCGGTGACCGCGATGCATCCGAAGATGATCGAGGCCGCCGCGGCGCTCGTCTCAATCATGCCGCCATCGCTCGACCAGGTCTTCTTCACCAACTCGGGTGCCGAGGCGGTCGAGAGTGCGATGAAGCTGGCACGGCGCGCAACCGGGCGTAGCGACATCATCGCGTTTGTCGGCGGCTTCCACGGGCGGACGTACGGAGCGCTCTCGCTCACCGCCAGCAAAGCCACCTACCGTCGCGGTATGGGGCCGTTGCTGCCGGGCGTCCACCATATCCGCTACCCGTACTGCTTCCGCTATTGCACGCACGCCGATGACGACATCTGCGAGCTGGTCGAGCGCGAGCTCGAACTGCTCTTCGCCACAACCACTGCCCCGGAGACCGTGGCCGCGATCATCGTCGAACCGGTGCAGGGCGAGGGCGGGTACGTTGTCCCGCCCCCGACGTTCATGCCCATGCTGCGCCGCATCTGCGACGAGCATGGGATCCTGCTGGTCGCCGACGAGGTGCAGAGCGGGTTCGCTCGCACCGGGAAGATGTTCGCGGTCAACCACACGCGCGTCGAGCCCGACATCATCTGCGTGGCCAAGGCGCTGGGCAATGGGATGCCCATCGCGGCGATCGTCGCCGGGCACCGCGTCATGAGCGCGTTCCACGCGGGTGAGCACGGCACCACGTACGGCGATAACGCGGTGGCGTGTGCGGCGGTGGTGGCGGTCATCGACACCATGACCCGCGAACACATTCCCGAACGAGCCGAGCGGCTCGGCCGCCATGTGATGGAACGGGCGCGGGGTTGGCAGAGGGACATTCCGGCACTCGCAGACGTGCGCGGCCTGGGGATGATGATCGGCCTCGAATTCATGAAGGGCGGCGCTCCCGCAACCACGCTCGTCGACCGCATTTCGACGAACGCGCTGGCTCGCGGAGTGCTGCTGCTCTCCTGCGGCATCGATGCAAATGTGATCCGGCTGATCCCGCCACTGACGATTCCGGAACCCGAGCTCGACGCCGGCCTGGACATCCTCGAAGCTGCTATGCGCGAGGAGGCCGCCTGATGGCGGTGGCGGAATCGGCGCTCGAGGTTGGAAACCTGATCAGCGGGACGTTCAAGGCTGGCACGGCGGGGCGCAGCTTCGAGTCGCGCAACCCGGCCAACAGCGACGACGTCATCGGTGTGTTCCCGCAAAGCGATGCCGCCGATGTCGACGCAGCGGTCACAGCCGCGCGGGACGCGTTCGACGCCTGGCGCCGGACGCCCTGGCCGTCTCGCGCAGCGATCATCCTGCGCGCATCCGAGCTGCTCGAGGAGCGCAAGGAAGCGCTGGCGCAGCTCATGACTCGCGAGATGGGCAAGGTGCTCATCGAGGCGCGCGGTGACGTCCAGGAAGCCATCGACATGGGGAAGTTCATCGCCGGCCAGGGACGCCGAGCCTTCGGCGAGACCATCCCCAGCGAGTTGCGCGACAAGTGGGCGATGACCGTGCGCCAGCCCTTTGGCGTGGTCGGCTGCATCACCCCATGGAACTTTCCGATCGCGATCCCGTCATGGAAGATCTTCCCGGCGATCATGGCCGGCAACACCGTCGTGCTGAAACCGGCCGAGGACACGCCGCTCTGTGCGCTCCGCTTCGTTGAGGCGCTCGAGGACGCGGGACTCCCGGTGGGTGTGGTCAATGTCGTGTTCGGTTTCGGCGAGGATGCGGGTGCGGCGCTCGTCGCCCACCCCGACGTCGCCGCCATCTACTTCACCGGCAGCGTCGACACCGGGCGGATCGTATCCGAGACCTGCGGCAGGATGCTGAAGAAGTGCTCGCTGGAGCTCGGTGGCAAGAACGCCATCGTGGTGCTCGACGACGCCGACGTCGAGCTCGCTGTGGACGGCGCGCTCTGGGGCGCGTTCGGCACCGCGGGACAGCGCTGCACCGCCTCGTCGCGGTTGATCGTCGAGCACGGTGCGCTCGATCGCTTCACCGCGCGACTCGTCGAGCGTGCTTCGCACCTCCGGCTGGGGGACGGGCTCGATGAGAACGTCGAGATCGGGCCGGTGATCAACGAGGCGCAACTCCGGCGCATCCATTCCTACACCGAGATCGGCAAGAACGAGGGCGCGTCGCTGCTGCTCGGTGGCGAGGTTGCAACCGAGGGCGCGCTCGCCAAGGGCTGGTTCTACCGCCCCACCGTGTTCGGGGACGTCAAGCCGGCGATGCGCATCGCGCAGGAGGAGATCTTCGGTCCGACCACGGTGATCATCCCGGTCGAGTCGGTGGAGGACGCGATTGCCGCTGCCAACTCCACACAGTACGGGCTGAGCCTCAGCGTGTATACGAACGATCTGCGCACGGCATTCCACGCGATCAACGAGCTCCACTCGGGCATCGTCTACATCAACGCCCCGACCATCGGAGCGGAGATCCAACTTCCGTTCGGCGGGACTCGCAACACCGGCAACGGCCACCGCGAAGCCGGTGGTCACGTGCTCGACGAGTTCAGCGAATGGAAGTCCGTGTACATCGACTACAGCGGACGCCTCCAGCGCGCGCAGATCGACACCGACTGACCTCTGCCGTGAACGGGCTCGAAGAACGTTTCACGACATACGAAGGCAAGCGCCTGCGCTACCTGACCGGAGGAAACGGACCACCGCTGCTGCTCTGCCACGGATTCATCGGGTCGGCGGAGAACTTCACCGACTGGTTCGGCGTCCTGATCCAACGACGCACCATCGTCGCCCCCGACCTGCCGGGCTTCGGGCAATCGGCGCCGCTGGACGGCGGCCATACCGCCCCCGCACTGGCTCGCGCCGCACTCGCGGCAGCACGGGACGCCGGCGCTGACCAGTTCGACGTTGCGGGGCTGTGCCTCGGGACACCGGTTGCGCTCGCGATCCAGCGCGCTCGCCCGGAGGCGACCGAGCGCCTCATCCTGCACACGCCGTTGGTGGCGCCGTGGCTCGTGCGACGCGCGTTCCACATCCAGGTCGGCTTCATGCTGGCGCCAATTGTGTACCCGGGCATCACGTGGCTCGCGCACCAGCGCACCATGAGCGACATCTACAAGCGCCTGATGGTCGAGGGCAAGAACGTCGATCCCGTCGCCGCCAAGGCGAATTTTGACAACCAGGTGCTGGCGGATCCGCGGGCCGCACGTGAGTGGCTGCACGACGCGCTCCGCCGCGACGACCTCGCCCAGGTCCGCGGTTCGGGGCGTCCGACGCTGATCCTGGTCGCCGAACACGATCGCATCGTCAATGTGCGGCGCCTGCAATCGGCCGTCTCGGACGCGCCGGACCTGTCCTTCGATGTCATCCGGCAGGCCGGTCATGCGTGGAGCCCCGAGCTCTCGCGCCGCCAGCGCGCGCTGATAGCGGCATTCCTCGACGACCAGCCGCTGCCGCGTGCCGATGGTGCCACCGTCGTCGCCGCCTGAGCATTCTCGGGTGATGGCCGAACCGGAGGCGGCGGTCAACCTCGACGCCGATCGCGCGATCATGGCGTTCATACGCGAGTCGCGCAGGGCACAGGACCTTCCCCGCGTGGGAGCCTTCGTCCTCCTGCTCAGCTCCGTCACCAGGCTGCGCTTTCTCAACTACGCGATGCCCGATGACGGCGCCGACCCGGATGACGCGGAGGTATCCGCCCTGGTCGCGGCGTTCCGCGCGGCCGACCGCATGCCACGCGTCGAGTTCTTGCCATCGGTGGCACCAGCTGTCGAGGCCAGGCTGACCGCCCACGGGTGGACCGTCGATGATCGCCTGCCGCTGATGACCTGCACGGCCGCCACCGTGCGCGACCTGCGCGTGCCTGGCAGCGTGGTCGTCGAAGCACCAGCAGACGACGCAGCGCTGCTCGAGATGGCGCGTCTGCAGCACGACGTCTTCGACGACCCGGAACCGGCTGACCAGCGCACCGTGACCAGGCTGCGGGGCTCGCTGAGCCGGGGAGGGCACGCGTTGATCGCGAAGGATATCGAGAGTAAGGAGGTTGTCGGTGCGGCGCGGTCGGGGCCGGCAGCGGGCGGCGCAACCGAGGTCGTCGGCGTCGCGGTGGCACCGTCCCACCGACGCCGCGGGTTCGCCGGGGCGATGGCATCGGCGCTGGCCCGACGAGGCCTCGACTCCGGGCTCGCGACCGTCTTCCTCGAGGCAGCCCCGGGTGCCGACGGAGCCTACCGGCACGCCGGGTTCCTGCGGACCTCGACAAGCGTGCACATATCGTTGACGAGTGACGCCGACGCCTGATCCGGTCCCGACCGCGGAACGCCGCTGGCCACCGCCGGCGCTGCGCGTCCGGCCGTTCCGCTGGTACTGGGCGGCGCAGTGGCCGACCCTGCTCGGCACCTGGATGCAGGTCGTTGCCCTCGGCTATCTCGTGTACCAGCAGACCGGCAGCACGACCGCCGTGGCCGCGGTGGCGGCGGCGGACGGCATTCCGTCGGTCATCCTCTCGCTGGCGGGCGGGGTCCTCGCCGATCGTCTGCCGCGTCGCCGGATCCTGCTGGTCACCCAGTCCCTGCTCGGGCTCAGCGCCGGGTCTCTTGCAATTCTGGTGGCGACCCACCACGCGAGCTTTGTGGCAATCCTGGTGGTGGCGATCGTGTTCGGCGCGACCGACGCCGCCGACCTGCCAACTCGCCAGGCGCTGGTGGCGGACCTCGTCGAGCGCCACCTCGTGGTGAACGCCGTCGCGCTGGGTGCGGCTGCGATGAGTGCGACCCGGATCATCGGCCCATCCGTGGCCGGTTTGCTGATCGGATTCGCGGGTCCGGCAGTGTGCTTCGGATTTCTCGCGGTTGCCTACCTGGCACCGATCGCCGTGCTCCTCACGGTCATCCCGGACGTCGCACCGTTGCCACGACCGGCGGGCGCTACCGCATGGGGCGAGCTGATCGCCGGGCTCCGAGTTGCGGGCGCGGACCCTCTCATCCGCGGCGTGGTCATCGTCGCCTCGGTGCTCGCATTCTGCGGCGTCTCATACATGCCGTTTCTGCCGGTTCTAGCTAAAACGGAGCTGCACGTCGGACCCCAGGCGCTTGGGATCATGTACAGCGTCGGTGGGATCGGGGGGCTCGTGGGTGGCCTGGCCATCGCATCGATGGGGCGGGGCGCCGGGCGCCTCCAGCTCATGCTCGTCGGAGGGGTCGTCTACGCCGCAAGCCTGTTCGTCGTGGCCCACGGCACCGCGCTCGGCGTCACGTTGCCCGCCCTGGTCGGCATCAGCTTCGCGTTCGTCGCCATCAGCACGTCGATGACGACGCTCCTTCAGACCGACACCGACCCCGCGCTGCGCGGCAGGCTCCTCGGTATCTACGCGACGATCTTCGCGGGACTGCAACCACTCGGCACGGTCGCATACGGCCTGATGCCGCATGCCGTCCTCTTCAACGCCATCGGCGTTGGCGCGCTGCTGGTCGGCGCGACGACGGTGATCGTCGTGGTCACCCCGTCGTTCAGAGCTCGGGTCAGCGGTCGGAGCACCGGCCGAGCCGGGCCCGCGGCAGCCCCCGATACACTGGCCTGAGGATGTTCCATCGAAGAGGCGGGGTGGCGATCGTGGCGATGTGTGCAGTCGTACTTGCGGCGTGCAGCTCCACCAAGCCGCCGGTGTCGAAGCCGTCGCCGGTGATCGCGCGTGTCGGTCCCGAAGCCATCACGCTTGCCCAGTTCAACGTCCGGTATCAGAGCGTCTGCGTCAGCATCGAGCAGGGAGGTGGAAGCTGCGCGGGCGGCGCCCAGGTCACGTCGGTACGTTCCTCAGTCCTGCGCAGCCTCATCGTTGACACCGTCATCCGCGAGGAGGCGGCCAAGCTCGGGCTCGAGGCAACGTCGAAAGAGGTCGCGGCGGAGGTCGCCACCGACGCGCAGCAGGCGGGCGGGATGAGTGCGCTGCAGACCGACCTCGCTGGCGCCGGGGGGTCGATTGCTCAGCTCGAGGACGAGATCAGCTCGAACCTCAACGAGCAGCGCGTCGAGGACGTCTTCGCGCAGCAACGGGCCGGCCTGGTCGAGTCTCTCCTCGCCAAGGGAGCGAACTTCAGCGCCACCGCCAAGACCTATTCGGATGACTCCGGGTCGACGGGGACGGCGGCCAAGGGCGGCGCACTCGGTGTCCTGACCGCGGCAGTGCTCAAGGCGTATGACAAGGCCTTTGCGGCTGCAGTCGAGTCAACGCCGGTCGGCGCGTACACCAAGACCCCGGTCCATGACGCCGGCGGCTACGACATCGTGATGGTGTACTCGAAGACGGCACAGGGCTGGGGCGTCCGCCACATCCTCATCTACGCGGGTAATCCGTACAACGTCATGGACAGGCCCAACTGGTTCGTCGAAGCGCTGTTCACGCAGGTCGACACGCTCTGCAAGGCGAACGCGATCGAGGTGACGCTGACCAACGCAGGTGGCAACCCATGCACGTCCCCCGCGCCCACGCCGCCGCCGGCCAGCCCGAGCCCCAGGGCAAGCGCCACCGCCGCACCCGCTGGGTGAGGTGCTTTCTCGCGGTACCCGTCGCCGGACCGGGACTCGAGGGAGCACAGCGGCTGCAACGTGAGCTTCGCGAGCGCGTGGCGGAGGTTCGCTGGGCGCGTCCTGAAACGCTCCACCTGACCGTGCACTTCTTCGGCCAGGTCGAGGACGAACGTGCCGCAGTCGCCATCGAGATGGTGACGCCCCTGGTCACTCGTGCATCCCCATTCGACGTCGTCCTGGATCGGCTCGGCTCGTTTCCGCCGCGCGGTACGCCCCGCGTCCTCTGGCTCGGACCGTCGCACGAGGTCGCTCCGCTCACCGTCCTTGCCCACGATTGCCGGGCGGTCCTCGGCGCCGCCGGCTTCGAGGTCGACCAGCGCCGCTACAACCCGCACTGCACGTTTGGGCGACCACGGTTGCCCTGGAGCGACGCCGCACGACATGCGTGGGCGTTCGCGGCGCAGCAACAGCCCGACATCCGGTTCACCGCTTCGCGATTGGTGCTCTACGAGTCACGCCCCGCCCCCGGAGGTGCGGTGTACACCGAACGCGCGTCGCTTCCCTTCGGCTCCGGCTGAGCTGCGCGTCAGCGGTCCCGAGGGTCGGGAAGCTCGGTGTCCAGCCCGTAGTGCTCGATGGCGGCGGCAACGACGTGACGGGGGAGTTGCTCCTGGTGTGCCAGCCCGTCGAGCACTGCGACCGAGATCGACCCGGCGTCCACCTCGAAGTGGCGGCGCAGCGCGACCCGCGTATCGCTGCGGCCGTAGCCGTCGGTGCCGAGTGGGATGAACGGCGCCTTCATGAAACGTCCGATCTGGTCGGGGACCGCCTTCATGTAGTCGGTCACCGCGACGATCGGCCCACCATCGGCACCGAGCTGCTCGTCGACGTAGGCCACGCGCTGCTCGAGGTCGGGATGCAGCCGGTTCCAGCGCTCGACCTCGAGCGCATCCTGGCGCAGCAGCTGGAAGCTGGTGACGCTCCACACCTCGGCGGCGACGTCGTGCTGCTCGAGCAGCATCGCCTGTGCTTCGAGGGCGGCCTGCACCGCGCTCCCGCTGGCGAGGATGCGCGCCCGGTGCGTGCGCTCGCCCTCGGCACGCTTGTACAGGTAGAGACCGCGCAGGATGCCTTCCTCGCTGCCCTCGGGCATCGGCGGCATCGGATAGTTCTCGTTGTACAGCGTGATGTAGTAGAAGATGTCCTCGCCGTCGACGTACATGCGCCGCATACCGTCGCGAATCACCGTCGCCAGCTCGTACGCGAACGCCGGATCGTAGATGCGCACGTTCGGAATCGCGCTGAACAGCAGCGGCGAATGTCCGTCCTCGTGCTGCAGGCCCTCGCCGTTGAGCGTCGTGCGTCCGGCGGTGCCCCCGAGCATGAAGCCGCGACCGCGCGAATCGCCGAATGCCCAGATGAGGTCACCGACGCGCTGGTATCCGAACATCGAGTAGTAGATGTAGAACGG
>PKWB01000081.1:18744-19281 GCA_003131685.1 Candidatus Dormiibacterota bacterium
TGAAGAGCGCGTCCATGCCGAATGTGCGCGCCTCATCCGGGATGATCGGGACGATCCGGTTGCCGATGGCCTTGTCACGGAGCAGGTTGCGCAGCAGGCCGGCGAAGACCATGGTGGTCGACGCGGCGCGCGTCCCGCTGCCGGTGAGGAACTCGGCGTACGGCGCCTCGCCGGGCAGCTCCAGCGGCTTGTTCCGCACCAGCCTGCGGGGTAGCATCCCACCCAGCGCGCGACGGCGCATGAGCAGGTACTCGACCTCGTCGGAGGNNATCTTCTTGATCTGGTGGGTCGAGTTGCGTCCTTCGAACCCGACACCGAGGGTCCAGCCCTTGACGGTGTGCGCGAGGACCACCGTCGGTGCACCGCGCTGTTCGAGCGCGAGCTTGTATGCGGAGTANNGCGGCGCAGGTGGCGCAGATCGTCGTCGGACAGGTGCTCCACCATCTTGCGAAGGCGCGGATCCGGGCCGAAGAAATGCTCGCGAATGTACGCACCGCTCTCGGTCGTGTACTTCTGGAACTCCCCGTCGGGAACGCG
>PKWB01000028.1 GCA_003131685.1 Candidatus Dormiibacterota bacterium
CTGCTGGTAGTTCTCGAGGATGGCGAGCCAGGTGCGCCCCACCGCGAGGCCGCTGCCGTTCAGCGTGTGCACGTGGCGCGGCTTCTCACCAGGCGCGGGACGGTACCGGATGTTGGCTCGTCGCGCCTGGAAATCCGCGAACACCGAGCATGACGACACCTCGAGCCACTGCTGCAACCCCGGCGCCCACACCTCGACGTCGTACTTCTTGCACTGCGCGAATCCGAGGTCGCCGGTGCACATGAGCAGCACGCGATAGTGCAGGCCAAGGCGCTGCAGGACGTGCTCTGCATGCGAGGTGATCAGCTCGAGCTCGTCGAGCGATGTCTCCGGGGTGGTGAATCGCACCATCTCCACCTTCTCGAACTGATGGAGACGGATGTACCCGCGCGTGTCCTTTCCCGCCGCGCCGGCCTCGCGCCGCCAGCAGGGGGTGAGCGCGACGTGCGTGATCGGGAGTTGCGCCGCCTCGAGAATCTCGCCCGAGTAGAGATTGGTCACGGGCACCTCGGCGGTCGGGATCAGGAAGAGGCCGTCGTCCGCGTGGTATGCCTCGTCCTCGAACTTGGGCAGCTGCGCGGTGCCGATCATCGCCTCGCGACGGACGAGGAACGGCGGTGCGATCTCCGTGTACCCGTGCTCCCGCGCGACGTCGAGCATGAACGACGTGAGGGCCCGCTGCAATCGCGCACCGTCACCGCGCAGGACGACGAAGCGCGAGCCGCTGACCTTCGCGGCGCGCTCGAAATCAAAGACGCCAAGGCGCTCGCCGATCTCGTAGTGCGGCAGCGGATCGAACCCAAAGCTCGGGGCATCACCCCAGGTGCGCGCGACGACGTTGTCCTCAGGACCGGCGCCGTCCGGAACGCTTTCGTGCGGCGGGTTGGGCACCTCGAGCAGCAACGCTTCGACACGCTGCTCGAGCTCCGCGAGGCGCGCCTCGCCCTCCTGGATGCGCTGCTTCAGCGCGGTCAGCGCACCTCGCTGTTCGTCGGACGGCTTCCCTCGCACCGCCGCGGACGCGGCGCGCTGCTCGGCTCGAGCCTGCTCGACCTCGGTGCGCAGACTGCGTGCGTCGGCGTCGACGGCGAGCAGCTCATCGATGGGCGCGCTCTCGCCCTTCCTGCGAGCGCCCTCGCGAACCGACTCCGGGTCATCGCGGATGCGTTGCATCGGCAGCATCAGGCGTCGCCACCGCGGTGCTGCGGGCGCATGGTCGGGAACAGCAGCACGTCGCGAATGGTCGGCGAGTCGGTGAGGATCATCACCAGCCGGTCGACGCCGATGCCGAGCCCGCCGGCGGGCGGCATGCCGACCTCGATGGCCTCGAGAAAGTCCTCGTCGATCGGCGGGATCTCGGGGTCCCCCGCGGCGCGCAACCGCGCCTGCTCCTCGAAACGCGCGCGCTGGTCGATCGGATCGTTGAGCTCGCTGAATGCGTTGGCGAGCTCCCGGCCCGCGACGATCAGCTCGAAGCGCTCGACAAACCGGGGATCGTCGCGACGGCGCCGCGCCAGCGGGCTCACCTCGGCCGGGTAGTCCAGGACGAAGGTCGGATCCCAGAGCTCGCCTTCAACGCGCTGCTCGTAGATCTCGAGGAGGACGCCGCCGGGGCCGAGGTCGCGTGACACCTCGACGCCGATGCTGGCTGCAACTCCGTGCAGAGCGTCCCACGATGCGAGCGCATCGATGCCCGTGTGCTCACGCACCAGGTCGACCATGGTTGCGACGCGATATGGCGGCCGAAGGTCGAGCGAGCGGCCGAACGCGGTACGCAACAGCGGGTCTTCGCACGGCGCGCTCCCACCCTCCGGTGCCTCGGCCACCTGCGGTCCGGCCGCGTTCGCGGCCGCCGTGATCAGCGACTCGGTGAGCTCACGCATGTCGTCATAGGTCGCATACGCTTGGTACGCCTCGAGCATGGTGAACTCCGGGTTGTGCCGGGGCGACAAGCCTTCATTGCGAAAGACGCGGCCGATCTCATAGACGCGCGCGTAGCCACCGACGATCAACCGTTTGAGGTGCAGCTCGATGGCGATGCGCAGGTAGACGTCGGTATGCAGTGCGTTCCAGTGCGTCTCGAAGGGCAGTGCATGACCGCCACCCGGGATCGGCTGCAGGATGGGTGTCTCGACTTCCACAAAACCGCGCTGATCGAGCGTCGCCCGCAACGCCCGGATCAACCGTGTCCGGGTGGCGAAATGGCGGCGCTGCGTCGCATTGCTGAGCAGGTCGAGATAGCGCTTGCGATAGCGCGTCTCCTGGTCCTGGAGACCGTGGAACTTCTCGGGAGGCGCTTGCAGAGACTTGACGAGCAGCGTGACGGTGTCGACGAGCACCGTCGGCTCCCCACGACGTGTCCGCGTGATCGGTCCCTTGATGCCGACGATGTCGCCGAGGTCGAGCATCGGCACCATCGCGTGCGCATCCCCGGCGCGATCGGCGCGAAACCACGCCTGCAGGCGGCCCGACTCGTCCTCGACATGAGCGAACGCCGCCCCGCCGAGGTCACGCAGCTGCATGATCCGTCCAGCCACGGCAACAACCGGACGATCGGGCGAATCGGTGTCCGCGCCGGGATGCTCGGCCTCGTACGCGTCGAGCAGCCGGCGCGCCTCATCCGTGGTCGCGCTCGGCGCGAAGTCGACACCGTAGGACGGAATCCCACGCGCGGCGAGCTCATCGACCTTGCGCCGGCGCTCTGCAAAGAGGTCGTCGGATGGCATGCGGCCTATCTTCCCCGGCGAGGCTCGCCGCGTGCGCTTGACGCGCCGCGCCGTTCCCTAGTTGATCTTGACGATCTTGATCTGTCGGGAACCACCGGGGCTGACCACGTCGACGGTGTCGCCGACGCTGTGACCCAGCAATGCCTTGCCGACCGGCGACTCCATGGAGATCCGGCCCTCGGCGACATCAACCTCGGCAGGGCCCACAATCGTGAGCGTCTGTTTGCCGAAGTCATCCTTGACGTCGACGGTTGTGCCGACGCTCACGATGCCGCTCTCGCTGCCCTCTTCGATGATGACGGCATTGCGGAGCATGTTCTCGATCACGAGGATGCGTCCTTCGAGCATCCCCTGCTCGTTCTTCGCCTCGTCGTACTCGGCGTTCTCCGAGATGTCGCCGAAGTCCTTGGCGTACTTGATGCGCTCGGCCACCTCGGAGCGACGAACGGTGCGCAATTCTTCTAATTCGTGCTCAAGCTTGACGAGACCGTCTCGCGTGAGCAACACAGGTTTGTCCATTCAATTCCCTGGTGCACGTAAATATTGGCGGGGTAACCGACGACCTCCGCTCTGCGGAGCCCGGAGTATAGGCGAGCAACNNGTTCATATGATCCGCAGCGAGGTCACTGTGCGGACCGCTATCAATGCCCCCCCTCTCGGGGCGTCTCTGGTTTCCAGGGGCGCCCTTCTTCTTTGTAATCCCTCAGCCCTCTCCGCTGACGAACGCCGGCCTGAACCATCCCTCCGGGTGCGGTCCGGCGGCGAGCGCGCGATTGAGCAACGCATCGAGCCGGTCACGCGTGTCCATGGTCTGGACCTCGGCTCGAAGCCGCGCAGCTCCGGCGCAGCCACGGATCGTCCAGGCGACGTACTTGCGGCCGATGCGGAGCGCGCGCTCGTCCCCGTGGTACGCGCAGAGCATGTCGAGGTGGCGGCGAGCGAGAGCGATCCGGTCGGCGAAGTCGAGATCGGGGAGCCTGCTGCCGGTCGCGATGCGATGAACGGCCTGGCGGACGAACCAGAAGTTGCCGAGCATCCCCCGGGCGATCACGACGCCGTCGACCACCCCCGACTGGATCCGCCGCGCCAGGGTGTCGACGTCCTCGACGTCGCCACTGCCGAAGACCGGGACGCTGACCGCCTCCTTGACCCGCGCGATCTCGGCCCAGTCCGCGGTGCCCTCGTACTTCTGGCACCGGGTCCGCCCGTGGACGGTGACCGCCGCCACGCCGGCATCCTGCAGCGCGCGAGCGAGCTCCGGGGCGTTGATGGTGGACGCGTCCCACCCGAGGCGCATCTTCACGGTGACCGGGACTCGGACCGACTCGACCATCGCCGCAACCACCCGGGCGGTCGCGCTCACGTCGCGGGCGAGCGCGGCGCCACTCCCCCGGCTCACCACCTTGGGAACCGGGCAGCCGAGGTTGACGTCCACGAGCACGGCGCCGCGCTCGACGCAGACCTGGGCGGCGTCGGCCATCATCGCGGGGTCGCAGCCCACCAGCTGGGCGGCGACCGGCGCCACGTCGCCGGGGAAATCGAGGAGATGCAGCGCCGCGTCGGTGCTCCGGACCACCGCTTCGGCGGCGACCATCTCGGTCGACACCAGGCCGGCGCCGAACTCGCGGCACAGGGCACGGCAGGGCGCGTCGGTGATACCCACCATGGGCGCGACCAGCACCGGTGAGGAGAGTTCGAGACCGCCGACCCGAACTGGACCGACGGCCGTCGCCGCGACTGCCATCCCCGCATGGTACGGGGCAGGTCGGCCCGGCTCAGCGATTCTGGTCGTGGATGAGCCGGAGCCCGTGGAGCGTCAGCCGCTCGTCGACGATGTCGATCGCCGGGATGAGCCTCGCCAGCGAAGGCGCCAATCCCCCCGTGGCGATGACCTTGGGCTGCCCCTCCATCTCCTTGCGGAACCGCCCGACGAGCCCCTCGACCAGGCCGACGTAACCGAATACGATCCCCGACTGCATGCTCCCGGTCGTCGAATGGCCGATCGCCTCCACCGGAGCAGTGAGCTCGACCCGGATGAGCATCGCCGCATGGTTCACCAGGGCATCGTGGCTGAGCTGGATGCCGGGCGCGATCGCGCCGCCGAGGTAGTCCCCTCTGGCGTCGATGGCGTCGAAGGTCGTCGCCGTTCCGAAGTCGACGACGATGGCGGGCCCCTGATACAGGTGGTGAGCCGAGATCGCGTTCGCGATCCGGTCGGCACCCACGCGCCGGGGATCGTCGTACTGGATGCGGATGCCCGTCCGCGTCCCCGGCCCGACGATCATCGGCGGCTGGTTGAAGTAGGTGTGGGAAAGTTCATCGATGCTTCGCGCGAGCGTGGGAACCACGCTGCTGACCACCACGGCGCTGACCTGCGCCGGCGACAGGTCACGCTGTCCGAGCAGATCGACGACCACGAGCCCGAGCTCGTCGCCAGTGAAGCGATCGTCGGTGTGGATCCGGAAATCGGCGACGAGCTGCTCGCCGTCGAAGACCCCGACCACGATGTTGGTGTTCCCGACGTCGATCGCGAGCAGCATGGCGGCGAGTGTAGGCATCATCGGCCCGTGATCGCGCTCCTCGACATCGGCGGCACCAAGATCGCGGCCTCCGCAGGGCGCGGCGCGGCGATCGGCGCGGTTCGGCGGATCCCGACGCCCGTCGAGTCCCCGCTCGCGACGCTGCGCGGGTTGGTCGAGGGGGTGATGGGCGGCGTTCTCCCCGAGGCGATCGCGATCTCCGCGCCGGGCCCCTTCGACCGGACGACCGGGGCGCTGCGCAACCCGCCGGGCATGCCCGGCTCCTGGCACGGGCTGGAGATGGCGTACCTGCTCGGTCAGCGCTTCGACTGCCCGGTCTTTGTCGAGAACGATGCCAATTGCGCCGCGCTCGCCGAGGCCCGCCTCGGCGCCGGCGCGGGTCACCGCACCGTCGTGTACTGGACGGTCTCGACGGGAATCGGGTGCGGCGTGGTGCGCGACGGCCGGATCGTCGTCGGCAGGCACGACACGGAGGGGGGCCACATGGTGCTCTGGCCGGCATGGCTCGGCGGACCCCCCTGCCACTGCGGTGGCGCCGGCTGCCTCGAGGCGCTGGCCAGCGGGCGAGCCATCGCACGCAGGTACGGGATCGCCCCCGAGCACCTGAGCGATCCCGACGCCTGGGTCGAGGTCGGCCGCTGGATCGGGCTCGCCACCGTCAACGTCACCACCGTGCACGATCCCGACGTGGTCATCTTCGGCGGTGGCGTCTGCGCCAGCTGGGGCCGGTTCGCCCCCTCACTGTTCGAGACGATCCAGCGCTACCTGCTTCTCCAGCCACAGCCCGAGATTGCCCGCGGCACGCTGGGCGAGGATCGATCTCTCCTGGGTGCCCTGCTCGTCGCCGAGGACAACGGCGAGGACCCGGCGAGACTGCTGACGGCGCGGTAGGCTACGGCGCCATGCCCTCGGTCCACCTCGTGTGCGACAGCACCGCCGACCTCGACCCGGCCTTTCGCGCCGCTCACACGGTGCGGGTGGTGCCCCTCAAGGTGATCTTCGGCGATCAGACCTTCGCCGACGGAGTCGACATCACCGCCGAGGATTTCTACGCGAGGCTGGCCGCCCCGGGTCCATTCCCGCGAACCTCACAGCCCACACCGGCGGAGTTCGAGGACGTCTTCCGGGAGCTGGGTGCGGACGGTGGCGCGATCGTCTGCACCACCATCTCCGCCGACCTCAGCGGCACCTATGCATCCGCGATCCAGGCGCGAGCGGCGCTGCCCGAGCTGGACATCCGCGTGGTCGACACCCGCAGCGTGGCGGTCGGTCACTACGCCGCCGTGCGCGAGGCGGTGCGGGTCATCGAAGCAGGCGGCGACGCCGACCGGGTGGTGGCCGCGATCGCGGCGGTCGGGAGCACCGACAAGGTGCTCTTTACGGTCGAGACCCTCGAGTTCCTGCGGCGCGGCGGACGCATCGGCGGGGCGCGGGCGTTGCTCGGCTCGGTGCTCGACATCAAGCCGATCCTGGAGATCCGCGACGGGGTCATCGAGGCGGTGGGGCGGGTCCGGACGTATCCGCGCGCGATCGACCGCGTCGTCGACGAATGCAGGAAGGCGGCCTCGGCGTGGGGCGGCGCCGAGCTGGTGGTCGCCCATGCCAACCGCCCGCGGATCGCCGCCGAGCTCGTCGAGCGGATGCGACCGCTCGTCTCGGGCGAGCCGGCGCTGACCGTCGTCGGCCCGGTGGTGGGGTGCCACAGCGGACCGGGCGCGATCGGCGTGGGATTCCACAAGCCCATCGCCTGAGCTGGGCGCCGGTCAGACCCGCTTGTGCTGCGACGCTTCGGCGTCGACGTTCAACTCGGCTTCGAGAAGCGTCATCGCCTTGACGAAGAACGCGCGTTCGTCGGGGCTCAGCACTCGCAAGCGCGTTCGTCGGGTTAGCATTCCCGCTCAGGTTGAACGCGTGAGAAACATCGCCACGATCAACGCCACGGACGAGGGAACCGCGGTCCAGGGCGTCGACGCCGACGAGGCCGGGAGGAGAGCCCAGATCGTCCGCGCCGCGGCTACGGTCCTGGGCCGCCAGGGCTACGCGGAGACCTCCCTCAAGGACGTCGCTCGTGAGGCGAAGGTCGCGCCCGGACTCCTCCATTACTACTTCGAATCGAAGGAGGAGCTGCTCCTCGAGGTGGTGACGGTGACCGAACGGCAGATGGTCGCCAGCTGGAAGGCGGTGGTCGAAGCGGTGGACGATCCGCTGGAACGCATCGTGACCGGTCTCGACCACGCCGAGGCCCGCTGCGCCGATCAGCCCGAGTTCTTCCGCATGCTCATCGACCTCTACACGGTCAGCCTGAGCAGCCCCGCGCTCCGAGTGCGCTGTGCAGCGCTGCGCACCCACCTCATGGACGAGGTCGAGGTCGAGCTGCGCCAGGTGCTCGGGCGGCTGCCTGCGTATTCGCTGGTTTCCCCGCGCGAGCTTGCCGGCGCAATCCTCAGCGCGATCGACGGCATCGCGCTCTCGGGCCTGGTGGCGCAGCAGCAGGCTGCAGCCCCGTTCCGCGCCCTCAAGGTGCTCCTGCTCTCGCTGGTGGTGACGGCCTACGTGACCGCCGGTCAGGAGCCGCCGATCGCGCGCCTCGGGGAGATGCTCAGCCGCCACCCCTGAGGCGCGGGGCGATCAGCCGGCGCCGACCGGAAGCGGCGGGAGGATCGCCACGGTCGCCCCGATCGGGCCCGGCTCCTCACCCTCGGCGCGACCCCAGAAGCGCGAGAACCTGCCGTCGTATCCGACTGCGAGGCCCCCGTGAAACGAGATCGGCACGTCGTCCCAATGCGGGGTGTGCCCGTGGACCACTCGCCGCACCCCGAAGTGGTCGAGGTACCGGCGCAGGCGCTCCGGGTCGTCGAAGCCGTGCCTCCCGATGGTGTAGCGAAGGGCCTGGAATGCGCCGCCCGTGGTGGCGAGCCAGGCGCGCACCGCCGAGTTGACCGCGTCGACGGTGTCGCCGATCTCGGCGTAGCGGTCGTCGTCGGTGTGCTGCGCCAGGGTGCCGTCCTCGAGCTCGACGAGAAACGGAAGCGCTCGCAGCCATGCCTCGAGCTCGGCGTCCGACGCCACCGCGTTGAGGTCGGCCCAGTCGCCACGCCGGCTCAACCACAGATCCTCGATGCTCAGCCCGTCGCGGGTGCGCCAGGCGCCGAGCTGGTCACCGCCGCGCGATCGCTCGACCATCACCAGCAGGAAGAGGTCGTGGTTGCCGAGCACGGAAGACGAGTTGCGACGGGTCATGGCGAGCCTGGCCGCGGCCGCACCGCCACCCGCGCCGGGTTCACCGCCCTGGAAGAAGTCGCCGAGGAAGACCGTGTCCACCTCGTCCTCCGGGTACGGCTCGAGCGCCTGCCGGAGCCGGTCCACGTCACCCTGGACATCGCCGACGATGAGGGTGGCTCGGGTCACGGATCTCAGGATACGTTCGGTCGCCGGTTCAACCGCCCGCCGCGGTCCTCCGGGTGCGGGCGATCAGTGCGCGGGCACGAGTGAGTTGCCGGGTGACCGAGCGGGGCCCGGGACCCCCCGGGACATCTCGGCGGCGGAGCGCCGCATCAGGGTCGAAGAGCTCGAGCACGCTCGGATCGAAGCGATCGGAGGCCGCCCGCCACTCACCGAGGCCGACATCCGCGAGCGTTCGCCCGGCGGCGACCGTCCGCGCCACCACCGCACCGACAATGCCGTGCGCTTCCCGGAAGGGCACGCCGTTGGCGACGAGGTGCTCGGCCACGTCTGTCGCCTGGAGCGCGGGGTCGGATGCCGCTCGGCGCATCGCGTCGATGTCGAACTGCACGACGGTGATGAGCTCGGTGAGCATGCGGACCGTGGCCGCGGTCGTGTCGACCGCGTCGAAGAGCGGCTCCTTGTCCTCCTGGAGATCGCGGTTGTAGGCCAGGGGCAGGCCCTTCAGGGTGGCGAGCATTCCGGCCAGGTGGCCGATGAGGCGTCCGGCCTTCCCGCGGGCCAGCTCGGCCACGTCGGGGTTCTTCTTCTGGGGCAGCATCGAGCTTCCGGTGGCGTAGGCGTCGTCGATGGTAACGAAGGCGAACTCCTCGGACGACCACAGGACGAGCTCCTCGCCGATGCGTGACAGGTGGACACCGAGCAGGGCCAGGTCGAAGAGGGCCTCGGCCACGAAGTCGCGGTCACTGACGGCGTCGAGGGAGTTCTCGAAGCGGCCGGCGAAACCGAGCTCGGCGGCCACGGCGTCGGGATCGAGGGCCAGGGAGGACCCGGCCAGGGCGCCGGCTCCGAGCGGGCTCACGTCCAGTCGGACGACGGAGTGCATGAGCCGGTCGACGTCGCGGGCCAGGGCCCAGGCGTGGGCCAGGAGGTGATGGGAGAGAAGGACCGGTTGGGCGCGCTGGAGGTGGGTGTAGCCGGGCAGGTAGGCGTCCCCGGCCTCGGCCGCCCGATGGCTCAAGACCTCCTGGAGGCCGAGCACGTGACGGGCCACCAGGATCAGCTCGCGGCGGGTAAAGAGTCGCAGGTCGGTGGCCACCTGGTCGTTGCGGCTGCGACCGGTGTGCAGTTTGGCCCCGACGTCGGCGGCGATCTCGGTCACCCGGCGTTCGACGGCGGTGTGGATGTCCTCGTCCTCGGCCCGGAAGGCGAAGGTCCCCGAGGCCAGCTCCTCCTCGACCCGGTCGAGGGCGGCCAGGAGGATGGACGCCTCGCCGTCGTCGAGGACCCCGGCGCGCCGCAGGCCCCGGACATGGGCGCGCGAACCGGTCAGGTCGTCGGTCGCCAGTCGTCGATCGAAGGGAAGGCTGACGGTGAAGGCCATGACCTCCTCGGCGGTGGAACCGAGCCTCGATTCCCAGAGGGTCACGAGGGTCCGCCCTGGCGGGCGGCCCAGGTGGCCACCCCGAGGCCCCACAAGCGGACGAAGCCTTCGGCATCGGCGTGCTCGAAGGTGTCGGAGGAGTCGTAGGTGGCGAGGCCGTGGTCGTAGAGCGACAGCGGACTGCGCCGCCCCGACACGGCGCAGGTCCCGGGAGCGAGGCTCAAGCGGACCTCGCCGGTGACCGACCGCTGGGTGGAGGCGAAGAAAGCGTCGAGGGCCTCCTTCAAGGGCGAGAACCACAGGCCGTCGTAGACGAGCTCGGCCCAGCGGGGCTCGAGGCGGGCCTTCTCGTGGGCCAGGTCGCGCTCGAGGGTGATGTCCTCCAGGTCGGAGTGGGCCATGATCAGCGCCAGTGCCGCCGGGCATTCGTAGATCTCGCGGCTCTTGATGCCGACGCGGCGGTTCTCGACCATGTCGAGCCGCCCCCAGGCGTAGCCACCGACGAGCGCACCGAGGTCGGCGATGAGATCCTGCAGAGGCAACACCTTCCCGTCGACGGACACGGGGAGCCCTTCCTCGAAACCGATGACGATGTCACGCGGCGTATGGTGGACGGGTCGGGTGAGGGCATAGACATCAGCCGGTGGTGGCGCCCAGGGGTCCTCGATGGCGCCGCACTCGATGGCGCGGCCCCAGAGGTTCTCGTCGATCGAGTACATCTTCTCTTTGGTCGCCTCGATGGGGATCCCGTGGGCCGCCGCGTAATCGACGCAGTCATCGCGCGACATCCCCCAGGTACGGGCGGGGGCGAAGATCTCGAGATCGGGGGCCAGGGCGCGCGTCCCCACCTCGAAGCGGACCTGGTCGTTGCCCTTGCCGGTGCAGCCGTGGGCCACGGCGTCGGCGCCGTGGCGACGCGCCTCGGCCACCAGATGACGCACGATGACCGGTCTCGACAGGGCGGAGACGAGCGGGTACTTCCCCTCGTAGCGGGCGTTGGCGGCGATGGCGGGGGCCACGTAGTCGTTGGCCATCTCGGCCCGGGCGTCGATGACGATCGACTCGACCGCCCCCGCCCCGAGGGCGCGCTGGCGGATCACCTCGAAGTCACCGCCCTGGCCGACGTCGACGGCCACGGCCACCACCTCGAGGCCGAGCTCTTCCTGCAACCAGGTCACCGCCACGGAGGTGTCGAGGCCCCCGCTGTAGGCGAGCACCACGCGCTTGGCCATCACCGCGCTCCATTCTCCGTTGTCATGCCGACATTCATGCCGACCACGTCGGCCAGGCGCGAGGCCACCACCGAGCCGCCGGGGTCCTCGGCCGCCACGACGAGCACCGTATCGTCACCGGCCACCGTCCCCACGACGCCCTCGAAACCGCAACGGTCGAGGGCGGAACCGACCACGTGAGCCGAACCCGGTGGTGTGCGGAGCACGACCAGATTGGCCGAATGGGCCACCTCGACCACCCACTCCCCGAGCACCCGTCGGAGATGATCCTCGGGCGCCACCTGGTGGACGGGAAGCTCGGGCAGCGCGTAGACGGACTCACCGCCGAGGACGCGTACCTTGACGGCGCCCATCTCCTCGAGGTCGCGCGACACGGTCGCCTGGGTGGCCTCGACATCGTCGGCGGCCAGGAGGGTCACGAGCTGTCCCTGGCTCGTCACCGCGTTGGTCTCGAGCAGCCGGGCGATGCGGTGCTGGCGTTGGGGCTTGCCCAGCTTCATGGGGCCACCTTCGCCGCGCCGGCCTCGGCCAGCAGCCATCCGAGCAGACCGCGCATGGCGTGCATGCGGTTGGCCGCCTGCTGCCACACACGGCTGCGGGGGCCGTCGATGACGGCGGCCGAGATCTCCTCGCCGCGATGGGCCGGCAGGCAGTGCAGGACCACGGCGCCGGGCGCGGCGCCGGCCAAGAGCGCGTCGTCGACGGCAAAGCCGGAGAAGGCTTTCCGGCGGAGCTCGGCTTCCTCCTCCTGGCCCATCGAGGTCCAGACATCGGTGTAGATGGCGTCGGCCCCGGCGACGGCCTCGGCCGCATCTTCTGTCACCTCGATCTCTCCTCCGAGGCGTGCCACGCGGGCGAGGTCGTCGGCGTCGGGTCCGTAGCCGTCGGGAGCGGCGGTCCGCACCCTCATCCCCACCATGGCCGCCCCGAGAGCCAGGGAGCGCCAGACGTTGTTGGCGTCGCCGACATAGGCGAGGGTGCGACCACCCAGATCACCGAAGACCTGGCGCAGGGTCAACAGGTCGGCGATCACCTGGCAGGGATGGGCCCGGTCCGACAGGAGGTTCACCAGGGGGACGCCACCGTTCGGGGGGGCGTCGATCCCGCCGTCATGTTCGTCGAGGGCGGCCGCCATGCGGACGAGCACCTGGTGGTCGAGGACCCGGGCGCAGATCAGCGCGTGGTAGCAGGCCAAGGTGCGGGCCACGTCCTCGGCCGTCTCCCGGGTGTCGATGCCCACCTCGGGTCCCTGGATGTAGACGGGATGACCGCCGAGGGCCACGACGGCGATCTCGGTCGAGCTGCGGGTACGCAGCGAGGGCTTCTCGAAGACGAGGGCGGCACCGCGGCCGGCGAGCAGCGGTGGCGCCGTCGCCGCCGGTTGGGCGGCCAGGACGAGGACCTCGTCGAGCTCGGCGCAGGAGAGGTCGTCGATGTCGAGAAAGTGCCGGGTCACGCCGGCGCTCCGGTGGCGAGCACGCCGGCCAGGATGGCGACGGCCTCGTCGATCTCCTCGTCGGTCACGAGCAACGAGGGGGCGAGACGGACGGTGTCGGGCCGCGGCGCATTCACGACGAGGCCGGCAGCCAGTGCCGCCGAGGTGACGGCGACGGCCCGGTCGGAGGGGAGGACGGCGCCGAGGAGCAGACCGTGACCGCGCACACGGGCCACGCCGCCGAGCGCTTCGAGACCGGCGGTGAGCCGGGCTCCGGCCCGGCGGGCGCGGGCGGGAACGTCCTCGGCCTCCATGACGGCCAGAGTGGCCGCCGCCGCCGCTGCGGCCAACGGCTGTCCGCCGAAGGTGCTGCCGTGATCCCCGGGGCCGAAGGCGGCGGCCACCTCGGCGCGGGCCCAGCAGGCCCCGATGGGAACGCCGTTGCCGAGGGCCTTGGCCATGGTAACCACATCGGGTTCGAGCCCCTGGGCCAAGAAGGCGAACCAGTGGCCGGTGCGCCCGAGGCCGGTCTGCACCTCGT
>PKWB01000121.1:0-12774 GCA_003131685.1 Candidatus Dormiibacterota bacterium
CGCGGTTCTTCTGGAAGGCGTTCTTCCATACCGGCGGCAAGCTCAACACCAGGCCGGCCTTCCTTCCGGTGTATGGGGATGCGCCGCGCGCACGCGGCTACGCCGCAACCCACGCATCGCAGTACAACCAGATCAAGCGATGGGCCTGGGGAGCAACCGATATCCCTTACGTGACCTCACGAATGCTGCTGCACCCGGAGATTCCCTGGCGGGTGCGCGCACGGCGATATTCGAACCTCATCTTCAACCATCTGACCTGGGCAACGCTCCCATTGCTCCTGTTCTTCGGGGGTGCGCTCCCGGCGTTCATCGACCTCGACTACAGCCTGTCGTCAACGTCGGCGTTGCTCGGAAGCCTCAGCGCGAGCATTCTCACCATCACGCTGCTGAACACGCTCCTGCTCGTGCAGGTTGACTATCGCATCAGCCCAAAACCGCTGGGATGGCCGTGGTGGCGCCGGCGATGGGCGGAGCTGCAGCTGTTCACCTACCCGGTGGTCGGATTGGCGCTGAGCGTCATCCCCGCGCTCGAGGCGCAGACCCGGCTGATGTTCGGCGCGTACCTCGAATACCACGTGACCGAGAAGGAGTAGCCGCCCTCCGCGGTCAGCGCTCGACTGCGCCGCGATACACGTCGGCGGTCATCTCGGCGGCGCGGCGCCATGTGAGGGTTGCGGACCACACGAGGCCCTGGGTTCGCCGTCGTTCGCGCTCCACCGGGTCGCTCAGGAGGAGGGTGATCGCGGCGGCCATGGCACCTGCATCACCGTCAGTCACCATGCTCGCGGCCGGACCGCTCACCTCGGGAAGCGATGAATTGTCGAAGACGGCCGCGGGTGTGCCGCACGCCATCGCCTCGAGCGGCGGCAGTCCGAAGCCCTCATACGCGGAGCTGAAGACGAAGACCTCCGCGGCGGTGTAGAGGGCAACGAGGTCGTCGGTGGTCACGTGGCCGATCACGCGAGCGTGTTCGGCGAGACCGGCCCGAGCCAGCTGGTCGGTGACCAATTGCGTGAAGGTTCCCTGATCGCCGGCGATGACCAGGGCGACATCGTGGTGCCGGCGAACGCGGCTCACCACGTCGGCGAGGAGCCCGATGCGCTTGCGAGGGTCGAAGGTGCCGACCGCGAACAGGAACGGCCGGTCCAGCCGCAGCTTTGCGCGAAGCCGTTGCACCGCATCGGCCGAGGCGGGCCGGAACACCGGCGCGATCCCCTCAGGGATGACCGTGATCCGCCGCGGATCCGTCCTCGTGAAGCGGAGCACATCACGACGGGTCGAGTCCGACACGGCGATCACCGCATCGGCTCGGCGGATCAGGCGCAGGCCCGGCACGCGCGCCCGCCTGACCCACGGATAGTCGCGCGGCATCACAAACGGGATCAGGTCGTGGACGGTGACCACCACTGGGAGTCGAGTCCGAAAGGGCTGTCCGAACTCGATGGCGTGATAGAGATCGGCCTTGGAGCCGCGAAGTGCACTCGCCACGAAAGCGATGTCCGCGATCGGCTGGAGCGTGGGGTGGATCACCGGGATCCGGCGCGTCGACGGCCGCAGCGCGATCGATACCTCGGCGGGTGGTTCCTGGTGGGCGGAGAGCAGCAGGCTCACCTGGGGCGGGTGATTCAGCTGGGCGAACCCCGCCAGCAGGCCCCGCTCGTAGCTGCCGATTCCGCGAACCGAGGACGCTCCCTGCAGCGGCCGCCCATCCATGATCACCCTCATCGGGGAGGGCTCGTTGGGGAGGGCACGGCCACAGAGTCTGTCGGATAGACTGGCTCCGGTGACGATTCAAGAGCGGGACGTGGTGGAACGGCTGCGCTCACTGATCCGTGATGTGCCCGATTTCCCCCGGCCGGGAATCGTCTTCAAGGACATCACCCGGTTGCTCGGCGACGGCATCGCCTTCCATGACGCGGTCACCGCGCTTGCCGAGCCCCACGTCGGTCAGAGGGTCGACATCGTTGCCGGCATCGAGTCGCGAGGTTTCATCCTCGGTGGCGCGGTCGCCGACCGGCTCGGAGCGGGTTTCGCCCTGGTCCGCAAGGAGGGACGGCTTCCATCGACGCGGATTTCGCAGGCCTACACCCTCGAGTACGGCGAAGCGGTCATCGAGATGCACTCGGACGCGATCGAGCCGGGCCAGCGTGTGCTGATCGTGGACGACCTGCTCGCGACCGGCGGCACGGCCGGAGCGGCCGCGGCACTCGTGGACCGCCTGGGGGGAGATATCGTGGGCTTTGCCTTTTTGATCGAGTTGAGCGCACTCGGGGGATCGGCCGCGCTTGGCGGGCGCCCATACACCGCGCTGTTGCGTACGACGACAGATGGAGGAATCGCGTGACCAACGTGTTGAAAGTGGCGGAATCCGATGTCGCCGACCCGAGCCTGGCGGGCGAAGGCCAGCGCCTCATCGATTGGGCGGCCCGGGAGATGCCCGTCCTCCGCATCATCCGTGAGCGTTTCGCGCGCGAGCGCCCGCTCGAAGGACTGCGGCTCGGCGCCTGCCTCCACGTCACCAGTGAGACGGCGAACCTCGCGATCACGCTCAAGGCGGGTGGCGCTCACGTCAGCCTCTGCGCAAGCAACCCCCTGTCAACGCAGGATCCCGTCGCGGCGGCACTGGCCCGGCAGCACGGGATTCCGACCTATGCCATCAAAGGCGAGGACTCCGCCAGCTATTACGCGCACATTCAGGCGGTCCTCGACACTCACCCGCAGGTGACCATGGACGATGGTGCAGACCTCGTCGCCGAGTTGCACAAGGGTCGCCGCGAGCTGCTCGACGAAGTCATCGCGGGCACCGAGGAGACGACCACCGGCGTGATCAGGCTTCGCGCCATGGCACACGACGGCGCGCTGAAGTTCCCGATCATCGCCGTCAACGAGGCGCTCACCAAGCACCTCTTCGACAATCGCTACGGCACCGGGCAGAGCACCATCGATGGTCTGATCAGGGCCACCAACGTGCTGCTCGCCGGCAAGACGTTCGTCGTCTGCGGATACGGATGGTGCGGCCGCGGTCTCGCCAGCCGTGCAAACGGGCTCGGCGCGCACGTGATCGTCACCGAGGTCGATCCGACACGGGCGCTCGAGGCGGTCATGGACGGCTACCGCGTGATGCCGCTCGCGGAGGCAGCTCCGAGCGCCGATATCGTCATCACCGTGACCGGCGACATCAACGTGATCGATCGCGGCTCCATCGAGCGCTTCAAGGACGGCGCGATCATCGCCAACAGCGGTCATTTCAACGACGAGATCAACCTGGCCGCGATTGACGATCTGTCGGTCGAGGTCACCGCCCCGCGCACGTTCGTACATTCGCACCGCCTGCGCGACGGACGCACCATCCATGTGCTCGCGGAGGGCCGCCTGCTCAACCTCGCCGCAGCCGAAGGACACCCGGCTGCGGTCATGGACATGAGCTTCGCCAACCAGGCGCTGTGCGCGGAGCACATCGCCAAGCATCATAAGGAGATGGCGCTCGCCGTCCACGACGTGCCCGAGGAGATCGACCGCGAGGTCGCGCGCCTCAAGCTGCAGGCGATGGGCGTGAGCATCGACACGCTCACCGAGGAACAGCAGAAATATCTCGCATCCTGGGAGTCGGGGACCACCTGACCATGGCCCTGAACATGCCCTACCGACCCGAGCTCAGCGTCCTCAGCAACGGTGTCACCCTGCTCAACGCGCCCTCGAGCAGCAGGAACTCCGGCGTGTTCCTCATCGTTCGGGCCGGCTCACGCGACGAGTCGGCGGAGACCTCCGGGCTTGCCCACTACCTCGAGCACATGTTCTTCAAGGGCACCGAGCGCCGCCCCACCACCAAGCTCATCTCGCGCGAGATCGACCGTCTCGGTGCCAACACCAACGCGTACACCGACACCGAGGAGGTCGCGTATTTCGCCGAGGGGCCCGCGACCGCGATGCTCGAGCTTGCCGACGTCATCTGCGACATGCTGAGCCGGCCGCTCTTTGCCGCCGAGGAGGTCGAGCGCGAGCGCAACGTGGTGCTCCAGGAACTGTCGATGCGCCTCTCCGATCCCGACGGCTGGATCTGGGACCGTCTCGGGACCGTCGCCTTCGGCGGGAACCAGCCGATGTCGTGGTCCGCGGCGGGGTTTCCCGCGGTGATCGAGAAGGCGACGCGCGAGCAGCTCACCGAATACCACCAGGCGTTCTATGCGCCCAAGTCGATGTGCCTGGTCATCTCCGGCGGCGCGACCCTGAGCCACGATCAGGCGCTCGAGCTGCTCGCGGACATCCCGCAGGGAAAGCCGCGCCCGCGAAAGAAGGCCAGGTGGGGTCTTGGCGATCGCTACACCGCCAACGTGCGCCCGGTAACGGCCCAGGAGGAGCCGCAGGTGCACATGGTGTTCGCGGTGCCGGGTATCCCGTCGACCGACTCGCGACGCACGCAGTTGTCGGTGATGACCCACGTGCTCGGCGGTGGCATGTCGTCGCGCCTGTTCCAGACGGTCCGGGAGCGCAACGGCCTCGCGTACAGCATCTTCGCCCATCATGCCGGCTTCGACGACACCGGGCTCTTCGCGATCGCCACGGCGACGCGGCCCAAGGACGCGCGCAAGGCCACGGGACTCTCGTTCAAGGAGTTCCGCAAGATGGCGTCGAAGCGCGTCGCCGCCGACGAGCTTGCGGCCGCGAAATCGGCGATGGTCGGCAGGCTGCTGCGTTCGACTGAGACGGCGATTGCGAGCGCTCGCTTCTACGGGACGCGCTGGCGCGCTGGATTGCCGCTTGAGACGCCCGATGAGCGCGCCGACGCGATCATGAAGGTGACCGCGGCCGAGGTCCAGTCCATCGCGGAGGAGATTGCGTCCGGGATCGGCGACGTGCGCCTTGCGCTGGTCGGCCCGACCGACCAGGGCGACGAATTGCTCTCAGCGATCGAGTCGACCGCGTAACCCTGAGGCGGCGCCGCCGTCAGGACGCGAGCAGTGCGTGGTCGAGCGCCTCGGCGACACGCTCGAGGTCGTACGTGCTGAGGCCCGGGTGAACGGGAAGCGAGAGGCAGCGCGCCGTGCATTCGCGGGCGAGCGGCGTGTCGTCTCGATGCACGTTGGGATGGTTGCGGTATGCCTCGTGATCCCACACCAGTCCCGGGTAGTACACACCGGTATCGACTCCCTCTGACGACATCGATGCGGCGACGCGGTCGCGATCGATCCCGGGTTCGAGCAGGATCGTGTACTGGTGCCAGACGTGGCCACGACCCTCCGGAACCCGCGGGGTCGTGACCTCCGAGTCATTCCCGATCAGCGATCTCAACAGCGCGGCGTTGCGGCGCCGCGTCCGCACGATCTCGTCGAGATGCTGCATCTGCGGGATCGCGATCGCCGCCGCAACATCGGTCATCCGCCAGTTCTGGCCGATCATGGCATAATCATAGCGGGATCGCATCCCCTGGTTGCGGAGCGCGCGGAGGCGTTCGGCGAGCATCGAGTCGTCGGTGGTGATGCAGCCACCCTCGCCGCTGGTCACGTTCTTGGTTGCGTAGAAGGAGAAGCAGCCGACTCCGAAGCTGCCCACGCGCCGACCGTCGACATCCGCAGCGTGCGCCTGCGCCGCGTCCTCCACGATGGCAAGGCCGTGAGCCGAGGCCAGCGACATCAGCGCGTGCATGTCGGCGGGGAGTCCATAGAGATGCACGGGCATGATCGCGGCGGTCCTCGGCCCGATCAGCGCCGCCACCGAGTCGGGATCGATGGTGAAGTCCTCGCGGATGTCGGCAAAACGAACTGAGGCCCCGCTGCGGAGGATCGCGTTGATGGTCGCGGCGAAGGTGAACGGGGACGTGATCACCTCCTGGCGGGGGCCGATCTCGAGCACGGCGAGCGCGGCGTCGAGCGCAACCGTCCCGTTGGCAACGGCAATCGCGTGCGCGGTCCCGGCCATCTCCGTGCAGAGCGCTTCGAAGCGTCCGACCATGGGTCCCTGCGCCAGATGACCGCTGCGCAGCACCTCGAGGACCAGGTTCTCCACCTCGGGGCCGAGTTGGGGCGCCGAGATCCGGATCCGAGGCGCAACCGGGGTGTGGATGGCGGTCACGACGCCACCGCCTCGCCGGTGTGGCCACTCAGCCGTCGCTCGTCGGCGATACGCCGGCGGAGCGTCAGGAGACCGGCCGCCATGGCGACGGAGTCGCGGATCGGCGAGACGGTGGATCGGCCCGACGCGGTGTAGACCACCGGGATCTCAATGGGCGTGACTCCCTCGTGGACGGCCCACAGGTTGATCTCGGCGCCGATCAGGTAGTCGCCGGCGCGAAGACGCGGGAGCAACACCTGCGCCAGCGAGCGTTGGATGAGCACCGATCCCTGCGTGTCGAGCGTGAGCCCGATGAGTCCGGCGCGAAGCAGGCCGAACCCGGCCGACATGGCGCGCCGCACCGCGGGCGTCTCGATCTGCGAGTCCCGGTGAGTCTTGGACCCCATCACCAGCGGCGGCCGGGGGCTCAACCCGAGGTAGCCGTCAAGATCGGTGAACCCAAAGGGAAGGTCGGCAGCGGTCAGGACCAGGGCCTCGCCGCGAGCCATGGCCATCCCTCGGCGCCAGGCGAATCCGAGGCCCTTGGCCGACGTGGTGACCCGGACCGACGTCTCGTCGCTGTTCATGGTCGCCGCCAGTGAGAGGCACAGGGGCCCCGACCCATCGGTCGACCCGTTCTCAACCAGGATGACCTCGGATCCCGGGAGATGGACCAGGCGCGTCACCAGCAGGCGCACCGTCTTGCGAAGCTCGGCGATCTGGTTGTGCACCGGGATGACGTAGCTGATCGTTGGTTCGCTCACGAGCATTCCTCGATGGCCGCGGCGACCTCGTGAGCCGGGAGAATCGAGTTGCGCTCGACGCAGGCATCCGCGCGTCCCGAGACCAGGTCGAGGAAGTGCGCGAACTGGAGCGCGAGTGGCTCCCCGGTATGACGGACGAAGGGGATGTCGATCACCGTCTCGGCGCGATATCCCGCGGCCTGGCCGGCGCCGACTCCCTGGGCGTGGGCGCGATGCCGGTAGACGGTCAGATCCTGGCGGAGCAGGTCGACGTCATACAGCGCGGTCGGTGTGGCCACCAGCTGGGATCGCACCTTGCGCTGGCTCGCCCGGCTCGCCGAGAGGGTGGCGATCGCCCCACCGGGGAACTGGAGCAGGCAATCGGCCACCTCCATGATCGAATCGCGGCCGGCCGTGCTCGTGCCACCGCAGAGCCGCGACGGGCGCGCCCCGCCCATGTAGCAGAGCGCGAGGTCGATCTCGTGGATCAGGAGGTCGAAGACGACGCTGAGCGTGCTTCGCGGCGTCTCGGGGGAGTGGCGGAGACCGACGATGTGGACCGGTTCCTCGTCGAGCAGGCTGCGCATGGTCGCAACCACCGGGTTGAATCGCTCGACGAAGCCGCACATCAGCGGTACCCCGCGGCGCTCGGCGCAGGCGACCAGCGTCCGCGTGCTCTCGAGGTCCGGCGTCACCGGTTTCTCGACGAGGATCGGCTTGCCGAGCTCGAGCAGCGCGCACGCGGCTCTCTCGTGGAAGGCGGTCGGGGTCGCGATCACCACGGCGTCGCAACCTGCGGCAGCGTGGAGGTCCTCGGCAAAGGCGCAGCCGAGGCGGTCCGCGAGAGGGCGCACCCGCTCGGGATCCGTGTCGATGATCACCGCGAGGTCGGCGCGATCCGACTCCGAGATGACGCGCGCGTGGTTGGCCCCCATCGCCCCGGCTCCGACCAGCGCAATCCGGGCACGAGCACCCATGGGCGCAGTCTCAGCCTGGCGGACCGCCCAAATCGGAAATTAGCAGGTCCGTTTCGATAGCGCCGCGCGCTCGCAACAGGGGGAGGAGCAGGGCGGCCATGACCACGGACGACGCGATCGCGCCGCAAAGCAGCCCGAGCTCGACGCGAAGGAAGAGCGACGAGCCGACCGCGGTCACGACGAAGAACGCGACGGCCCCGCTGGTCCACCCCAGCGCCACCCGCCGGTACCCGGCGAGCGAGATCAGGACGTAGCCGAAGATCTGGGTGAAGATGAACCCGATGCAGCTCGCCGAGAGGAGGGCGAAGTCGAGGTTGGTCAGCTCGAACCCGTGGCCGAAGAGGATCCGGGTCACGGTCGGGCCGAGGAACGTGAACCCCACGATGGCCACCGCTCCCAGGCCGCTCATGAGGAGGAGGAGCCTGGTCAGGAGCGCCTGGAACTCCCGGTGCCGTCCACCGCTGGCAAGCGTTGCCAGCTTGGGCAGGAGCGCCGACTGCACCGCCTGGAAGAGAAAGATCGGCACGTAGGCGACGATCCGGCTCAGCTGAAACCTGCCCGCCGCCGTCTGCTCCCCCGGTGTGGCGAGCAATTGCACCGCCACGGCGCCCACGCTGAGGAGCAGCTGGGTGAACACCGACGCGATCAGCAGGAAGCCGAGCGCATGGGTGATCTCTCCCCATGGCGCCGGTGGGCCGGGACGGAGGAGTCCGCGCCGGCCGATGGTCGCCAGGGCGATCGCGACGAACGAGGCGACGATGAGCGAGATGCCGTAGGGACCGGCGGTCTTGACGCCGATCACCGCGAGCACCGCCGCGAACAGGACGCGCAGCGCTCCCTCGCCGCCGAGGAGCACGCCGTAGGCGCCGAAGCGCGCGTTGCCGGCGAGGGCACCGCGCGCGAGGAATTCACAGAGATAGGCGGCGAATCCCCCGATCAGCCCGGCGAGCAGGGCGGGATCCCCCTTGAACACGTGCTGGTCGATCGGGCTCGCCGCCACGAGGGTGGCGACGATCAGCACAACGGCGAGGATGCCGCCGAGCAACGCGGCGCGCATGAAGACCGGGCGCCCGCCCTCGCCGCGGACGCGTCTCGCCGCGATCGCACGCCCGGTCTCCTGCTCGAGGGGCAGGAAGAAGCCCGGACCGCAGACGAAGAGCAGGGCCCAGAACACCGAGAGCGGGGCGAAGTGCGTGGCGCCGAGCGCCCGCGCCGCGACCACCAGGAACCCGTACTGCATGAGCCCGGCGAGCCCGAGCCCAACTGCAACCGGGACGGTTCCGACCGGGAGCGGCAGCGCGCGTAGCCGATCGACGAGCTTCATGACCAGGCTGGGATCGGAGACACCCCTAGGGGTAGATGCCTCGTACAGCTGTCGCGTCGGCGACGCGCTTGACCGCCACCAGGTACGCACCGAGTCGCAGCGACACCTGATGGCGTTCCGCCTGTTCGCACATCTGGTTGAACGCTTTCGTCAGGATCTTCTTGAGGCGAACGTTGATCTCGTCCTCCTCCCAGAACAGCGACTGCAGGTCCTGGACCCATTCGAAGTAGGACACGGTCACGCCGCCGGAGTTGGCGAGGATGTCGGGGACGACGGTGATCCCGCGGCGCTCGAGAATGCTGTCCGCGTCGGGCGTGGTCGGCCCGTTCGCGCCCTCGACGACGAGGCGCGCCTGGATCCTTCCCGCGTTGCGTGCGGTGATCTGATTCTCCATCGCAGCCGGCACCAGGACGTCGACCTCGAGCTCGAGCAACTCCGTGTTGGTGATCGGTGTGCAGCCGGGAAAATCGCGTACGCCGCCGTACTGCTGCCGGTAGGCGAGCAGGGCGGGAATGTCGAGGCCGCTCCTCGAATAGATACCGCCAGTCACGTCCGCAACTGCGCAGATCGTGAACCCCGACTCGTGCATCAGCTGCGCGGCCCAGCTGCCGACGTTGCCGAAGCCCTGTATGGCGACGGTCGTCTGCGAGATCTCCATGCCGAGGAGCTTGCATGCCTCGATTGCGATGATGTTCACACCGCGTCCGGTCGCGCTCGGCCGGCCCTCGCTTCCGCCGATCTCCAGCGGCTTGCCGGTCACCGACGCCGGGACCGAGTAGCCAGCCTGCATCGAGAGCGTATCCATGATCCACGCCATGATCTCGGCGTTCGTGTTCACGTCCGGCGCCGGGATATCCGACTCCGGTCCGACCAGCACGCTGATCTCTGCGGCGAACCTCCTGGTCAGACGTTCGAGCTCGCGGTGGCTCAGCGTCGAGGGGTCGACGGCGACACCGCCCTTGGCGCCGCCGTACGGGAGATTCGCCAGTGCGCACTTCCATGTCATCCACATCGCGAGCGCCTTGACCTCGTCGATGTCGGTCGCGGGATGGAACCGGAGACCACCCTTGGCCGGGCCGCGAGTCACGTTGTGCTGGACGCGGTATCCCTCGAACATGCGGACACTGCCGTCGTCCATTTTCACCGGGAAACGCACGACCAGCTCCCGTCGTACCTCACGCAGAACAGCGCGCAACCCCGGTGAGAGATTGAGGATCTCGGCGGCGTTGTCGAACTGACGCTGTGCGTTCAGCCAGGGAGAGTCCACCACCGCCGGCGCGGCAACTGTGCTCACGGTCACGAGCCTAGCAGGCTGACCGGCGATTGGACGCAGCGTGGTGACCCCGGGCCCCACATCTATACTGCCGCGGATGTCCGAGGACTCCGAGGTCAGCCCCAGGGACGCCAGCGAAGCGATCGCGAATGGCGCGATGCTCGTCGATGTGCGCGAGAAGTCCGAGTACGACGATGTGCACATCCCGGGGTCGGTGCTGATTCCGCTGGGAGAGCTGCCCGCGCGTCTCGCCGAGATTCCGGCTGATCGCGACGTCTACGTGCACTGCCGCATGGGTGGCCGCAGCGCCCGCGCGGTCGATTACCTGCGCACCTTCGGGCGGCCGAACGCGTACAACGTCAGCGGCGGGATCGAGGCCTGGGAGGAAGCGGGCCTGCCTGTCGAGCACTGACCCGGCGGTCTCAGCGGACGGCGAAAGCCGTTGAGCCGAGGAGTGCGCCCTTGTAGGTGATCGTCACCGTGTAGTCGCCGGTGGCGAAGGCGCCGCCCGGTGGGGTGAGCGGGATGACCGTCGCCCCCGACTGGCTGAGGACGTAGTCGTTCTGGATGATCGTCTGGGCCGGTTGGCCCGCGGTCACGACGATGTGGACGGGAGCCTGGCCCGCTGGGCCCCCGGAGTTGACCTCGATGTCGACCACCGCGGTCCTTGCCGGGAACGAGACCTGGGTGGCCGGTACGGCCCCGCTCGCGGGCGCCGACGCAAGGGGACGGACGCCGGTGAGCAGGATCTTCGTGGTGGACTGCGACGGGGTGAGGACTGCTGCCCCCCCGCTCAAGAAGTGGACCGCAACCACGGTGATGAGGATGAGCGCGACGACGCTCGATCCGATGACGGCCAGTGGGGTCCTCGAGCGGTGGTGCTCTGGGGGTGGGGGCGGCGCGGAGTACGTCGACGCCCGGAAGGTCGCCCCTGCCGGCGCGCCGCGCTCGAGGGTCGGCGTGGCAATCGGCTCCATGGCCGCTGCGAGGGTCCAGGCCCGTCCCACCGATTCGAGCGGCGGCTTCGGAGGGACGGGGGCCTTGGCCTCCGTCGCCGCCGGCCCGAAGCGCGAGGCGACGTCGGCGACGCCGTCGATGGCGCTGGCTAGCCGGCCGAGGAGCAGGGCTCGCTGATCAGGCACTGCTGACCCTCGCTGCCGGGCGTGCCCGCAGGTGGAGCGTCAGGTCGCCCGATCCGGGGCGGGCGGCCCGCCAGACGACAGCGGCCACGCCGGCGAGAAGGATCAGGGCCACGGTGCTCTCGTTGAGTGAGAGGAGCGGGTTGAACAGCGACGCCGCGGTGTATGCCGCGGCGAGCCCGAGGGTGAGCGCCGGAGCGCTGGGCGCAAGCACCGCGACCGGGATTGCGAGGAGCATCAGGCTGTAGTCGCCAAGGTGGGGCGAGAGCACGACTGACAGGCCGACCCCGATCGCGACCGCCGGAACCACGTTGCGCCGGAGCGTGCCGCGCATGAGCACCATGATCGCCACGGCCGCCGCCGCCAGCACGAGCGATGCCGCCCATGCGGCCGCGTTGCTCGCCAGCGGCCGTGCGATCAAGGCCGGGATCGAGTTGCTCTGCAGGTCCAGGTGCGCGTAGGCCGGGGCGGTGACCAGCCCCACCGCGTCGAGGAGGTGAGCGGGTCCGGCGACGGCGATCGAGCCGACCAGGACCACCAAGGCCCCGGCGACAAGCGCTGCGAGCATCCGCCACTGCCTGGCGACGACAAGGACCGGGGGCACGAGCCACACCAGTTGCGGCTTGAGCAGCAGCGGTACGAGAAGGAGGCCGGCGATGACGGGGCGGCGCCGGTCGAGCGCCTCGATTGCCAGGGTCGCCGCCAGCAGCATGAGCCCGTCCGACTGCCCGAGGAGGATCCCGGTGCCGGCCTGGAGCGAGAACACCGCGGTCACCACGAGGCAGGCCGCCAGCGGTCCCCCGAGGTGCGGCGCCGCACGCCGCATGAGGATGGCGGCCGACACTGCCATCGCCACCACGTTGAGCCCGATGAACACGTCGGCGCCGGTCTGGAGGGGCAGAACCGCGAGCGGCTGGATCAGCCAGGCCATCAGCGCCGGGTTCACGAACGGCACCGGAAACGTCGTGCTGGCGGCGGGCATGTACCCGAGCAGCTGCGCCTGGGCAGCCGCAAGGGAGCTCGCGCAATAGACGCACGACGATCCCCCGTGAACCACCCGCCCGGCGGACGCGATCGCGAGGTAATCGACGGCGGAACCGCCGCCGAACGCGGTGTGCAGGTCGGCGATGGATCTGACCACCAGGTATGCGGCGCATATGGCGGCAGCGCCGATGACCCATCGCCACCTCGAGAGTGCGCTGACCATCCGCGACCCAAGCTAGCAGAGCCAAATGAGATTGGAACCCGATGTGCGAAACCGTCACCCCGG
>PKWB01000121.1:12807-28600 GCA_003131685.1 Candidatus Dormiibacterota bacterium
CCACAAACGTAGGATCGGTCGGTGGTCGACCCCATCTCGCTGCCGGCACTCGCTCCGATCGCCACGGTGGTGGTCCTGATCGAGGTCGCCGCGGGGACGACGGCAGCCGCGTACACCGTGGACCTGGTCGGCAAGGTGGGGCGCGGATTCGTCGGTACGACGTCGCTCATCTGCGCCGGCCTGATGGCCCTCGACCTGCTCATCGAGGCGCTGCTGCCGTCCGGCACCACCCTGCTCGGCGCGCCCCTGCCGTCCGGCGCGCAGGCGTCGCTGTTCCACTGGTCGATCGCCTTCACGGTCGCGCTGCTCGGCTACGCCTTCTTCTGCTCGGTGATGACCGATGTGGCCCGCCGTGTGGTGGGCGCGGTGACGATCGGATTCGGCGCAATGGCGATCGCGAAGGCCGCGGCCGCGTTCGGTCCCTCACTCGGTGGGGTCGGGACCGCGGTGGTCGCGTTCGTCCCGGCGGCGCTCGTGTCCGGTAGCGCGCTTGCCGGGATGCTGCTCGGACACTGGTACCTGGTTGCCCCCAACCTCTCGTTCCGTCCGCTCCGGCGCGCGATCGACATCGTCTTCATCGCAGTGGCCATCCAGGCGGTCGCGATCGTGCTCGTGATCTTGAATTCAGGCTCGACGGTTCGAGGCGAGCTGCTCTGGTCGGGTGACGCCATCCCCTTCTGGCTGCTGGTGGTCGGCTCCGGCATCGTCTTCACGACCGGGGTGGCACTGCTGACCCGGCACTTCGCACGGATTCGCGCCAACCAACCGGCGACGGCGATGCTCTACGTGCTGATCATCAGCGTGGTGATGGGGGTCGTCCCCGCGCACCTGCTCTTCTTCGTCACTGGCGCGCCGATCTGACCAGGACGTCTTCGGTTTCATCCACCTGCCACCGGCCTCGCAGCTCGATCAGGCCCTGGTGGCCGTCGCCGAGGTCGTTGATGTGAAAGGTCGCCGCGGGGTCGATCCAGTCGTAGATGTCCGACCCGCCGACATCGTGGACGGACACCTGGACGAGGTATCCGCCCGCGAGCAGTGGCAGGGAGTCGATCGTGTAGCGCACCGAAACCGTATCGCCGGCCAGCAGCCCCGAGATGGTGACGTTGTCGAGCAACGTGTTGGTACCGGACAGCAGCAGCCCGTCGGCGCGTCGGATGGCCACACCGCACACGAAATCGCCGACGGTGCGATGCACCTGCAGGTTCATATCGAGGGTCATCTCGCTGCCCGTGTCGAAGCGCCTGGTGTTCTGCCCGCTCCCGTTGAGCAGGCCCACGGATACGAATCCCACCGCCGGCGACCGTCTCGGATCAGCCCGGGAGAGCTCGACGGGCAGGTCTCGCTCGACCGCCAGCGCATGGTCCGCGACCATCCGGTGATAGGTCGGGATGACCTCGGCGGCCGGGCCGTCCGCGACGATCGCACCCTGGTTGAGCAGCAGCACCCGGTCGCAGTACTCCTCGAGGGAGCCGAGGTTGTGGCTCACCAGCACGATCGTCTTGCCTTCACGCTTGTACCTGTTGAAGGTGTCGAAGCACTTCTCCTGGAAGCTTGCGTCGCCGACCGCCAGGACCTCGTCCATGACCAGCAGATCGGTCTGCCCAAGGATCGCGACACTGAATGCCAGACGCACCTGCATTCCCGAGGAGAAGTTCTTCAGCTTCTGCTCCGCAAACTCCTCGAGCTCTGCGAACGCGAGCACCTCGTCGACCTTGTCGCGCAACTGGGCTCGGGTGAGGCCGAGCATTGCGCCGCCGAGGAAGATGTTCTCGCGAGCGGTGAGCTCCGGATTGAAGCCGACCCCAAGCTCCAGAAACGCCGAGAATTCGCCATTCACTCGCGCGTAGCCCGAGTCGGCTTTGTAGATGCGACAGAGAATCTTGAGCAGCGTGCTCTTGCCACATCCGTTGGGGCCGGCGATGCCGAGAAACTGCCCCGACGGGATGTCGAAGGAGACGTCGTTGAGGGCGACGAGGTCGCGGTATCTCGACGAGCTGCGCAAGTGCGTGACCCGGTATTTCAGGGTGTTGCTCTTGTCGAGCGGGAGGCGGAATCGCTTTCGGAGATGGGAGACCTCGACGACCGGGTTCACAGTGACTCCGCGAACTTCGGTGTCAGCTTGTTGAATACCAAGAACCCAACTCCGAACAAGGTGACGCTCAGCATGATGGGAACCACTTCCAGCGCTCCGATGAGTGACACCATCGAGTGGTTGAGCGGGCTCGACACCACGAGTGAGTAACGAAGATCCTGAATGATCTGCGCCACGGGATTCAATCCCGCGAGATCGAGGAGCGTCTGCGACTTGATGAGCATGAATGGGAACACGACTCCCGAGCCATAGAAAAGAACCAACGAGACGATTTCCCAGATGTGCCCCAGGTCCCTGAAGAACACGAAGAGCGACGACAGCAGCAATGAGAGGCCGAGCACGAGGACGATCAACTCGAGATAGAACAGCGGCACAAACAGACTCCGGAGTGTGAGGTGGAGATCCCCGAGCGCGAATGTCACCACCAGGACCAACGTCGTGTTGATAGCGAACGTGAGCAATGCGCTGGTCGTGGATGCGACCACGAGAATCCAGCGCGGAAAGTAGGCTTTGCGAATGAGGTCGCCGTTTCCGGCTACCGCGTTCATCGCCGTAGCCGTAGCCTCGGTGAAGAACGTCCACGCAACGATGGCGATCAGCAACTGCACCGGGAAATCGGTGTCGCCCTTGCCCACCCTCAGTAGGATGCTAAACACCAGAAACATGATCCCGAAGAGCATCAGCGGCTTGATCAGCGACCAGACGTAGCCGAGCGCGGAGCCTGTGTACTTCAGCTTGAAGCTGGTGATCGAGAGCTCCCGGACGAGGTTGACATTCCTCTGGAAGACGCTTTTCGGGCGCTGGATCGCTTCGAGGGTGCCGCTCTCCTGCGCGACGACGGTCATGTCGGAATCTCCAATACGAATCGCACGTGACTGACGTCCAGCTCGAGTTCGAGCATAACCAAGCTGCGACGAATCGTGGGCACCCCGCATACCATCTGCGTTCGATGCACCCTGACCGGCCGAGACGATGACGCCCGAGCCTGCCCCGTGACGGCGCCTCGCGACGAGGCCGGCCGGGTGGCCGAAGAGTTGCTGGCGGCACGCCGCCACATCAGCGAGCTCGAGGCCGAGCTCCAGGCGCTCAGAGCCGAGCTTGCCGCGGCCACCGGGAGCGCTTCGGCACGGATCGCCCTTTCCCTGGCGCGCAGGGCGAGGCGGGTCGTGCCTCCTGAGTCCCGCCGCCAGCAGACCCTCCACAAGACGGCGGCGCGGACCCTGACACTTGTCGACAAGGGCCCCTCCGCGCTGGCGGGGCTCATCCGTCGCGACCGCGAGCTGCGCCGGGCAATCGGTGTGGCGGACACAGCGGCTGCTCGTCGCCGTCAGTACCGCCGCTGGCTCGCGCTCCACACGCCAGGACCTGAGGAGCTCGCGACCATGCGCCGCATCTCCGAGCGCGATGACGGCGCGCGTGTCATCAGCCTGGTCATGCCCGTGCACAACCCCGAGCGATCGTGGCTCGAGGAAGCAATCGCGTCGGTGCTCGGGCAGGCGTATCCGCACCTTGAACTGTGCATTGCGGATGACGCGTCCACACAGCCGCACGTGCGCACCGTGCTCGGCGCTGCCACCGCCGACGCTCGCGTCCGCGTCGTCTATCGCGAACAGCGCGGCGGTATCGCGGCTGCTTCGAATTCGGCGCTCTCACTCGCGACGGCGGAGTTCGTCGGGTTCATCGATAACGACGATGTGCTCCGACCGCATGCGCTGTACTCGATGGCGGCGTACCTGCGCGAGCATCCCGACACCGACCTGGTGTATTCCGACGAGGACAAACTGCTCCCCGACGGCAGCCTCGGGTCTCCGACGTTCAAGCCCGACTTCTCGCCCGACCGTCTCCTCGCCGAGAACTACGTCAACCACTTCACACTCGTGCGCCGGACGCTCGCGAACCAGGTCGGCGGGTTTCGCGAGGGTTTCGACGGGAGCCAGGACCACGACCTGATGCTTCGGCTTGCTGAGCGTGCGGCACACGTCGGGCATGTGCCGGATGTGCTCTACGCCTGGCGCATGGTGCCGGGGTCGACCGCGGTGTCGGCCGGGTTCAAACCTCTCGCCCAGGATGCCGGCCGTCGCGCAGTTGCGGATGCGCTGCAACGACGTGACGTCGACGCACGCGTTGACCTCGGTCCGAGCCCCGGTCTCTACCTTCCTCGCTATGCGCTCGTGAGCACCCCGCCGATAGACGTCATCGTCGTCGCGCGGACCGACGGTGCCGACGCCCAGGATTGCGTCGCCGGCATCGAGGAGCACACGACCTATGCGAACCGACTCGTGACGTCGATCATCACGGGCGATAACACGCCGGCGGCGATCAACCGAGCCGTGCGAGCACGGCGCGGTGAGCACATCATCCTGCTCGACGCGTCAACGCGCGTGATCACCGCAGAGTGGATCCACATCATGCTCGAGTTGAGCCAGCGTGTGGACATCGGAGCCGTCGGCGTCAGGCTCCGCTACCCCGACGGGACCGTTGCGCACGAGGGGATCATCTGCGGACGGCTCGGGCTGGCGAGCAGCGTCGATCAGCACCTCCACGTCATCAAGGAGATGAGCGCCGTGTCGGGGGCCTGCTTGATGACCACGCGTGAGGTCTTCGAGCAGGCGGGTGGTATCGACGAGCGCTTTCAGCACGCGTTCTGGGACGTCGACTACTGCATGCGCGTTCGTGCGCTCGGTCATCGTGTTCTCTGCACGCCACTCGCGGAGCTGACGTGGGGTGAGGCCGCGCGCGCCGATGGCGGCGACATCGCCGGGCAGGATGCGCGAGCGTTTGCCAAACAATGGGGAGGCGTCGACGAAGTCGAGGAGCCGTATCTCAATGTCAACGTGCTCTGGCCCACCCCGCTGAGCCTTCGCCTCGACTGAGTCCAGGATCCACAGATCCTCATATCGATCGTCAGTCGCTTTCCTGATTCGGGGTTACACTGTGGCGCGGAGGGGATGACCAGCATCGGGACGGAGGCGTGGTACGTGAAGGTTGGACGGCTGACGAGTTGGATTTTCTGCGCGAGCATCGTGGCAGCGCTTCCGGTGATCGGATCAACGACCATTGCGGCCGCAAGCCCTACGACGTCAAGCGCTCATGCTGCGTCTCGATATACGAAGCCCGTCCTCGGAGTGACGGGGCACTCGCACGCGGCCTCGCCGATCCGCGGCTTCGAGCGTCTGAAGACGGAGCCCGTCCGGATCCACGCCATGGGAAAGGTCGGAGCTCCCAGCGGTAGCGCAATTGCGAGCGCTCGATCGACCGCGCCACTCGTATCAACACAAACGGACACTCTCGTCGCCCCGTTCTCCGGGGCATCACAAGAGCAGGACATCGCCGCGCACGGTGCCGGCACGCAGGACGTTGCGCCGCCTGATACCGACGTCGGCGTCGGGCCAAGCTTCGTCGTGGCCACGGTCAACTCGACGATCAACGTGTACAGCCGTGCGGGCGCTCTTCTCGGCACGGACGATCTCAACACCTTTCTGTCCATTGGCGGCATTCTCAGCAGCACCGATCCTCGCATCGTTTATGACGCGGCTTCAGCCCGTTGGTGGCTCACCGACACCGAAGCCCAGAACTTTAACTGCAGCAATCCCGGCGCCCCCGTGCTGATCGCTGTGTCGGCGTCGTCGAACCCGCTGCCGTTCAGCAGCTGGATCGTTTACACGTTGCCCTTCGTGAACACCAATACATTCCTCGGCGACCAGCCGGGCCTCGGGATGTCGACCAACGTCGCGGCCGTCACGTGGAACGACTACAACTGCAACGGCGGCTTCCTCGGCGCCGAGGTCGACATACTCCAGAAGTCAGACCTGGAACACGACGCCGGAGCGCACGCCAACGCGCCGTTTTTCACCAACAGCCTTTTCGCGCCGCAGCCGGTCCAGTCGTTCGGCACGATGACGACGCAATACCTGGTGACCAACCTCTCCGACTGCGAGTTCATCTGCAGCACACCCGCTTCCGTTGAGGTGGACGCGTTCACGGGGACACCAGAGACGAGCATCAGTATCCACACGACACTTGTGGATACGACGTCGCCAACGGCGGTGGATCCCACCTACTTCTCCACGCCACCTGCAGAGCAAAACGGGACAGCCACGACGATCCAGACGGACGACGATCGCTTCCTCAATGCCGTTTGGGAGAGCGGTCACATCTGGACTGCCGACAACACGGACTGCACACCTAGCCTCGATACCACCGCTCGGTCGTGCCTGGATTACGTCGGAGTCACCGCGAGCAGCACAGGGGTTGTCAATGCCACGATCAACCAGATCAACAACGTCGGCGTGAACGGCAGTTATCTGTATTACCCGGCGGTCAGCCTCGACTCGGCCGGCGACGTGATCACCGTTTTCGATGAGTCTTCGAGTTCGATGAACCCGACGATTGTCAGCTCCTCCATCCCGTCAGGCGGATCAGCGCTCAGCGCCTTTCAGACGGTTCATCCGAGCTCCGGGTTCTACAGCCCCTCATTCGCATGTCAGTCCATCAACTCGACGAATGCCTGCCGGTGGGGTGACTACTCGGGCGCGGCACAGGACCCAGCCAATCCGAAGGACGTGTGGGTCGTGTCGGAGGCCGAGGATGGACAGACATCGTCCTCCTGCACACCCGCGAGTGAGTGCTGGGGAAGTGACATCACGGACCTGACCCTTGCCGGTCCCACCATCACCTCGCTCAACCCGTCGCTGGGACCACTCACAGGTGGACAAACCGTGACTGTAACGGGCTTCGACTTCGGAACTGACACGACAGCCACATTCGGTGGGAACCCGATCACTCCCGTCGGCCTGACCCCGACATCGTTCAGATTCGTGACTCCTCCCGGCACCGGCATCGATCAGGTCCAGGCCACGGACGCGCTGGGGACGACCGCAGTGTTGCCGTACAGGTATATCGGCTTGGCCAACTACACCCCACTCACCCCGTACCGGATTCTCGACACGCGCACCAGCAGTCCGCTCGGACCAGGCGCGATCCGGAGCCTGCAGGTCACCAGTTCGACCTTGGGCGTGCCAATACCAGCAACCGCGACAGCGGCGGTGCTCAACGTGACGGAGGTGAGTGGATCTGCGTCCAGTCTGCTCACGGTATTTCCGTTCGGCACGGTGAGACCGAACGCCTCGAACCTCAACTTCGCGGCGCATACGGTCATCGCCAACCTGGTCACGGTCACGCTCGGGGCGAATGGCGTCCAGGGCTGGATCGACATTTACAACGCGGCCGGCAGCGTCAATGTGCTCGTCGACGTCGAGGGGTATTTCGCGGCCCCCTCACCTCCCAGTAGCCCGGTGGGACTGTTCCATCCGATGCCCCCGACCCGCGTCTGCGACACGAGGGCCCAATCGCCGACGCCGTACTGCAGCAGCCACGGGGCTTTGGGACAGGGCGCCTCGATGATGATCAACTTTGCGACGACCGGTGGACCGCCAGGTGATGGAACCGCAGCGGCAGTGGTGGTCAACCTCACGGGCGTTGCTGGAAGCTCCTTCACGGCACTGACCCTCTTCCCGCCGGTGAATGGCCTCTGCCCATACCGTGCCGGCACCAGCGCGCCCCGGTTCTCGACGATCAACCTGAGCGCGGGGGCTGTCCAGGCAAACCGGGCCATGGTCGCCCTGGGTCCGGGAACGTCAGGCGGCCCGAATGACGCGATCTGTGTGTACAACGCGCTCGGGGTCATCAACGTGGTGATCGACGCCAACGGCTGGTACGGAAGCTCGACCGCGACCGGCGGGTACCAGTTCCAGGCGCTCCCACCAACTCGGATCTGCGACACGCGGGTGTCCACGACCTCCTGCCTCCCGGCGGGGGCGATCGGCGCCAACGTCAGCCATAAGATCCCGGTCGCCGGCGACCAGGACATCCCCGCTTTCGCGAGCACGACCATGGTGGTGGCGGTCATCGCCAACCTGACGGCGATAGCCCCCACGGCGAAAACCGTCCTGATCGTCTACCCCGCGAACCTTCCGCACGCTCCGACGGCGTCGGATATCAACGTCGAAGCGGGGGTCGTGCTGCCCAACCTGGCGGTCGTCCAGGTCGATACGTTGGCCGCGGACCCGTACGACGGCGAGATCTCCCTCTACAACAGTGCCGGCAGCGTCAACGCCGTCATCGACATCGAAGGCTGGTTCCAGTAGACGAAGCGCATGTCCGGCGCGACTCCGGCCGGTCCACCGATCACGTGGTGATCGGCACCGGCCGGGTCGCGGAACCCCTCGTCTTGTATAACTGTGCCCGCACCGTCAACGCGATGATCGATTTCGAGGGTTTGGTTCAGTAGCTGTGGCATGGATGAACGTACTCCCCGAGATGGAAGGGGTGCTCAACGCAATGGCCTCGCGCCCACTGACGGAGCGCCTTGGCGCCATCGACGGCGTGATGGTCAAGACGTTCAAGAAGTGGACGGATCAGCGCGGCTACTTCATCGAACAGCTGAAGCGTGGCGATCTTGACGACCAGGGGCGAGCATTCATGCCCGACCACCCGTTCGCGCAGATGTCCCGCAGCCTCGCCTACGCGCGCGGCGGCAATCCGCCCGAGCTGATCAAGGCATTTCACTGGCACAAGCGTCAGTGGGACTACTGGGACATCGTTCAGGGTGAGGCCCGCGTCGTGCTCGTGGACCTGCGCCACGATTCGCCGACGGTGGGTCGCGTGCAGTCCGTGATGCTCGGCGAGAACGCGCCACGCATGGTGGCCATCCCGCCGCTGGTGGCGCATGGATATCAGTGCCTGTCCCTGCGTGACGTGATCCTCAACTACTACGTCACCGAGCCATACAGCTCGGAAGATCCCGACGAAGGGCGGATCGCCTGGAACGATCCCCGGATCGGCTTCGACTGGACGATCGAGAACATCTGACGTGCGGCTTCTCGTGACCGGCGGGGCCGGCTTCATCGGCAGCGAATTCGTCCGGATGACTCTCCGCGAGCATCCCGACGACACCGTTGCCGTCCTCGACAAGCTCACCTACGCCGGCAACGAGCGCAACCTCGACAGTGTCAGGGCCAGTCCGCGATTCCGGTTCGTCCGTGGCGATATCTGCGACGCGGCGCTGGTCCGCAGGCTCGCAGCCGACGTCGACGTCATCGTCAACTTCGCCGCGGAGTCGCANNCTCATGGACGCGGCGCGCGAGCACAAGCACGAGCGATTCCTCCAGGTCAGCACCGACGAAGTCTACGGCGAGATCAACACTGGGCTGAGCGTCGAAGGCGATCCGCTCCAGCCGCGAAGCCCGTACAGCGCGAGCAAGGCGGGCGGTGAGCTCCAGATCCAGGCGTATCGGACGTCGTACGGCTTCCCGGCGATCGTCACCCGCGGCTCGAACACTTACGGCCCCTATCAGTACCCCGAGAAGATCATCCCGCTCTTCATCACCAACGCGATCGATAATCGTTCCCTGCCGATCTACGGTGACGGCGGCGCGGTTCGCGACTACCTCTACGTCGAGGACCATGCGCGCGGCATCGATTGCGCGCTCCGCCACGGCGACCCCGGCATGGACTACAACATCGGCGCCGGCGGCGAGACCGGCGGCATCACCGTTGCCGACACTGTGTTGCGCCTCCTCGGCAAGCCGAGCTCTCTGAAGCAATTCGTTCGTGACCGGCTCGGCCACGACCGCCGCTATGCGCTCGACTCCACCCGCCTCTCGGGCCTCGGGTGGCACCCCACGGTCTCGTTCGAGACGGGCATGGAACGCACCGTCGCCTGGTTCGTCGAACACGAGGAGTGGTGGCGACCGCTCAAATCCGGCGAGTTCTGGGAGTTCTACCAGCGGAACTACAAGCCGGTGCAGGCCGGCTGATCCCCTCGAGAGGGTGGTGCCGATGCGCTATCATCGAATACCGAAAGAGGTCAAACGCGCCAACACCGCGTTGGTGCTGGCCCCATGGGATGGACGCAGGTGGCCGACACGGCTCAGAAGAAGCGCGCGGTTCTCGCAACAGGCCGGGGATCGATCGAGTCGTTGCGAACAGTAGTCGTGATGCCCGCGTACAACGCGGTCAAGACTCTGGAGACAACGCTGGCGGGCATCCCTCCCGGTGTTGTCGACACGATCATCCTGGTCGACGACGGCAGTCGCGATGGAACTGCTGCGCTCGCGGCATCGCTCGATCTCGTGGTGATCTCGCATCCGCACAATGCCGGATACGGCGCCAACCAGAAGACCTGCTACATCGAGGCGCTGCGCGACGGCGCCGACGTCATCGTGATGCTCCACCCCGACGGCCAGTACGACCCCGCGATCCTTGACGACATGGTCGAGGTCATCCGCAGGGGAGAGGCGGATGTCGTGCTCGGCTCGCGCTTTCTCAACCCCGGCGGTGCACGCGCGGGCGGCATGCCGTGGTGGAAGCGCATCGCCAACCGATTCCTCACCGGCTATGAGAATCGCGTGCTGGGGCTTGGCCTCACCGAGTACCACACCGGTTATCGGGCATACAGCCGCAAGTTCCTCACCACCGTGCCATTCCTGCGGAACTCCAACGATTTCGTCTTCGACACGCAGATCCTCACCCAGGCTGCGTCATTCAAGTTCAAGGTGGCCGAGGTCCCTGTCACCACCAAGTATTTCGACGACGCGTCGTCGGTGAACTTCCGGGTCTCGCTGGTCTACGGGCTGAAGACGGTGTGGACGGTGAACCGCTTCATCCTTCACCGCCTCGGACTCCGCTCGCGACGCTACTCGCGCTGATCGGAAGTCCGCACCGCATAGACGGCAATGGTGGCGCTGCGCCGCGCCGCGGCTGCAAGTGGTGCGACGACCGCCGCGGCCATGGTGAGCGGTACGGCGAATCCGACCGCCAGGCCAGCCTGAAGCCGACCGCTCGGTCCGCGCCGCAGCCTCGCCTCAGGTCGACGTAGGACGTCGTAGAGCAGGTTCGGGGGTAGGCCGAGGCGGTTCTCGACCGTCTGAACGAAGCTGAAGAGGTCGTACTCGGGGACGAGGTAGCTGACCTTCGCAGGACGGAACCCGGAGTCCTTCAGGATCGCGGTGAGGGTCGCCGGGGTGAAGTGCACCAGGTGCCTCGGCACGTCGAGGTGGAACCACCCGGCCCGTCCCACCCTGGCCTCCGGGGATCCGAAGTTGGGCACGGCGATGAGCAGCACGCCTCCGGGGCGCAGCAGCCTGGCAATCCCCCGGATGGTCTCCCGTGGCGCACGGAGATGCTCGGCCACATGCCAGAGGACCACCGCATCGTAGGTGGCGCCGGCCGCGACCAGGTCGTCGACGTCCACCGCGCTCACGTCGAGATGGAAGACGTCGCGTGCCTGTTGCGCGGCGGATGGCGAGCGCTCGGTACCGCGGACCCGCCAGCCGCGGGAGCGCATCTGGTTGATGAGCACCCCGGGGCCGCACCCGATGTCGAGGACGCTCCCACGACCGCCGGCGAGCCGCTCGATCGCCCGGATCCGGCTGCGATGGACCAGGGTGAGGACGCGGTCCATGCCGCCGCGGTACCGCCTGGTCGTGCTGTGGTAGCCCTGAGGGTAGTAGCTGTCGAGCTCCTGCTCGGACGGCGCCGGAGCGGTTTGCGCCAGGTCGCACCGCCGGCAGCGGACGATGCTGAATGCATCCCCGGTGGCGGGATCCCTGGCGTCGAACAGCGTCTCGGCCTCCCCGCCCGGATGGCCGCAGGCCGTCGATGCGGTCACTGGGCGATCGCGATGTCGGCGGGCCGCCCTGAGCGGGCGCCCGGGTCGACCAGGGCGAGCGCGAGACCGGCGAGGATCAGCACGCCGCCGAGGACGGTGGCGAGCGACGGGACTGCCGCGAGGATGAGCAACGCGAGCACCGCCGCGAGCGGCGGCTCTCCGAGGAATGAGACCGAGACGAGCAGGACTGGGACATGGCGAAGTGCCCAGTTGTACACGGTGTGGCCGCCGATCGTGCAGATGACCGCGAGTCCGAGGCACGCCAGCGCCACCCTCGGTGATGGGAGATGCGCGACCCCAGCGACAACAGCTGTCAACGCCGCGATGATGCACACCACCGCGTAGACGATCGCCGAGTATCCGGCGACGCCGAGATTCGCCCGCAGGCTGCGCCCGATGAGCAGGTAGCCGGCGAGGCAGAGTCCGCCTGCGATGGCGAGGAGATCACCACCGAATGCGGTGCTGCCAACCCGGAGATCACCAGCACAGGTGACCACCATGCCGATGATCGCGAGCCCGACCCCCGCGAGCATCTGTCGAGAAACCCGTTCTCCCAGAAGGCGTTTCCCGAGTGGCGTCACGATGATCGGGTGCAGCGACACGAGCAGGACGCTGGCCGCGACCGAGGTGTACTTGAGTGACGCCGTCCAGAGCAGGAAGTGTCCCGCCAGGAACACGCCACTCACCACAACCAGGCCGATTTGCGCAGAGCCCTTTGGCAGGACACCGCGCCGTACGTCACGGAGTACCCACGGGGTGAGCAGGACCGCGGCCATTCCCATGCGCAGCCAGACGATCGTCGCCGCATCATCGCCCGCCGCTTTGATGAGGATCGCCGAGAAGGAAACCGCGACCGTGGCTGCGACCAGCGCCCACCCTGGGGAGGGAGTGCGCGAGCGCGCGACCACGGCGCTCATCTGTGACGCTCGCGATCCCGCGCCTTCTGCAGCGCCGAGTACCCGCCGAGCACCTCGCGGATACCGCCATCCTCGATCGCCCACGTCCGGGTCGCGACGGCGTCGATAAGTGCCCGGTCGTGGGTCACCAGCACCATCGCGCCCGGATACTTGACGAGTGCGGCTTCGAGCACCTCCTGAGCGGGGATGTCGAGGTGGTTGGTCGGCTCGTCGAGCAGCAGGAGGTTGGTCTCCTCGATCGCGAGCTTGCCCATCATCAGACGCGCCCGCTCGCCGCCGCTGAGGTCACCGACCAGCTTGAGCGTGTCGTCGCCGCTGAAGAGCAGCGAGCCGAGCAGGGTGCGCGCGCGCTCCTCGCCGACAGGATGCGTCGCAAGCAGATCCGCCAGCACCGTCCGATCGTCCTCACCCGCGGGGACGTCCGCTGCGCCGTGCTCGATCGACTGCCCAAGGTCCTGCCGGTACAACCTGCGCACGCTCCGAGGGCCGAGGGTGAGCGTCCCGTCCAGCGGGGGAAGATCGCCGGCGAGCGTGTGCAGCAGGGTCGACTTGCCGCTGCCGTTGGGGCCGAGCACCGCGATGCGCTCGCCGGGCACGATCGTGAGCGGCGGCACCATGAGCAGCGGTTCGTCGCGCCCGATGATGAGCCCGACGCCCTTGAGGGTCACGCGCGATGCCGGCGCGCTCGCGAAGCGCAGTCGGGGTTTCCGGTCAACGGTGGGCGGGGTGACTCGCTCGAGGCGGTTCAGCCGCGTCTGGCGGCCCCTCGCCTCGCGCGCACGCTGGCCCGCCTTGTACTTGCGGATGAAGTCTTCCTGGTGATCGATGTACGCCTTCTGCGCAGCGAACTCGCGACGGCGGCGTTCGCGGCGCTCGATACGCAGCTTGGTGTACTGCGTGTAGTTGCCCGGGTACTCCTCGATGGTCCCGCCCGCGACCTCGATCACCTGCGTGCACACGTTGTCGAGGAAACGCCGGTCGTGGGAGACGAGCACGAATGCGGTGGACACCCCGCGCATGAAATCTTCGAGCCACTCGATGGCGGCGAGGTCGAGATGGTTGGTCGGCTCGTCGATGAGCAGGAGGTCCGCGTCCTGCACGAGGAGCTTGGCGAGCTCGAGCCGCCGCTTCTGCCCGCCACTCAGTTGCGAGGGATGGCGTTGCTGTGTCTCGGTATCGAGGCCGAGCCCGCCGAGCGCTTCGCGCGCAGTGGCCTCGAGCTCGTAGCCACCCTGGTCGATATAGCGATGCTGGACATCGCCATAGCGGAGCAGCAGCTTCTGGGCGTCGGGCCGCGTGGCCTCGGCGAGCAGCGGCTCCAGAGTGGTCATCTCGTGGTGCATGGCGGCGAGATCCTCGCGGGACGCCATCACCTCGTCGAGGATGGTCTCGGCGACCGGCTCGGGCGCATCCTGGGGGAGGTAGCCGATGCGCAACCCGCGCTGCCACTCGATCTCGCCCACGGTCGGCTCGAGCGCTGCATTGATGAGCGTCAACAGCGTGGTCTTCCCCGCGCCGTTGGCGCCGACGACGGCGATGCGCTGGCGTGTTTCGACGCGGAACGTGACCCCTTCGAGGATGCTCTCGGCACCGAAGGCGACACCCACGTCGCGAAGGCTGACCAGGGACAAGCGGCTACTGCCCTGTCGCACCCTCGCGGGCGACGATGCGCCGCACGATGGCGACCGACGATGCGTACGTCGAGTCCATGCCGAAGTAGGAGAGTCCGCGCGCGCCGAGCGTGCGGGCCTGGGTGTACGGGGTGTCGGATGCGTAGTGGATGACCCCGAAATCGATGGGCAGCTTGGAGAAGTTGACCGGCTCCCCGGTTGGATAGCGGACTGGCTGGGTCATCTCGTACACGGCACTGCAGTATGGACCAGCCTCCATCTCGACCACGGTGAACGCCTCGCGATAGTAGAAGTCGAGGTAGCCGCGGTTCTGCAGGAACGTTCCCTTCACGCTCACCGCGCGTTGATTGTCGAGGCCGCTGCCGAAGCGCAGATACGGCGCGATATCGGACACTGAGAAGGCGTTGTCGAGCCAGTAGGTCGAGCGGCTGTGCTCGTCATGGATGACGCTGCTGATCATCACGTCGCCGACATCGGCGTTGAGGGTCGCAGCCTTGCCGAGGATATAGACGCCGCGAAGGTCGACGGTCTCGGCGACCTCGCGCAGGATGTTGTACGCGGCGAGCCCGAGTGGGTAGTCGATGTTGACGATGACAGCGCGGCTGGCGGCGAGCGCAACCGCGTCGATGGGCAACACCCGCTCATCGCAGTTTCCGGGAGTGACGCGGTCGAGTGGGATGACCTGGGCGGCGACATCGAGCGCGGTCCGGCTGGTCACGCTCAACGAGCCCGCTTCGCGCTCCTCGCGACGGAGTGCCGCTCGTTCGGAGTCGGGGAGGAGGCGGAGCCGCTCTCGCGCCGCGTAGTACAGGAAGTTGTTCCAGTGCCCCTTGGCGTTGCTGTCGCGGAAGCGCTGCAACTCGTCTCGCAATTCGCCGCCACCGTCGCGATCGACCGCGGCCGCGAGCTCGTCGGCATGGCGCGGCGCGACCCCGGTGAGCAGGTTGGCGATGGCGTGGGAGTTGCTGCTCACGAAGTACACGGGCCGGTCCAGCAGCGACTCGGAGCGCATCAGGCCGGTCACCTGCTGCCACCAGCGCCGGGTCACGCGCGCGTAGCCGACCTGGGTGCCTCCGAGCATGCGGAGGCGCAGCGCCAGGCCGTGCTCCGCGATCTGCGCCAGCCGGGCGCCGAAGGACGCGGCCCAGATCTCATAGAGCTGCAGCCAGTCGTCCTCGAGCCCTCCGCAGGCAGTCGCAAGCTCGCCGGGGGTCGCATCCTCGACATGCTCGATTCCCGTTCCGCTGAGGGCGACCTTGAGCTTGTTCACCTCGATCTGGAGCGCGACCATGGTGGGGATCAGGTCATCGACATCCGAGGCGCTCGCGATCAGAACCGCGAGGGTGCCATCACCATCGTCGTACCAGCGCCGCCGCCGCCCGGGGGCACTCACCTCCGTCCACTCGCTGAAGGGACGGAATCCACGCTGGGCGAAGACCTCGGCGGACTGGCCCATGACCACCAGGCGCGCCCGGGAGATCGC
>PKWB01000033.1 GCA_003131685.1 Candidatus Dormiibacterota bacterium
GCCCCATCGACGGCTCGTCGAGGATGAGCAGCTTCGGATCGAGCATGAGCGCCCGGGCAAACTCGATGATCTTCTGCTGACCACCGGAGAGCGCGGCGACACGTTCGTGGCGGCGGTCGGCGACGATGGGAAACGTCTCACACACACTCGCCATCCTCCGTTCCAGCAGCCCCCGATCAGAGAGCGTGTACGCGCCCATGCGCACGTTCTCCCAGACGGTCATGGTTGGAAAGAGGCTCCGTTCCTGCGGAACCTGCACGATGCCGAGTTGGAGAATCTGCCGCGGACTCAGCCCGGCGATCGACTCGCCGCGAAAACGAAGTCCGCCGAGACGAGGCCTGATCAATCCACTGATCAGACGCAGGATGGTGGACTTGCCCGCGCCATTGGGACCGACGACGCACGTGATCCCGCCCTCCTCGATCGAGAGGGTGAGGTCGTGCAGCACGTCCCCGCCGCCATATCCCGCGGTGACGCCGTCGAGCTCGAGAAGCGCGTTCATCTATGACCCCAGGTACGCATCNNCGGTGCAGCACCACGATCTTCTGACACAGCCCCATCACGAAGGGCATGTTGTGTTCGACGAGCAGGAACGTGACGCCCTGCCGGTTCAGCTCGCGAATGTGCTCACCGATGCGCTCGATGAGCGCCGGATTGACGCCGCCGGCAGGCTCATCGAGCAGGACGAGCTGCGGCTGGGCCATCATCACCGCCGCGAGCTCGAGCAATTTGCGCTGACCGTACGAGAGCGAGCCGCCCAGCAGGCCGGCGACAGAGGCGATGTCCATGGCCGCGAGCATGTCCATGGCTCGAGTGCGCTCATCGTTCCACTGGCCTCGCGAGACGAGTGCGCGAAATCCCGAACGCCGCACCGGCACGAGCATGTTCTCCAGCGCGGTCAGACGCGGGAAGATTCTCGCCAGCTGAAAGGTGCGGCCGATGCCGAGACCGTAGATTCGATTCGGTCCGAATCCGGCGATCGACTGCCCCTTGAAGCGCACGTCACCGGCATCCTTGGCGAGGAACCCGGTGATGAGGTTGAAGACCGTGGTCTTTCCGGATCCGTTCGGTCCGATGAGCCCGGTGATGCTGCCGAGGTCGAGGGACAGCGAGCACCCGTCCACCGCGGTGACACCGCCGAAACGCTTCGAAAGGCTCTGCACCTCCAACAGGGTCACGGCGACGGGACTCCAGCCACGGTGTGTGCGTCACTCGTCGACGCGGTGTCGGACGGGCCGACCGCGCGCCGGGCGGCGATCCGCTTGAGGAGGTCGCCGACTGACGGGATGATGCCGCGGGGGAGCAGCAGGATGACGACCAGGAACACGGCTGCGTAGAAGACGAGGTACAGCAGGCTCGCGCCGAAGTTGTACGCCAGCCAGAGCTGTGCCGGTTCCAGGATGACCGCACCCAGCACCGGGCCCCAGAGCGTGCCAAGACCGCCGAGAAACACCATCAGCACCAGGGAGATCCCGACCAACGGGTCGATCGCGTACTGCGGATAGATGTAGGTCACGTAGTAGCCGTACACGGCACCGATCATCCCCACCAGGCCGGCGCTGATAACGAAAGCGGTGAGCTTGTATGCGTGTGCCGGCACGCCGACCGCGAGCGCCTTGTCCTCGTCGTCGCGGATCGCGAGCAGGCCAAGGCCGAACTTCGAGCGCCGGATCCACCACGAGAGCAGCAGCGACACCACGGCCATCACCAGCATCGCGTAGTAGAAGGGAGTGTCGAAGAAGTCGCCGGTCCATGGCGGTACCGGGAAGCTCAGCCCCGATCCACCACCGGTGAGCCCGACGAGGTTCTCGGCCAGCAGCTGGACCATGAACATCATCGCGATGGTCACGATCACAAACGTGGCGGCGCGCGTGCGCAGCGCGATCCATCCGATCACCAGTGCCAGCACGACCGTCAGCACACCGGCGATGGGGACGAACAGAAATGGCTCGTACCCCGCCTGGATGCCGAGATGCGCAAGCACGAGCCCGAAGGCATACGCGCCAAACCCGAAGAACGCCGCGTGCCCGAGGGAGACATAGCCGGTGTAGCCGCCCATGATGTTCCACGCCGTGGCAAGGCCCACATACATGACCGTGAACACGGCGATGTTGACCGTGGCGGGATCGGATTCGAACGCGGGAAAGAGCAGCGCGACGGCAAGGACGAGCACGAGCGCCGCCCATTTGGCGGCGCGGATCCAGGACGGCGATCTCATATGCGCTCTCGCACCCGAATGCCGTAGAGGCCCTGCGGACGCACCACCAGAACGATCACGAGGAGGAGGAAGAAGGCGAAGCTCGCCCACACCGGCGAGATGACCACCGCGGTCACGTCCTCGATGATCAGCATCCCGACCGCGGCGATCACCGCGCCGCGGAGGCTCCCCAATCCGCCGAGGACGATGATGGTGAGCAGTCGCGATATCAGGTCGTAGTGGCTGCCTGGATTGAACGCATTGGTCATTCCGAAGATGACCCCGCCCGCTGCGGCGGTGGACACACCGATCCCGAAGGCGATCGCCGAAACCCTGTCGACGTTGACGCCAACCAGTTGAGCGGCGGTGCGGTTGAGCATCGTCGCCCGGACTGCGGACCCGAAGGTCGTGCGATACAGCACGAGGAAGATGCCTGCGAGGATCGCGATGCACAGACCGAACCCGAACACGTACACGTAGGCGATGTGGAACCCGAAGACCGCGAACGACGCCGTCTCGTACCAGGCATTCAGCTGAACGAGGTTGTCGCTGAACAGGAAGCCAAGCAGCCCCTCGATCCCGAGCGCCAGCGCATACGTGACCAGCACCGAGAGCGCCTCGCGGTCCTCCTTCAACGGCCGGATGAACACCAGCTGCAGCACCACGCCGAGGGCGAACATCGCCGGCATGGTGATGATGAGACTCACGAACGGGTCGATGTGGGCCGACCGGAGCAGCGCGAAGCTCAGGTACGCCCCGAGGATCACCAGGGCTCCGTGGCCGACATTGATGATCCGCATGACGCCGAAGATCAGTGTCAGCCCGGACGCCATCAGCGCATACACGCCGCCGGTGAGAACGCCGAAGACGACGGCTTCCAGGATGAGGGTCACCCGGCCCCCCTGATCACCCGGAGAAGGCGGGCTTGGGGTACTCCGGCTGAGCAACAGCGGCCGACGGCGGGTACACGGGGACGGTCAGACCGTTCTGCCATTGGACGAGAAAGCTTGCGCCGCTCGGCCGGCCGACGGAATCGAACGCCATCGGTCCCTGGATCGTCTGGTAGGTGCCGGTGTGGAGCGCGGCGATGAGCGCCGCATTGGTGATGCTGCCCGCCTTCTTCGCAGCCTGGTCGACGACCTGGCCCACGCTATAGGCCTCGGCCGCGTCGGAGGCGATCCCGCCGGGGGTGCCGCCGTACTTGGCGATGAACTCGCTGACGAACGTGGCGTTGAACGGCGTCTTGGCACTCGACCACCATCCCGCGGGCACCATCACGCCCTCGGTGTTGGCACTCCCGACCTTGGTCGCAAAGTCCGACCCCTGGTCCGGTCCCGCGGTCTCGACCAGCGCCTTGGGGTTGTAGTGCTGCTGCTGGAACGCCTTGATGAACGCCACGGCGTCGGGCTCCTGGGTCCCGAGGATGACCACATCCGCGTTGGCGGCGATCACCTGCTGCGCGAGCGGGGTGAAGTCGGTCGTCTCGGCCGGGTAGACCTTGTACGAGGCCGTCCTGACCCCGCCGGCCTCGAGCAGCGCCTTGGCCTTGTCGACCTGGGGCTGGGTGAAGGGGTCGTCCTCGGTGGAGTAGGCGGCGGTTGCCGGGCGCTGGCCCGCCGGGAGCGAGAGGACCCACTGGGTGAAGCTGACGAGGTTGTCCTCAACGGGAGCCGGCTGCACGAAGAAGAGTGAGTGAATGCCCCGGGTGAACACGCTCGGTCCACCGCCGGCCGGCTCAGGGAACGCATACCCGAAGCGGTTGGTGACCGTCGATGCGGGAATCGTGAGCAGGCTGCTGAACGGCCCGAAGACCAGCGCGACCTTGTCCTGGGTGATGAGGTTCTGGTAGTTGGTGACCACCTGGGTGGTGCTGCTGGCGTCGTCCACGTACTTCATGGTCACGTGGTGCCCGAGCAATCCTCCCTTGGCATTCTCGTCCGTCGCCCAGAGGTCGTAGCCCTGGACGAGGGCCTTGCCGTCTCCTGAGAAGTCTCCGGTGAGCGACACCGAGACGCCGATGGTGATCGGCGTCCCTGCCTGGGGAGAGCCGCTGTTGACGGGACTGTTGCTCCCGCACGCTGCGAGAGTCAGCGAACCCAATGAGACGATCCCGGTCACTGCCAAGAACGCTGGCTTCCGCATGCTCGTCTCCCGCTCGCGACCTGGCGAGCTGTATGCCGATGAACAAACGATTGCGCTAGCCTAGAACCCCGCTGAAACCAATGTCAAGGGCCAACCCATCATGCCGGTGACGCTCAAGGAGCTGGCGGCCCGCGCCAACGTCCACCCCTCCACCATCTCGCGGGTGGCGAACAACGATCCTGGGCTGAGGATCGCCACCGACACGCGGTCGCGCATCGAGGCGCTCCTTCGCGAGACCGGCTACCAGCCCAACGGGATCGCACGCGGGCTGAAGCTGCGCCAGACGAACGTGCTCGCCGTGGTGATCCCCGACGTGACCAACCCCTTCTTCGCGGCGCTGTTCCGAGGGGTCGAGGACGTCGCGGCTCCACGCGGCTTCAACGTCCTCCTCTGCAACACCGATGGGCTGCCGGAGCGGCAGCGATCGCACCTCCAGAGCCTCCAGGCCCGGCGCGTCGATGGGGTCATCATCGCCAGCAGCTTCCTCAAGGATCCGAGCGTTCGCGATCTTCGTGGCCAGAAGCGCCCGTTTGTGCTTGTCAACCGGTTCAGCGACGACGGCGAGGATCCGTTCGTCGGCTCGGATGACCTCCTCGGCGGCCAGCTCGCCACCGCCCACCTGATCGACCTCGGGCACACCCGGATCGGCCACCTGGCGGGAAAATCCACGGTCAGCACCGGGATGCTCCGCCGGCGCGGCTACCTGGCGGCACACACGGCTGCCGGGCTGGCGGCCGATCCCGGTCTCGTCGTCGAGGCGGGATACACGGAAGAGAGCGGCGCCGCGGCTGCCCGGCACCTCCTCTCGGTTCCCGACCCGCCGACCGCGGTGTTCGCGGTCACTGACATGGTCGCCCTCGGCACCGCCGAGGTGGCTCGGCAGATGGGCTTCCGGATTCCAGAGGACCTCGCCATCGTGGGCTACAACGACATCCCCCTGGCGAGCCGGGTGAGCCCGGGGATCACCACCATGCGCGTCCCGATCCATGAGTTCGGCTCGGTCGCGGGCCGGTTGCTGCTCGATCAGATCGAGAACGACGAGCCTGCCCAGCGCAGAGTGCGATTCACGCCCGATCTGATCGTCCGTGAATCGACAGTCGCCGGGCTCATCCGTTCGGCCCGGAGCGCACGTCCGAACTCCAGCGCCGAGCAGGGAGCGCCGCGTTGACACCGCAAAAAGCTTGCGACTATGCTAGGCAAACGTTTGGGCAGATGGACAAATCCGGCGCACCGGCCACTGGAGAGGTGAGGACATGACCGACCAGGTGCCACCCCAGACCCTCGGCTGGATCGGGATTGGGCGCATGGGCGAAGTGCTGGCGACGCGGCTCCTGGACCGAGGGTGCGACCTGACGGTCTACAACCGCACCAGCGCCAAGGCCGGGCCACTGGTCGACCGCGGAGCCCGGGCCGTCGACCGTCCCGTGGATCTCGCCGACCGGGACATCGTCATCACCATGGTCGCGGGATCCAAGGACTTCGAAGAGGTCATGACCGGCCCCGACGGTCTCCTCGCAAACCCATCGCGTGCTCCCGGCCTGGTCGTCGACGCGTCCACCGTGTCGATGGCGGTGTCGAGCGAGATCCGCGAGCAGGCGGCACTCCGGGGCGTGACCCTCCTGGCCGCTCCTGTCTCGGGCAATCCCAAGGCCGCGCGAGCCGGGATGCTGAGCGTCGCCGTGTCGGGTCCCCGCGACGCGTACGAGCGTGCTCTGCCATACCTGCGGATGCTGGGTCGAAGCGTCTCCTATGTCGGCGAGGGCGAGGCGGCGCGCCTCGTCAAGATCTGTCACAACCTCATCCTCGGCGTGGTGGCGCAGATCCTCGCCGAGACCACCGTGCTCGCCGAGAGCGGCGGCGTGGCACGCGCGGACTACCTGGCGTTCATCAACGACAGCGTGCTCGGGTCGACGTTCACTCGCTACAAGACCCCGGCCCTCGTGAATCTCGATTACACGCCGACCTTCACCAACCACCTGTTGCGAAAGGACCTCGAGCTGGGCCTCGACGCCGCGCGTCAGCGAAACGTTCCCATGCCCCTGACGGCGCTCACCGACCAGATCGTCGTGAGCTTGATCGGAGCGGGATACGGCGAGCAGGACTTCGCGTCGCTGCTCGAGCTGGTTGCTCGCGGCGCCAATCTCGACCTCATTCCGGATCCGCGCTTCGTGCCCGACGGGCTTGGGTCACCGGAGCAACCCACCGCCGAGCGCTGAACGCCGCACCCCACCGCCTGGCGGTGAGACGTCAGCCGGTGGAGTGCCGGTACGCGACGCTGATGCGCGGGCCGGCGGTCGCCACCTTGGGAACGGCGTGCAGCCAGGTGCGCTGGCTGCTGCCACCCATGACCACGAGGTCGCCCATCCCGAGCGCAAGCGCCAGCTCGGTTTTTCCCTCGCGTGGACGCATGACGAAGCGACGAGGCTGACCGAGCGATACCGTGGCGACGACGGGGTCGACGATGCTGGTCGGGATGTGATCACCGTGCCATGCGACCGAGTCGCGGCCATCGCGGTACAGGTTTGCGCCGACCGAATCGAACGGGCGCTCATAGCGCATCAGCAGCAGCGCACGCATCTGCTCGATGACCGGCGGCAGCGCCTGGATGTCAGCGGGCGACGTCCACCGCGCCACCAGCCGGGGCGTGACCATCACCTTGCCGTAGAGCTCCTGGGTGGTCGATTCCATGGGGTCGACCGAATCAATTCCTCGAAGAGCGAGTCGGCACCCTGCAGCCATCCGGCGACATGGTCCACCCATGCTGTCTCGTCCAGCTGGTGACGGACCAGGCCGGAGAACTCGGGGTCGGCGAGCGGCTCGCGCTGAGCGAAGAGGGACGGCTGCCAGAGCTGTTCAGGAGATGCCACGACTCTCTGGTACCGCGAGATCCCGTCCTTCGAAACGACGCCGGCCGCCGCTCGGTCTCAGGGCAAGGGACGCGGCGTGCGCCGGAGCCAGCGCGGGATCAGCCGCCAGCCGGCCAGAGCCATCCCCAGGATCACCAGCACCGGGATGGCGGTGACCACGGCATCGACCAACGTCCCGGTGACCTGACCTGCGTTGTGCCACCCATTGGTCAGGCCATTGTTGAGTGCGCTCGGTGCTGCCACCACCAGCGTCGAACCACGCTCCGCAAGCGAGACGGTCGCACTTGCCATGACGACCGATGCGGTGAGCCCGTTGAGCTCGCCCTGGTAGGTGTCGGTCTCCACCTGTACCGTCTCGATCTGCTGCTGGATGGTGGTGATGTCGGCGAGCGTGGTTGCTCTCGCCAGGAGTCCATCGAGCGCATGCAACTGCGCATGCGCTGACGCCAGCTCGGCGTTGACATCGACGAACGCGGCGTAGTGATCCACGCTGGAGAAATCGATCGATGAGGCAACGAAGGTCGACGGCATGCCGTTGAGAAATGTCGCGATGCTCGCCGCGGGAATTGCAAGCGTCACCGAGCCGGTGACGATGCGGCCGTCTGGTGCTGGAGTGGTCGCCGAGCTGGCGACATAGCCGCCCAGTCCGACGGCGCGGGCGATGACGCCGTCAAACGAGGTCAGAAATGTTCCGGAAGGGACCGTGTATGCCGCCCGCACCGAACGCTGGACGTCCGCGGTCGGGGGCATCCCGATGGTGATCCCGGTCGGTGCGGGTGCCGCGCTCCCCACGGTTGTCGTGCCGCTCGCCGTCCCAAGTGCATTGCCATGCACAGCGGCGGGGGCGGCTTCACTGGTGGCCGCGCTCGAACAGGCGGCGAGCAGTCCCGCAGTGGCCAAGAATCCCAAGCCTGTGGCGACGTGGCGAGTGCGCATCGATGTTCTCCCGTGCCGACTGGTGTCGGAGGTGAGACGCAATGCCAACGTCGGATGTTCCCGGCCACGCGGGGCAGAGCTGAAGCTCCCGTCAGGTTAGGATCACGTCCATGAGGATGGGGTTGCAGCGCATCGTGGGGTGGGCATCGGTGCCGGTCGGCGTCGCGGTCGGCCTCTGGATGGCTCTGCTGACGACCCACCCCTATGCGTGCCCGGGACCCGGGCTCGGAACCCGCCGCCCTCTGCCTCGCCCAGCCGGCGTTTTCGCCGGGGGTGTGCATTCTCTGCGGAGCAACCGCGGCGGCCATGGTGATCCTCATCTCGCTGGTGCTGCGCCCCCCGACCTCGGACTGACGCTGCGCATTCGCCGTCGGATCATCTCCGTGCGCGGCCGGCGACTGTATCCACGGCGCGTATTGGTTATCAGAACGCGCCTTCCCTTCCCGGAGACCCTCGGCGATGTGTCGGGGGTCTCTTGTGCGCGCTACGTCGCAGTCGTTCCCGCGTCGCGCTGAACCGCGGCACCTGCGTCTCGCTCGCGGGACATGAACGCACTCAGCTCCTCGATCGTGCTCATGATCGGCGCGGGAAACACCACGGTCGTGTTCTTGTCGACGCCGATCTCCA
>PKWB01000177.1 GCA_003131685.1 Candidatus Dormiibacterota bacterium
CTCGACGCGACCGTGCCGCACTGGCGGTTTGCGGTGACCGGCGCCACCAACATCGAGGCTGAGTTGGCCCGGTGGTTCGCCGACCCCGGCCGCTTCGAGGAGATCCGTCGCACCCCGCTCCCCAACGGCGAGCTCGTCGAGTTCGTCCTGACCTGGGAAGAGGACGGCGAGCCCCACATGTGTCATCAGGCGCACCACATCGAGGTCAGCGACGGACTGATCACCCGCGACAGCGCCTGGTGCGGCGGGCGTTGGGGCGCGGCACTTCAGGCGGAGATGGCCGAGGCCGCGCGGCTGTGACCGTGATGACAGCAGAAGCTCGCGCCGTGGCTGTGTTCGAGTCCGTCGAGAGAATGCTCGAGGGCGCCGAGCAGCGCGAGGACTGGAAGACGGCGGACTCGCTCTCGGGCAGCCGCTTCGAGCGAGCGGTGATCGACGGCGTCCCGCTCGTCGTCAAGTACAGCTCACTCGAGAACGACTGGATCATGCGCGCGACCGGCGACCTCGGCTGGCGGCAGTTGCGACTGCTGACTTCACCGGTGCTCGACACCCTTCCCACCTGCATCGATCACACCATCATCGGCTGTGCGCCCTTCACCGACGTGGGCGGAAGCCGTGGCGTGGCGCTCCTGATGCGTGATGTCTCGGGCGCGCTGATCCCTCCCGGCAGCGAGCCGATCAAGATGCGGCAGCACCGCGGGTTCATCCACGACATGGCCACGATGCACGCGGCCTACTGGGGATTTCGCGACGACGTGGGCATGTGTCCCCTCTCGCACCGCTACGTCATCCTGACCCCGACCATGGCCGAGCTCGAAGCGGAGACACCTCGCGGTGACCCCGTCCCTCCCGCCGTTGCGGATGGATGGCGGCGGCTCGACGAGCAGTACCCGGCGGACGCGCGCCGGCTCCGCACGCTCGCGGCCGATCCGTGGCCGCTGGTTGCAGCGCTGCAGGCCGGCCCGCAAACGTTCATCCACAGCGACTGGAAGCTCGGCAACCTCGGCCGCGACGGGTCCCGGACCATCCTGCTCGACTGGGATCGCCCCGGTGAGGCCCCGCCGCTCGTCGATCTCGCCTGGTATCTCGCGGTCAACTGCGACCGGCTCCCGGAGACCGAGGAGGACACCATCGACGCGTACCGGTCGGCCCTCGAGTCAGCCGGCATCCCCACCACGGCGTGGTGGGATGGCCAGCTCGCACCGGCGCTGGCGGGCGCGTTTCTGCAGCTGGGCTGGTCCAAAACCGCGGACGAGACCGAGTTCGGCTGGTGGAGCGATCGCCTCGCTGCATGGAAGCCCTGAGCGCGGATCCAGGCAACGCCTACCAGGGCACCGCGGTCGCATGGGCTCGCGGCCCGGCGGTGCTGTACGACGGGCTCGCATCGATGGCAATCGCCGGCGTTGCGGACACGTTGCGGGGCGCGAGAGTGGTCGATGTCGGCGCCGGAACCGGAGCGTTGTGCCGCGTGCTCAGGACGGTTGGCGCAACTCCCGTCGCCGTGGACATGTCGAGCGACATGCTGAGCCTCATCGGCGACGCGGCAGCGACGCCGGTGGTCGGCGACATGTGCGCGCTCCCGTTCCTCGACGGCCGGTTCGACGCTGCGGTGAGCGGCTTCGCGATCTCGCACATCGACACACCGGCACGTGCGCTGACCGAGATGCGGCGCGTCGTGCGGCCGCACGGGCTGGTCATCGCCGCGGTGTTCGGAAGTGCCCCGAATGGTGCCTCGAAGGATGCCGTCGACCAGGTCGCTCGCGACTTCGGATTTGAGCCGCCCGCCTGGTACATCGGGCTGAAGGTTCGCACCGAGCCGCTCTCGAATACGCCGGCACTCCTCGAGGCGTGTGCGGAGTCCGCCGGGCTGGAGGACATCGAGGTGGCCGACGTGATCGCCGACTCCGGGCTCGACACCCCCGAGTCAATCACCGCATACCGCAGCGGTTTGGCACACATCGCGCCGTTCGTCGATTCGCTGTCACCCGCGCGGCAAACCGAGTTCTTCGAGTGCGCCGTCGCCGCCGTGCGCGAACGCGGTCAGCCGGTACGTCCGCGCGTTCTGATCCTCTCGAGTCGAGTCCCCGCATAGTCCAGGAACGGCGCGCGCGCTGGTGCGTCGAGCGAAGCCGCAAGCCGGTCGCGGTGCGCCGACGCAAGCTCGAAACAGAGGTCGGAGCCGAGCGACGCGCCGAGCTCCGCCATCACCCACCACGCTTCGACGCCGGCCACCGACGACAGCGATGCGCTGAGCGCGGCCAGCGCGGCCGCGGTCGGTTGTTCAGCGCCGAGTCCCGCGCTCGCCTGCAGGCGCAGCATCTCGCCGAGCTGCATATAGCGCGGAGCGTATCGATCGGCCGCGGCCGCGATGAGCTGTTCGGCGAGGGTGAGGGCGGTTTCCGGTTCGCCTCGCAGCAGCGCGATCCTTCCTTCGAGGAGATCGACTCGCAGCTCGTGCCGCCACCGGTAGGCGTAGATGTCCTGCATCAACCCGCGCGCCGACGTGATCGCACGGGTGGCCGCCGCAACGTCAGAGTCTGCGAGCGCATCGTCGCAGGGATCGAGGATCGCATACACCTCGAGATCGCGAAAGGCGGACTCACGAGCGCCCTCAAGTGCTTCCGCGTTGCCGGCACGCGCGTGTGCGACGTCACCGATGTTGCGAAGGACCCACGCGTTGAAATTCACCCCCAGCGCGGCATACCGGGTCAGCCCCCGCCGCCGCCCCTCGGCGGTCGCGCGGTCGAAGATCCCGAGCGCCTCGCCTGCGCGGCCGCAGGTCGCGAGCGCGTAGCCGTGGGCGAGGTATCCGTGCACCGGCGTGTAGATGGTCGACATGGCGTCCAGCGTCGCGTACGGGCTCGCCTCGACGGCGCTGATCGCGAGCCCGGCCTGGCCCATGTGCACTTTCAGGAACGCGTATACAGACGTGGGCTGGCGAAGCTTGTGCTTTCGCGACGCGGCCATCGCCTGTTCCATGAGCACGTCGGCGCCTCCGACATCACCGAGGGCGTGCAGTGCGCGGGCGCGGATCAACTGCCCCTGCACCCGTTGGCTCGGTTCTCCCGCCTGCTCGACGAGCGCCTCGCCGAGTGTCGCTGCACGTCGGAAATCCCGGTTGTAATAGGCGGCGGATCCGGCCACCTCGAGCGCCTGGGGATCGCTGCCGGCGTCGATCGCGTGCTCCGCGTCGGCCTGCGCCGCATCGAAGCGCGTGAGCCGCAAGTGCACGATCGCACGCTGGACGCGGGCGGCAGACGTGTCGTCTGCGTCGACGGCTTCTGTTGCGAGAGCCAGCGCGGTGTCGTAGTCGAACCGGTCGGCGGCGATGCGGCTTGCGGCGGTGAGCGCCACCGAGGCGAGCGACCTTGCACCNNAGAGCGCCGCCGACGCGAGCGACCTGGCACCGCTCAGCCGGGCGTGGTGGGCGACGAGCAGGGGATCCGACGCCGGCGACCCGGACAGCACCCGCGCGGCTTCACGGTGAAGGAGCGCGCGGCGCGGTGACGTGGTGGAAGCGTCGAGCACCTCACGCACGATCGCGTGCCGGAATCCGTATGCACCGTCGCGTGCCTCGAGCAACCCGAGGCGCACCCCGACATCCAGATCCTCGAGCAGCCGGATCGGGTCGGTCCTCACCACGGCGGCGAGGACGTCGATGTCGACGGATGCCCCGAGCACTGCCGCACTCGTCAGCGTCCCGGCCGCGGTGCCCGCTTCCGCGCAGCGATCGAGGACGGCAGCCTGAATGGATTCCGGAGGCGTGGCGCGCCCATCCGCTGACGCCAGTTGAGTGAGAAACAGCGCATTGCCGCCGCTGCGCTCGTGCAGCCGATCGGCGCGCTCTTCGCCGACAATCTGTCGCACCGCATCGATCGACAGCGGCGGCAGCAGCAGGCGCATCGCCTCGGGCGGCACCTGGCCTTCACCACTGCGACGCGTCAGCAGGACCAGCACGGAAAGGTCAGGGCTTGCGACCAGATCGGCGATCCATGCCCAGGTGAGCGGATCAGCTCGCTGAACATCATCGACGAACAGCACGGCCGGCAATGCGCACGCTCGCCGCACCACCCGTCGCAGCGCGGCGAACAGCACCGCAAGCCCCGCCGGCGACGAGGCTTGCGCCTGCGCGATATCGGCGTTCGGCTCAGCGTCCGTCGACGTCCAGTCGAGCATCGGCTCGAGCAGGGTCGCGTCGGTGCCGAGCAGCTCGTGGCCCACGTCGGTCCCGACCTGACGAAGATGGTTGCGGATCATGCGCAGGACCGGCTGAAGCGGCAGCGACCTGCTCAGCTGGTCGCAGCGCGCCGCAAGGACGACGGTCTCGGGGCCGAGGCGGCCGGTCCAGGCGGACGCAACCGCTGTCTTGCCGATTCCCGGTTCGCCCTCGAGCACCACCGCCACCGGCGACCCCGTCTGTGCACGCAGGAACGCATCGTCGAGCGCTCGCAACTCCTCCTGCCGGCCGGGCAGATCGGTGTCACCGGTCACTGCGCGACGGCCCGACTGGGGCGACGCGACCAGGATCCCGGGCACCGGCAGCCCCTTGAGCACGGCGACGTGCGCGGAGTCGGTGAGCTCCGACGGCGAGGTCCCGAGCTCATCGGCAAGGCGCAGCCGCATTCGCTCGTACAGCGCGAGCGCCGACGACGATCTGCCCTGCGCAGCCAGCGCGGCCATCAGCAGCCGCAGGGACTCCTCGTCGTACGCGTCCTCGTCGAGTGCTTGCTCCGCCGCTTCGACGCCGGTGGCCAGGTCCCCCGCGGCGAGCGCGGCGCGTGCCACCAGGTGGCCGGTACGGGCGCTGAGGCGTTCGACTGCACGGCGTTCCTCAACCAGCCAGGCCTCGTCGTCGAGCGCGGGATGCGCGAGCAATATTCGCGCTGCCATCGCCGCAGCCAACGCGGGCGCCGGTTCCGCTTCGCGCAGTCGCCGGTCGGCTTCGGATTCGAGCTCGGAGGCAGCGATCAGATCAATCCAGTCGGCGTGCAGTGCGTACCCGGCGTCACCGTGGCTGATGCGCGACGAGCCGAGAACGCCGCGCAGACGGCTCATGAGCACCGCGAGTTGCGCCGGTGGATCGCGCGGCTGATCGTCGAACCAGAGGACGTCGGCGAGCCGCTCCACGCTGACCGGGCGTCCCTGAGCGATGCCAAGGACGCGAAGGGCCACTCGCGCCTTGCGACTGCCGAGCTGATGCTCGGCCAACCCCTCGACCGACACCCCATCGATGACATGGATCCGCAGTGCGCCCGGTTGAGCCACCGGACGCACTGTCGGCGGGGCCTCGGCGCGGTCCACGGCACCAAGGATACGTGCCGCGAGGACCGCGCGAGGGAAGCCCCTATCGCCGGTGGGTCACCCCTTCCCGTAGTTGCTCGCGCCGTTCCAATCGATGAGCACGACCGGCTCGTCGCCGATCACCCACGCATCGTGACCCGAGGGCAGCGCGGTGATGTCGCCGGTGCGTGCGTCGAACTCGTTGCCGTCCGCCATCTGAATCCGCAGCACCCCGGACGCGTGGTACTGGAAATGGGGCGCCTCGCAGAGCTCGGTCCCCGCGATCGCCTTGACGTGCAACGACCACCGCCACCCGGGCTCGAGGGTCAGCCGGCCCACCGTGCCGCCGCCGATAGTGACGAGATCGACCCGCCCCTTCTCGAAAACCCGCTCCTCGTCGGGACTGCTCAGAGTCTTGTGTTCCGCCTTGATCGTGGTTGGCATTGCATACCTCCTGTGAACGCCGCTGGCGCCGTCAGGGCGCCTCGGGTCGCATGCTGCGCACAGGCGATTGCAGGATCCATGCAGAACGGATCTCCTCGAGACGCTCGGCGACCTGCACGGGACCGCTGAGGGCGACCAGGTGCCCGCCGGTCATCTCCTCGACGGGATCGGTGAGCGGAGCAGCTCCTGCGCCAGCGGGTCGTTCAAGACATCTCTGACATCTTCACGCTTCACGGGACCCCTTTCAACCGGCTCAGGAAGACGTCGGAGAGCCCACCGCCCCGCGGCGCAGGCCGTCGAAGAGGAGACCGACAAGGCGCTCCGAAGCCTCGGAACGTTCCTGGTCGGTCGACATGCAGATGCCGCCGACGGCACGGATCAAGTCAGCGCCATCGATATCGCCCCGGACCGTCCCGGCGGCGACGCCGGCGGCGAGCAGCTTACTGGCGGCCGCGGTCGCACGCCCCCGCGTCTGGTCGGAGATGCTCGGGTTGGAGCTGAGCAGCGGCTTGAGCGCCGAGAGCATGCCCTTCTTGGTGGCCACGTGCCGCACGAACAGCCGCATCCACTCCGCGAGCGCCAGGTCGGGCGGCGTGGACCCCAGGAGCTCGTCCGCTCGCTCACAGAGGACGTCGATCTCGTGGCGATAGACCGCCTCCACGAGTGCGTCCCGTGTCGGGAAGTGTCGATAGAGCGTGCCGATGCCGACGCNNTCCCGGTTGCGCACCGCGTCGGCGCGTTGATGACGGTCTGTGGAAACCGAGTCGTCGGGCTCCATCACCCGGCTCCCCGCCACTTCGACTTCACGTCCCATCACTAGCTCACCAGAACCTCAAGTTGCAAAACGGAGGGAACCTCCGTTATACTTCCGGAGGCAACGTCCGTTTCGTAAGTCTACCCCATCTGGAGGATCTCCGTGCCTTCTACCGCCACTCTCGTCGCTCCGCCCGGCCGGGCAACCCAGCGCCAGCCTCGCCGGGGCCTGGTGCTCGCCATCATCCTTGCCGTCCAGCTGATGGTGGTGCTCGACGCCACCATCGTGAACATCGCACTGCCCGACATCGCCGGGGCATTGCACTTCTCCCCCGCGAACCTCTCCTGGGTGATCACCGCGTACACCCTGGCCTTCGGCGGGTTCCTGCTCCTCGGCGCACGAGCCGGCGATCTTCTCGGCCGCCGGCGCGTGTTCATCGCGGGCATCGCCCTCTTCACAGCGGCGTCGTTTCTCGGTGGCGTGGCCCCCTGGAGTGGCTGGCTGCTCGCGGCCCGCGCGCTCCAGGGAGTCGGTGGAGCGCTCGCCGCACCCTCGGCGCTCGCACTGCTGATGACCATGTTCCGGGAAGGCCAGGAGCGTGTTCGCGCGCTCGGCTGGTACACCGCCGTGTCCATCGGCGGGGGTGCCATCGGCCTGATCCTTGGTGGCCTCCTCGTCCAGTGGGCATCGTGGCGCTGGGTGCTCTTCGTCAACGTGCCGATCGGCATCATCGTGATCGCGCTGGCACGGCGTCTCCTCACCGAGACCCCCAGCCGCAACGGGCACTTCGACGTGCGCGGCGCGCTCACATCGACAATCGGCGTGACCTCGCTCGCCTACGGGTTCGTGCGCGCCGCCACCTCCGGGTGGGGCGACGCCCTGACCGTGGCTTCCTTCGCCGCCGGCGTCATCCTCCTGGCGACGTTCGTCCTGCTCGAGCGCCGCGCGCCGGAGCCGATCACGCCACTGCGACTCTTCGCTGACCGCAGTCGCAGTGCGTCCTACATCGCGCGCCTCTTCCTCACCGCGGGAATGTTCGGCATGTTCTTCTTCCTCACGCAGTTCCTCCAGGACGTGCTGCACTACAGCCCCATCAAGACCGGTCTGGCCTTCCTGCCCTTCACGGTCGCGCTCTTCTCGATGTCGCAGCTCAGCGCGCGCGGGCTCATGCAGCGGTTCGGCGCCAAGCCGGTGATGGTGGTCGGCTTCTCGGTGTCGACCGTGGGGATGTTGCTGATGACCCAGCTCGCCGCATCGAGCAGCTATGTCTCCCTGCTGGCGCCGCTGATGCTCTTCGGCGCAGGCAACGGGCTCGCATTCGTGCCGCTCACCTCGGCATCACTGAGTGGCGTGCGTCAGGAGGATGCCGGTGCCGCGTCGGGTTTGGTCAACGTGATGCAGCAGCTCGGCGGCGCACTCGGGCTTGCGGTGCTCGTCTCAGTGTTCGGCACGGCCGCACGCGGGGCCGCGCAGTCGGTTGCCCTGGCACAGCAGGCGTTCGTCACCGGCGCCGATCACGCGTTCATCGCGGCCACCGTGTTCGTCTGCGCGACGGTTGTCGTGCTGGCGGTGGCGATTCGCGGGCGGCGTGCCACCGCCCGCGCAGCCGCGGTGCCTTCCTGGGTGCGCGAGCTCGACGCGCCGGCTACGGCGTTGATCGAGAGCTGACCGGATCGATGAAGACGGTCGACCGGTAGTAGGCAAGTTCCGCGATCGATTCGCGGATGTCGTCCAGGGCCCGATGCGCCTCCTTCTTGGGAGGCGCATCGGCGAGGACATCGGGATACCACCGCCGGCAGAGCTCCTTGACGCTCGAGACGTCGATCGAGCGGTAGTGGAGGAAGTTTTCCACCTCGGGGAGGTGTGCCGCGAGGAACCGCCGGTCGGTCCCGATCGAGTTGCCGCAGAGTGGCACTGACCGCGGCTCGCCGATGTGTGCTCTCAGGAATGCGAGGGTCTGCTCGCCGGCCTCGGCGAGCGAGATGGGTGACGATTGGATCGCCGCGAGCAGCCCGGATCTCGTGTGCATGGAGCGCACCACGACCTCCATGGCGTCCAGTTCCTCTGGGGTCGCAGAGACGACGATATCCGGGCCTTCCGCAACCGTCTCGAGCTCATCGTTGGTGATCACCGTGGCGATCTCGACGATCACATTCCGCACCGGGTCAAGACCGGTCATCTCGAGGTCCATCCAGGCGAGCACGACGCGATACTAGCCCAGGCACGCGACCGGGGCAGGAGGCTATTACCTTCCCGTTGTGGCTCGGGGGAGCACCCTGCTGAGCCATTCGACCACCGCGGCAGTGGCGCGCTCGAGTGAGTCGGAGCCCGTGTCCTGCACGTCGGAAACCAGCATGTGGTTCGCGAACGGGATGGCCACGAGCTCGATGTCCGGCGGCAGTTTCGGAAACTGATCGGGACGTCCGAACGGGTCTCGCTCGCCCTGCACGACTAGCGTGGGCTTCCCGGTGCGCAGCAATTCCGCGGGGCTGCCGGGTCCGAGCAGCGGATAGGCAAGTGCCAGCACCGCGTCGGCTCCGAGGGCCCGTGCCGTGCGGCAGGCCACCTGCGACCCAGCGCTGCGGCCACCTGAGACCTTCAGTCCTTCGAGGGCACTGAGAGCCGGCCAGAGAGCCGTCCATGCGCGATCCAACGACTCCTCGCCCGCGACCTCGTAGTTGCCCTCGACTCGATACGGCTGTGTCACCAGGAGGACGGCGTATCCGAGTGGCGGCAGCGCACCGGCGAGTGCCTGCAGATCCCTCGCCTCCACGCCGGTGGCGGTGCCATGGCCGAGCACGACCGTCGCGCGTGGCGCGGCCGCTGCCGGATACCAATCCAGGCGCGCGTTTCCCACCGGTGTGGCAACCAGCTGCTGATGCATCGTCTACTACGGGGTTGTGATCCTGCGATGGTGTGCCACGAAGCCGGCAATTCGCATCGTGATCGCGGGGTCATCGGGGATGACATGTCCACCCCCGTGTTCGATGATCACGGGCTCCGCAAAGCGCTCCGCGAGGAGTTGCGAATCGCGCATCGGCACGTACCGAGCAGTCGGCGTCCGCGCTCAACCTCTCGCGCGCCGGCCTCGGCATCACGCTGCTCCCCGGCAACGTCATCCCGGCGCACTTCGACGGTACGGTGCTCTCTCCGGACCCGCCGGTATTCCGGATGCTCTCGGTGTACACGCGCGTGCGTGCCGACCCGATCACCGAAGCGTTCGTCGATGCGATCTCCCACCAGACGATCGCGGTACTGCAATAACGACCGCGACGGTGCGCCGGGCGGCTGCGGGCAGGCCGGCCTCCGTGTTCGAGATCGGCTGTCACGGAAACGCAACCGCAGACCGGAGAGATCGCACCCATCTGGCGCTCGGCTCACGGGGTGCCTCCCCCGAAGTCACAAAACGGAGCACCGCTTATGACAGGTCGGGAACGCTGCGCAGTGGTGGCTTACGGTCGTGTAGTCCGCGTCTATCAGAGTTTTGAGATCCTTTGTGAGAACCACTCACCCGACCCGATCGTCCCGACACGCCATGGCCCGCCGGCTTCAGACGCCGCTCAGCCTGGTCACGGTGTTCGCGACCCTGTTCGCTCTGCTGCCGAGCGACGCTTTCGCAGCGGGATCGCCCCTTGAGAGCGAGACGTTCGCCACCAACGCGACGGCTGCAGGCCAGTGGATGCTTCCGGCGGGCCGGGGCAACACCAATGGCGCGTGCCTCACCGCCGGTCCTGTGTCCGCAACCACGTCGATCCCGAACTGCTCGCCGACCACTGACGCCTCGGGGAACGGCGCGCTCCGCATGACCACCAACGCCGCGAGCGCCGTCGGCGCGGTCTTCTACCAGGCGAGCCTCCCGACCGCGCAGGGTCTCGACGTCACGCTCAACACCTACCAGTTCGACGGCACCGGTGCCGATGGCATCGTCTTCAGTCTCGCTGCGGCCGACCCGGCGAATCCGACGCCACCGGCGAGCACGGGTCCGCTCGGTGGTGACCTCGGGTATGCGGCCAACACACAGAGCCTGCCTGGAACCGCTGGAATGCCCTACGGCTACCTCGGCATCGGGCTCGACGTCTACGGCAACTACGAGAACACGCCGCTCGCCGGCGGCACCGGGTGCACGAACCCATCGCCGCTGGTGAACAACCTCGCGTACCCCGAGTCGGTCACGACCCGCGGCCCCGGCAACGGCAACGTGGGGTACTGCATCCTCGGGACCACCGCGACGGTGAGCGCCAACTCGAGTGGCGGTGGCAGCCACAACGGCACGATCACCAACGTCGGAGCGGGGAACCTGCTCGACAACCAGGCCGCAACGACGCGCACCGGCGACAAGGTCCCGATCGAGATCGTCATCAACCCCTCCGCATCGGCCACCACGACGACCAGCGGTCTGTCGGTCCCTGCCGTGTCGTGGCTCATCGCCTACACACCGCTCGGAACCTCGACGCAGCAGACCCTCGAAGGCGCCCTGCCCACCACCACCACCAACGCCGCACTTTCGACCTTCCCCGCGTCATGGATCAACCCTGCTACCGGGATCCCCTACCAGCTCACCTTCGGGTGGACGGCCTCGACCGGTGGCTCGAACGAGTACCACGAGGTCAACCAGGTCGCCGCATCGACGTTGATCGGTGCCGTGCCGGAGCTGTCGCTCACCAAGTCCGACAACGAGAGCGGGCGGATGCTCGCCGGCAACCAGGCCAATTTCATCCTCGCGCCGAGCGTCTCGTCGAGTGGCGGATCCGAGGCGAACATGCTGACCGTCACTGACGTGCTGCCCGCAGGGATGACCCCGGGTACCGCAACCAGCAGCGCCGACTGGGGGTGCACGACGGCGAGCCAGACCGTAACCTGCACGTACACGCCGGGCTCGGCGCTGCCGGCCGGCACGTCCTTGCCCAACATCACGATCCCGGTGACCCTGTCGCCGGCGCTGAGCGGCACCGTCACCAACACCGCGCGTCTCTCATCCACCGACGCACTCCCCGCGGTGAGCAGCGACGCAGTTGCGGTCAGCGCGTTCACCGACACTGCATCGCCGTCTCCGCAGACATACCTCCAGACCGTCACGTACACCGCGACCTTGCCGTCCAGCGCAACCGGAACGGTCACCTTCAGCATCGGCGGCACGACGCTGTGCGCGGTGACATTGCCGGCCCTGAGCTGCACCGCGAGCAACGCCCCGGTCGGCGCCGACACGGTGACGGCGACGTACTCCGGTGACACGGTCTTCGCGCCGCAGACCACGACCACGACACTGACGATCACCAAGGCAACGCCGACCTTCGCTGAGGCGGCTGCGCCGGCGTCGATCGTCTACGGCTCGCAGGACACGCTGTCCGACTCCGGGCTGCCCGCCGGAGCGACCGGCACCGTGACCTTCTCATCCGGCGGCTCGACACTCTGCGTCGCAACCATCGCAACGACGAGCTGCCAGACCGCATCCACGCTGGCCGCGGGCACGTATCCCGTCATCGCGTCGTACTCGGGTGACAGTCACTACACCGGCGCGACCGCGACCGGTGCGAGCTTCACCGTCACCAAGGCGAGCACGTCGATGACCGAGGCGGCAGCACCGGCGAGCATCCCGTTCGGCACGAACGACACCGTCTCGGTCGCCGGGCTCCCCGCCGGCGCGACGGGCACCGTCACCTTTACCTCCGGTGGCTCGACGCTCTGCGTCGCAACGCTTCCGACGTTGAGCTGTGCCACACCGACGTCACTGATCCCTGCGCTGTATCCGGTGACCGCGACGTATTCGGGTGACGGCAATTTCACCGGGACGACGGCGAGCACCGCAAGCTTCACGGTGACGATCGCGAGCACGTCGATGACCGAATCCGCCGCACCGGCGAGCATCCCCTACGGATCCACCGACACGCTCTCAGTGTCCGGACTGCCGGTTGGCGCCACGGGCAGTGTCACCTACAGGTCGGGCGGATCGACGCTGTGCGTCGCGGCACTGCCGGCGACCAGCTGCGCCACCTCGGCCGCATTGACCCCCGGGACCTACCCGGTGACCGCGGCCTATTCCGGGGACAGCAACTACACCGGCACCACCGCGATCGGCGCGAGCTTCACGGTCACCAGGGCGACCACCGCGATGACCGAATCAGCGTCACCGCCATCGATCGGCTACGGGTCGCAGGACACGCTCTCGGTGACCGGATTGCCTGCCGGCGCAATGGGAATCGTGACCTTCACCTCGGGCGGTACCACCCTCTGCACGGTGACGCTCTCCGCAACAAGCTGCCAGACCGCCGCGACACTTGCGCCGGGGACATACCCCGTGACCGCGACCTATCCCGGTGACACCAACTACCAGGGCACCACGGCTACCGGAGCCGGCTTCACGGTCACCAAGGCGGACCCCGTCTTCAGCGAGTCAGCCGCACCCGCGAGCGTCCCGTATGGCACCGCCGACACTGTGTCGGTGACCGGGCTGCCCGCCGACGCGTCCGGGACCGTGACCTTCACGTCAGGTGGGTCAACGCTCTGCACCACCCCGCTGCCGCTGACAAGCTGTGACACGGCGTCGTCCCTCGACCCGGGTGCCTACCCCGTGACCGCGACCTACTCGGGTGACGGCAATTACAACGGCGCGGTCGCAACCGGCGCGAGTTTCACCGTGACCAAGGCGGATACGTCGATGACCGAATCGGCGGCGCCCGCGACCATCGCGTACGGTGCGCAGGACACGCTGTCGGCCACCGGCCTTCCGGTGGATGCATCCGGGACCCTGACCTTCTCGTCGCGCGGCTCTCCGCTCTGCGTCGCCACGCTCCCCGGGCTCAGCTGCCAGACATCGACGTCCCTCTCGCCGGGCACCTATCCGGTGACCGCGAGCTACTCCGGTGACGGTCACTACAACGCCACGACCGCAAACGGTGCGTCGTTCGTGGTCACCAAGGCAGATCCGTCGTTCACCGAAGCTGCCGCACCGGCGAGCATCCCCTACGGAAACGCCGACACGCTGTCGGCTGCTGGCCTGCCCGGCGCCGCGACCGGAGCGGTCACGTTCAGGTCGGGCGGATCCCCACTCTGCACAGCGGAGCTCCCAATGCTCAGCTGCCAGACGTCAACGTCGCTGGTCGCGGCCACCTACCCGGTGACCGCGACGTACACGGGTGACGCCAACGACAACGGTGGGGTCGCGACCGGTGCGAGTTTTGTGGTGACCCAGGCCGGCACATCGATGACCGAGTCGGCGGCACCCGCAACCATCGCGTTCGGCATGCAGGACACACTCGCGGCAGCCGGACTTCCCGGCGACGCGACCGGCACGGTGACCTTCGCATCGGGTGGATCCACCCTGTGCGTCGCGACGCTGCCGGCGATGAGCTGCCTGACCGCGTCGACACTGCCACCAGGAACCTACCCGGTCACTGCGACCTACTCGGGTGACAGCAACTACACCGGTGTGATCGCGAGCGGCGCGAGCTTCACGGTCACCAAGGACA
>PKWB01000068.1 GCA_003131685.1 Candidatus Dormiibacterota bacterium
TCCGTGACCATCGTCGGCAACACCGCCGGCATCCTCGGCGGAATCAAGCTCTGGGATCTGCCGGACGGCTGAGGTGGTGGCGCACATGCACGGCAAGGGCCGTCGCTGTGGCTCGATCCCTCCCGGACCGGACGTGCCCGCTACGGCGCGCCGGCGCCAACGCCTTGGAGCTGACCCGGTAAGTTCCGCTCGATTCCGGCCTGGATGGGCGAGTGACTACGATCGCTGGATGCGAGCGGTAGGCTGGCTGTTCGTCGGGCTGAGCGCAGTGTTCGGCGTGGCGGCACTGAGCCTTGGTTTCGCCGGAGTGTCGGACCCCGTGCGGGCCTTGGTCGTCGGAGGATGCGCCTGCCTCGCGATCGCGGCACCCGCTTTGATTACCGCCTGCGAGCTGACCGCGGGCAACGTGGGTGACGCGCAGGCGGGGCCGATGTTGTTGGCTGGCGAATCGAGTGGGCTCGAGGTTCTGGCGGATTCCGCTTACGGCAGCGGGCAGCACCGCGCTCACCTGCTGGCCGCACACCACGTCGCCGTGATCAAGGCGATCCCATTGCGCGAGACGATCCCGGGTGGATTCTCGATCGATGACTTCGTGATCGATCTGACTTCGCGCATTGCCACCTGCCCGGCAGGTCAGACCGTGCCCATCAACGGATCCGGCAGCGCCAAATTCGGACCACGCTGCCGTGCGTGCGTCCTGCCGTCACGCTGCACTGCGACACGCCATGGCCGCGACCTCACCATCCATCCGCACTTCGCGTTGATGGCGGCGGCCCGGCGTCAACCGGAAACCGAATCATTTCAACGGACCTACACGCAGTGGCGGCCGATGGTGGAACGCAGCCTCGCATGGCTGGTGCGCAAGGGCAATCGACGGGTCGCCTATCGGGGCATCGAACGCAACCGCATCTGGTTGAGCCATCGCGTGGCTGCCGTCGACCTCGGACGGCTGCTCAACCTGGGCTTGTCCCGGAACCCAGACGGCTGGACTGTGGCCTGACGACCCGACTTCCCCGCCAATAAACGGCACGCACCCCGCTTCCCGATCCCGTAGTCGCTCACTACTGATCGGAAACCCGATTGCTCAGCAGTCTCCTAGTGCTCAACCTCGTGTTAATTGGTGTCCTTGCGGCGGTTGGGCTGACGGCTGGTTCGCTCGGGGTGCTGGCCGCGGGCGCCGACTACCTCGCCGATGCGGCTGCGATCGGTGTCTCGCTGTTGGCCAGCAGGCTGTCGACACGAGTACCGACACCTCGGCGCCCACACGGGTACCCCGAAGCCACGGCCATCGCTGCTTCGATCAATGGCGGGTGGCTGCTGATCCTCGGCCTCCTGGTGATCGCAGGTGCGGTGGTCCGCCTCGCAACTGGGGCTCCGCACGTCGACGGGCTCCCTGTTCTCGTCGTGAGCGCCGTCACCTCCATCATCATGGTCGTTGGTGAGGTCATTCTCGGAGGCGACGCCGATGACGAAGATGATGCGGGCGGCAACATGAACATGCCGAGCAGTGCTCCTTGACACGGCTGCGGACGCAGCCGCGGCTACCGGCGTGGCTGTCATAGGTGCTGTCATCCCCGCCAGCGGCGGGTTCTACTGGCTGGACCCCACCGTGGCCTTGTTGATTGCGATCGTAATCGGCTACCACGCACTCGTTCTCCTCAAATACGCTGGGCGCGTGTTGAGACGGCATGCGACAGGGCCAACAGCCTGACTGGCGCGCGAGCTCCGTGCCGTCAGCTTCCCTGCTCGACATGACTGTCAGTACCCGTCGACTGCCGCGACGTGGGCTCGACCTCGAGTGCTTCACGCTCGGCTGGAACGTCGTCGGTGTCGTGATCCTCGCTTTCGCGGCGCTCGCTGCCCGTTCAGTTGCGCTTGCTGGCTTCGGCCTCGATTCGCTGGTCGAAATCGGCGCATCGACCGTCGTCTTGTGGGAACTGACGGGTGCGGGCGGTTCCGACCGCCAGCGCCGCGCATTGCGCTTGATCGGCGCCGCTTTCTTCGCGCTCGCCATCTATATCGCAGCTCAAGGCGCGTACGTCCTCGCGACCGGCGCCCGCCCCGCGCATTCGTCGCTCGGCATCGGGTGGACGGCGGTGACATGCGCAGTGATGCTCGCGCTCGCCTATGGAAAGGCGGTCACCGGCAGAGCGCTTGGCAATCCTGTGCTCAGCACCGAAGAACGTGTGACACTAGTCGACGCCTATCTCGCCGGCGCGGTCCTCATTGGACTCGTCCTCAACGCCGCGCTCGGGTGGTGGTGGGCAGACCCGTTCGCGGGGTTCGTCATCGTCTTCTACGGAATCAGCGAGGGACGCGCCGCTTGGCGCGGGCACTGATCGGAGCGCTGCGCCGCGAGGAGCTGCCCCTCGGCAAGGCGGCCGGCGTCGTTGTTCCTGCGGTCGGCATCGCCTATGTGCTCTTCGTCGTTATCCAGGTCTTTGCATCCAGGTCTTTGCCCGCCTCTTCGCCACCAATGCAGCTGTCCACGCAGGACGACAGCCTGACGTCCGGGTCGTCCGCGAGGAAACGCCCCTTATGCGGCTTAGTCACAACAGCGTCAGATCGCCTGTTGCGCGCTCGCGCCGAAATGATGGCTCCCGCTCGTCACGCGACGCTGACCAGACGGGCAGACGCGTCGCGGGGACCTCGCGCTCGTCGAGCAAGGCCATTAACGCGTGGCAAAACCTCGCCCGGCCTGTTATGCTCAGCGCACAGCAGGAAGCGGAGGGGTAGTTTCGATGCGTCGTTTGCGATTCATCGCATCATTCATGGTCGTCGTTGGGCCGGTCGCGCTCTTGGCGCTGACGAGCGGCACGCCGGCCTTGGCCGCATCTGGAATCGGAGCGCAAACCGCCAAATACGCGTCCTGCTCGTGCGATTACGCCGGTGCAGCTGTCGCCGTATCGGGTTCAACGCTCATTGTCGGCGAGCCTGCTATCGACGACGCAGCGGGCCGAGTGTACGTCTACACGCAGTCCGGGGGGACATGGAGTGAGACCGCGACGCTGGTCGGCTCTGACACCACCTCCGGAGACACCTTCGGGTTCTCGGTAGCCCTCTCTGGTACGACGGCGGTGGTAGGAGCGCCCGGGCATTCTGCCAACGGGAACTACACCGGAAGCGCATATGTCTTCACGGAATCGGGCGGCACGTGGACACAGGCGGCAGAGCTCCAGGCGTCCGACCACGCGGCCGGCGACTGGTTCGGGAGCTCGGTCGGTGTCGACGGTTCGAACGTGATAGTCGGCGCACCTGCTCACGCGGGGAACATCGGGAGCAGTTACATGTTCAGCGCTGGCGGTGGCACTTGGACGCAGTCAACAGAGCTGAACGGCTCCCTCGCCCTGGGATACTTCGGTTATGCCGTCGCGATCTCAGGCACGACCGCAATCGTCGGCGCGCCGGGTGACCCCTCCAAGACGGGCAATGCATTCGTCTTCAGCAACACGGGTACCTGGTCGCAGACCGCCAAGCTTTCAGGAGCCAGGGGCGTGCATGACTTCGGGTCCGCAGTGGCCGTTGACGGCACCGTCGCGGTCGTCGGCGCGTGGAACACGACCAAGGGTTACGCATACATCTACAACCAGTCGGGAGGTATGTGGGCACCGACGGCGTTGCCAATGTCTGGGGGTCTTGGGGCGGCGGTCGCCGTTTCGGGGACGACGGTGGCTGTGAGCTCGGTGAGCGCTTCCGGCAACCACGGCGTTGTCTACGTCTACTCCAGTTCCGGGACACACACCGCCACGCTCGTGCCCTCCGGCAAGGAGGGCGGGGACTTCTTCGGCAACCGGGCGGTCGGCGTCTCGGGCGCCACACTCATCGTAGGAGCGCCGGACCACGGCGCTGTTGGTAATGCCTTCGTCTTCAACAACACCTCCGGCATGGCCTGGCAACAGGTCGCCGATCTTGCCAACGGGGACAGCAACAACGGGGACAGCACAGGCTCCGCGGTGGCCATCTCGGCGGTCTCGGCTGTCGCCGGCGCTCCCGCCCATGACGGTGCAGGCCGAGCATACGTGTTCCCAAAGCCGCCCCCGTGGCATCCGGTCATCGGGCTTCAGGCCGCTGACACCACCACCGGCGACAACTTCGGCGCGGCGCTTTCGCAGGCTGGCACGACGGTCCTCGTGGGCGCGCCGAACCACGGGGGCACGGGCAGTGCGTACGTCTTCACTGAGACGCTAGACGCCCCGTACACACAGGCGGCCGTTCGGGCACCGGGCAGTAACTACGTCTACGAGCGGCCCGCTGAGCTGGAGGGCTCCGACACCGCATCGGGCGATCACTTCGGCATCTCGGTGTCGATCGCTGGAACGCTGGCTATCGTCGGTGCTCCGGGCCACGGCGGCAGCGGTGTTGCATATGTGTTCACCGAGACGGGAAGCACGTGGTCGCAGGCTGCCGAACTCGAGGGCACTGACACCGCGGCCGGAGACAATTTCGGTGCTTCCGTATCCATCTCCGGGACAACCGCGATCGTTGGTGCGCCAGGTCACGGCGGCGCGGGCACCGCGTACGTCTTCGTTCAGTCGGGCAGCTCCTGGACTCCGGCTGCCGAACTGAGTGGCTCCGACACGGCTAGCGGCGATAACTTCGGCGCGTCGGTGGCGATCTCAGGCACGCTTGCGGTTGTCGGAGCGCCAGGCCACGCCGCCGCGGGCAAGGCCTACATGTTCGAGGATACCGCGGGTACGTGGACACAGGCTGCCGAGGTGGCGGGTTCAGACACGACTTCGGGCGACAGCTTCGGCGTCGCGGTCGGCATGTCGGGCTCAGTTGCGGTGATCGGTGCGCCTGGTCACCTCGGCAAGGGCAGTGCCTACCTCTTCAGCCAGCAATCAGGCGGCGGGTCATGGACCCAATCGGCGGAACTCCTGGAAGGCTCAGGCAGTGCAATCGGCGATCGCTTCGGGATCGCGGTTGCGATCTCGGGCACGCGGGCGATCGTCGGCGGTCCGGGGCACGCCGGGACCGGCGTCGCGGAGGTGTTCAGTGCCTAACGAGACCGCTGCCGGCGAGCGGCCGCCACCAGAGTCAGGCGCCACCCACTACCGAGCGCCAGGGTCCAGCCTTGACATCGCGATCGGCTAGACTTGACCCTTCGGCAGGAGCTGCAGGGTAGGTGTATTCGAGGGTGAGGTCGGTACGATTGCGGCGGATCCTACCCCGTTGCCTTGCACTCTCGACCGCGGTGCTTGTTGTTGGTGGCGCGCTCACGGCGCAGTCGGGCCTCGCCGCGAGCTACACGACGAGCGGTGCGCCATCCAGCCCGCCCCACATCATGGTGATCGTCGATGAGAACACGGCGTACACGAGCAGTGACGGCACACCGTTCGTTGTCGGCAACGCCAAAGCGCCATATATCAACAACTCCCTCGTCAGTCAGTACGCCTCCGCCACGCAGTGGTACTCCGTCGAGCACAACAGCCCCAAGGACTACTACGACCTGATCTCGGGCTCAGACCAAGCGGGGCAGAAGCAGCCATACAAGGCGACGACCTTGGTCACCGAGCTGGCCAGCGCTGGCATCACCTGGAAGGCATACATGGAAGGGGCTCCCTCGGCGTGCTATACCGGCAAGAACGTCAACAACTACGCGAAGTCGCACAACCCCTTCATCGCCTTCGCTGACGTCGCCAAGAACCCGGCGCAGTGCGCCAACGTGGTGCCGTACACGCAAACCCAGCTGTCCACCGATCTGAACAGCACGAGCCCACCTGATTTCGTGTGGATCACGCCTAATGAGTGCAGCGACATGCACAGCAACTGCTCTCCCCAAAACAACAAGGTGGCGCAGGGCGACCAGTGGCTGCAGAACAATCTACCGATCGTGCTCAGTTCACCCTGGTACGCGAGCGGGGGGATCATCATCGTCACGTGGGATGAAAGCGTCATCAAAGATACGTCGGGCGGCAGCGAGGGAAGCGGCGGCCACATCGCGACGCTGGTGATCAGTGCGAAGTCGACCGGCTCATTCACGAGCCCGGGGGACCACTACGCGACGCTGCGGGGTATCGAAGAGGCCTATGGAGTGGGGTTGCTGGGCAACTCATCCAATCCCGCGTTTGGCGATCTCAAGCCCGCATTTGGTGGCGGGGGCTCGACGCCCGGCACGATCAGCGGGACGGTGACCGATTCGGACACGCCGCAACCCAACACGCCCGTAGCCAGCGTCACGGTCACGTGCACATGCACTGGCACCCCACAGACCACGGATGCCAACGGCACCTACACCTTCAGCAGTGTGACGCCTGGCACCTACTCGCTCACGTTCGCGGACAGCAATGCGCCCGGATACGTCACGCAGACGGTGAGCAACGTCACGGTTGCTTCGGGCACCACGACCACGCAGAATGCCGGGCTGACGGAGATCGACAGTGTCAGCGGGACGGTGACCGACGCGCAGACGGGCGCCCCGATCGCTGGCGCAACGATCAACTGCATTGGTGCCGTCCACGGCTCCTCCGACTGTCCGACCAACAACCCGGCCAGCACCACAAGCGCTGGCTTCTACTACCTCACCGGCACGCTCCCGGCAGACAACCCCTACACGCTCACCGTCTCGGCGACGGGCTACGTCACCCAGACCATCAGCGTCATCGTGCCGAGTGGAAATCAGGCGGCGCCCCAAAATGTTGCCCTGAACGAGGTCGCCCCGGCACCGCCCACCGTCGTTCAGGACGTCGATTCGGCTGCGCACGCAGCGGGGACGTCCTTCTCAGTAGCGACCGGCTCCACCGCCGGGGGCGATCTGATCGCCATCTCGGCAGAGCTCGACGCGGGAAGCGGCAAGACCCCTGGCTCAATCACGGCAATCACCGACAACAAAGGCGATCTCTGGACCCGAGCGGTGGCGATCAAGGCGCGATCGCGGATCGCAGCTGAGATCTGGTACGTACCGAGCGCGGCCGTGGGAGTGAACTTGGTGACGGTGGCTTTTTCGAAGACTGTCAACCCAGTCGTGCGGTTCTATGAGATCAGCGGTGCGAGCGCGCTCGATCAGACATCATCCCGATCCGCCAAAAGCACGAGTCCGAACACCGGGACGACGGGGACCACGAGCACCGCGAGCGAGATCGTCGTCGGCGTGATCAGTTTCCCGACCACCACCGCCGTCATCAGCGGGCTGTCGCCGAGCTTCACCGACGACGCGCTGGTGCGTAACACCCTGAGCAACTTCAACAACTCAGAGCAGGCGGGCCACGAGGTGATCTCGATGAAAGGTACCCTCTCGTATGCCGGAACGCTCTCGGGTTCGTTGAACTGGACAGCGGCACTCGCCACATTCCGGTAGCCGTCGGCGGCGCGATGCTCCGGGGTGGGCAACCAGATCGACGGCACCAGGTCGCGGCGGCACAGTTCGGCGAGCATTCGCGCATCGATCTTGTCCGTCTTACAGGCAAGTGGCGCAAGACCTTTGACCCGCACCGCATCGGCCACATCAACGCGCCACCCCGCCAACTCCAGCTCGTCATGGACGTACCGCGCCCCCGGTCATCGACTCGATCGCCGCGTATACGGGCGTTCCGTGCTGCTCAAGCCGACGGGCGAGGGCGTGCAATCCGTCGCGGTCGGGCAGCACCGCCCAGGTGTCGACGGTCTCGCCGGCGTCGTTCATGACGTGGACGTCCACTCGTTTCCTGCTGAGATCCAGGCCAACATGCAACATTGTTCCGGGCCTCCCTTGGTATTGCCGGTTCTGACAGCCCGAAGGCTGCCATGTGGAGGCCCCTCTTCATGACATTCAATTCAAGTTTCAGACTAGTCAGACCGCACTCAAGGCTGCGACCGCGCATACCCTCGACGCACCTCGATACGTAATTCGCGAGAGCAACGAACGGCGATAGCAAGCGCAGCGCGTCGCCATCACGCTCCGCTCCGGTCAGCGCGAAGGTCCGTCGGCCTACGCAGCGGCGTTGAGAAATGCGCTCAATCGGGATGGTAGCGTCGCTACGTCGATGGGCTTAGTGACGTAGTCATCGAAGCCGGCAGCCCGGCCGCGTTCGGCGTCACCTGCCATCGCATGGGCGGTCAGCGCCACCATCGGAGTCGCCTGGAAGCGCTGTGGTGACTGCGGCCACCTCGACGGCGTCGTGTCCGGATACAGCAGCGCATCACCGATCTGGCACATCTACATGTCCGCGGCGCTCAAGGGTGCACCCGACACGTGGTATGCGCGACCCCCGGATGTGATTGCGACCGGTCCTGGCGATGACGCCGACTTCTACCTCCCCGGCACCCAGCCCGGCGCCTCCACCAACTGCACGTACTACGGTCCGGTGCCGCTGCCGACTCAGACCTGCACGTACGCCGGGCCGTCGCAGCCAGCGCCGCAGGCAGCCGCGTCCCCGACCAGCCCCACTCCCCCCGCGACCACACCGTCCCCGTCGCCCACATCCAGCCCATGAACTGACCTCGCGCCGCCGGCTCATGCAGTCGGTCAGCAGGTACGGTCACCGGCTTTGGCAGTCCGGCTATTGCTTGATCGAGTCAACTTTGATCTTGGCCGCCCGGAGTACGGCCTCCGAACGCGTCGTGGGAGCCGCCCCTCGTTGCGCTGAGGAGATGCCCTTCAGTCCGAGCCGTCAGAATCGTCTGATGTCAGACCAACCCGACCGGACCCGCGATCACCTCGCCAACGAACGCACCCTGCTGGCGTGGATCCGGACGGGGGTAACGCTAATTGGTCTCGGCTTCGTGGTCGCCCGTTTCAGCTACCTCCTGCGCACGCTCGCCGCCGAGGCGCATAACCCGGCGCCAGCCCAATCGAGTGGCGGCACTGCGCTCGGTATCGCAATGGTGGCCGCAGGAGCTGCCACAATCCTGTTGGCCTTGATACGTTTCCTGCAAGCTCGCGCACAAATCGACCGCGGCAACTATCGCGCTGGAATCGGAGCCTTGCTCGCGCTCAGCTTGCTCTCGGTCGGTGCGGCCATCACCCTTGCGATTTACATCGGTCTGAGCAGTCAATCCCTTTAAGCAGCGGATTGCCCCGGGGGCATCGTTCCGTCGCCTACCGGTGTGAGGGCTGGTCGTGAAGCGTAATCAACGCTGAATTTGGCGGCTGCGACGAGCCAGGGGCCGCCCCTGCCATCGCGAGGCTGAGCATCTTGTCGTCGGTGTGTGTTCGCGCGCTTGTTCGGCGGCTGCCTTCGCCTTGATTGTTGAGGTTGCGACACCGACTATCGTTGGTTCGCTCGTCTGCGCTCTTGAGCGTCAGCGGCGGCGCAAGTATCGGGTACCTCCTGACGACTCACTGGTCCACCCCGCTGGTGCCTTAGTCTCGCTCCAAGTCTCAGCAGTCCGGGAGCCCGGGCGGCGGGATCACCAGGCCGGTAAGCAGAGGTGTGGTGCCGCTCGGCGGCGATGACATCACCAGGCTCCTGCTCGTCGGGTCGTAGCAGTTGACGGTCCATCCAAGCACGTGCAGGGCTGCCGCCTCGCGTGCATCGGCCGTGAGGATCGCATGGTGGATGTCCTCGCTTGCGAGCACGTGGACCCAGCTCGGGACGAACTGGTCGATGTCCTGGTACAGTGCGTGCGTTGCTCCAAAGCCGGCCGGTTCGTCGTAGAGGAAGATGATCCGGCCCGACGGAGCGATACGCAAGGTATCCGCCCAGGTGTCGATGGTATAGATGCGCTGTCCCGGGAAATGATCGCCGGCGAATGTCGCCTCGGGGTATGTCGCTGCCCGGTATGACGCGGCAGCGCTTGCGCTGACCCGTGGGACGAGTGCCACAAGCATGGCGGCAGTCAGCGCCACCAGAGCCGCGGTGGTGACGACGGGATGGAGGTGGCGAGCGCCGTCCCCATACTCGACGCCGTTGCGGACCTTCTTCACGAAGTGGCCCGCACCGTGCGGCCCGCATGCAGGTAGCCGTTCTCAGCGTGGCTTGCCGGTCCTTTCCGACCCGGAGTCCGCGGCGCCGAGTCCCCGGCGCCGAGTCCCCGGCGCGATGCTTCGAAGGATCGGGTCGAGGTGCTGGACGACCGCGTTCTCGCCGCCGACCATGAGGCAGAAGCCGCGTACCAGCCCGAAGACGCCGCCACTGGTGCCACAGTCAACGTAGTGGATGCCACGCTCGCCGGCACGCTGGATATCGTCGCGGTAGTAGCTGTTGCCGCCATCGATGATGATGTCCCCAGAATCCATGTGCGCGGCGAGCTCGTGCACGGTGCTGCCGGTGACGCGGCCGGCACCATCACCCACACGGCACCCGGCGCATCGAGCTGGCGACGAAGTCGGCTATTGAGGTCGATCCAAGAGCGTGCTTCCCCGCGACCTTCTTGACCGCAGCAGGGTTGACATCGAACAGCACGCACTCATGGCCGTCCCGCGTGAGACGTTCCAGCGAGTTCGCTCCCATCCTCCCCAGCCCGATCATCCCAAGTTGCATTCAGCTCCTCGTACGATCACACCGCAGCGCGATTATCCGGGAGGCGTACCGCTGCGCTGCAGACGCATCACCACGTCAGCCGTCCGGTTGATCCCAGAGCTTGATCCCGCCCAGGATGCCGGCAATGTTGCCGACGATGGTCACGGA
>PKWB01000134.1:0-283 GCA_003131685.1 Candidatus Dormiibacterota bacterium
ACGGCTTGAGCGTCGAGCCGGGGGAGCGCAACGCTTGGGTCATGTCGACCTGACCCGCCCGGCGGATCTCGAAATAATCCGGCGAGCCGACGTAAGCCAAAACGTCGCCGGTTCGATTATCGACGACGAGCGCGGCGCCTCCGGTGACGTGATAGCGCTCCAACGCGCCGATCACGTTCTGCGTCTGCGCTTGGGTGAAACGCTGGAGCGGGCGATCGAGCGTCGTGCGGACGTGTCCGCCGCGGAGGCTGCCGGCGCCGAAGAGGGAGAAGAGTGCGTGCGG
>PKWB01000134.1:324-42558 GCA_003131685.1 Candidatus Dormiibacterota bacterium
TGCGCCAAATCCAGATCGGCCGCCGGCTCGCCAAAGTAGGTGCGAGCCGCCGCTTCGACCCCGTACACGTTTCCGCCCATCGGCACGCGGTTGACGTACGCGGCGAGCACGGCCGTTTTGCTCGAAGCGACTTCAATCCGCTCTGCAAGCGCGATCTGCGCGAGCTTTCGAACTATCTCGCTCCGAGCGCCTGCGTTGGGAGCGATGAGCCGCGCGAGCTGCATTTCGATCGTCGAACCGCCGCTGCGGGCGCCACCGAAGATCGCGTAGTCGCGCGCGGCGCGGAGCAGCGCTCGAACGTCCACGGCTCCGTGACGCCAAAAGCGCGCGTCCTCAGCGGCGAGGATCGCGTCGAGGAAGATGGGAGAGACCGAGTCGAGCGCAACGCTATCGGAGTGCGCCGATCCGGCGCCGAGAATCGTTCCGAGCACGATGCCGTTGCGGTCGGTGTAGGTGATGGATCCCTGCGACGGGGCGAGCTTGGCGACGTCAATTCCGGAGCGTTCGAGAGCGATCGCGGCGCCCAGAGCGCAGATCGCAAACGCGAGCACAAAGTGTTTCATCGCTGGTTGCTGGAAGGTGGCATACGTGCGTGCGTTCTATTCGCTGCTCGTAGCCGTTGCCATCGCGGCATTGGCCTCGTGCACGGGTACGGGGACGAACGAGCCGAGGCTTTCGGCGGTGGCAGCGCTCCCGAAGCCGTCGCTGCCGCCATGGATCGCGTCGATCTCGCCGACGCGCACCGCCCAATCGCTGGCGCAGATTCGGGTCATCTTCGCTAAGCCGGTCACACCGGTTGAAGCACTCTCCGGCGAAGGTCCGCGGGCAGTCCTCGATCGTGTCAGCATCGAGCCGGAGCTCGCCGGCCACTTCGTCGTTCTGACGCCGCGAATGATCGGCTTCGTGGCCGAGCGCGCCCTGCCGATCGGCACGCGGGTGCGAGTTACGCTCGCCGCTGGAATGCGCGACCTCTCCGGCGACACGCTGCAGCGCGATCTTGCGTGGACCTTCGAAACGCAAGCGCTTAGCTTTACCAGCTTGCCGCAGCTCGTGGCCGGCGACGACGAAGCGACGCCGGCGCCGGTTGGCCTGCGGCCGAAACTCCAAGTCACCGGCAATGCCGCGGTGGACGTCGCGTCGTTGGCCGCCCATGCGACGATCGACGGTACCGACGGCAGCAGCTCCGGCGTGACGGCCGTCTTGGAAGCGACGCCGTCGCCCAATCCCGGCGACAACGCACAAGAGCTCTACGACCCGTCGCTCGACGTTTGGGTCTACGATCTGCGTCCGACGCGGGAGCTGCGCCGGGCCACGACCTACCGCGTTGCAATAGCGCCCGGCGTCGAACCGATCTACGGCAATCTGGCGACGGCACAACGCTTCAGCGGCGCCGTGCGCACGTACGACGCACTGGCAATCGTTCCGACGCCGGTCCCAAGCCCGAACGCCGGAGGCCGCTTCGCCGACGGGGACCCGGCAATCGCGTTCAGCAATCCCCTCGATCCGAACTCGATCGCGAACGCGGTGAGCATCTCGCCGGCGCCGGCGGTGGTGAAGGCCCCAACCCCTTGTGGACACCGACCTCTCAAAAGGTCCTACCCGTCCAGGTGATCGCCCAGCAGTGGTGGTTCACGTATCGATATCCAACCTACGGGGGGATCGAGACGGCGCAGCTGGTGCTGCCCGTGAACCAGAAGATCCAGTTCAACATCACGTCGCTCGACGTCATCCATGCCTTCTGGTTCTTCGCGCTCGGGGTCAAGGCTGATGCCGTACCCCTCAACGACAACGTCGTGACCGCGACCCCAACGCAGATCGGCACGTACCGCGTCCAGTGCTCGGAGCTCTGCGGGCTCTGGCACGGCAACATGGCCGATAACACCGCGATGGTGGTGAGCACATCAGATTTCTCCGCCTGGATTCAGCAGCAGACGGCGCTCGACGCCCCGATCATGAAGTACCTCCCGCCGTACAGCCATGTTTACGCCGGCTCGAACCTCCCCCAGCCGGGGGTCTACGCGCCGTGACCGCGTTCTACTCGCATACAAACACGAGGGAGCAGATGTGGACGTTGTAACCACCGCGCGGCCACCGATATCGGTGCGGCCGACACTGGCGCGACGGCTCAACGAGTGGGGACTCCTGCTTGGATTGATCGGCGCCGTGATCGGTTTCATCGCCGGATACGCACTCGGCAGCGGAGCCATCTCCAACTTCTACGGTAGCGGCGGCGAGCCGACCTCCCTTGGATCTGATCCCGGGATTCTGCTTGGCTACGCGATGAGCGCCGCCGGATTCCTTGCCGGCATGGGGTTCTTCAACTACCCGATCGGCCGCCTTCTCGGCGCCAAGCGGCCCACCGAGGAGGACAACGCCTACCAGCACGGTGAGGGCGGTGGCCTCGGCAAGTACTTCCGGATGACCACCGATCACAAGGTGATCGGAATGCAGTACATGGTGATGATCCTCGCCTTCCTGTTCATCGGCGGGCTGGGCGCGATGTTCATCCGCACCGAGCTGCTCACCCCGGTGCCGTCGATCGCGAACGCTCAGTCGTATCTGACGCTGGTCGGCCTGCACAGTACGCTGATGATCTTCATGGCCTCGACGGCGATCATCGGTCCGTTCGGCAACTACTTCGTGCCGATCATGATCGGCGCGCGCAACATGGCGTTCCCGCGCCTCGAAGCGCTCACGTTCTGGCTCCTCCCGCCTGCCGGCTTGATCCTGCTCTCCACGGTCTTTCTCGGTGGCTTCACCACGGGGTGGACGGGCTATGCGCCACTCGCCGACCAGAACGTGCTCGGCATGGACTCCTACCTCATGGGCTTCGCGCTGATCGGTCTCTCGATTGCGCTGTCTGGTTTGAACATGATCGCGACGATCCTGACCAAGCGGGCTCCGGAGATGCCCCTGAGCCGGATGCCGGTCTTCGTGTGGTCAGTGCTGGTGACGTCGTTCCTGGGCGCGCTCGCAGCGCCAGCACTGATCGCCGCGGTACTCATGGAGATGTTCAGCCGCACGTATCAGGCGACGTTCTTCATTCCTGCGGGCGGCGGCTCCCCCTACCTGTGGGAGAACCTCTTCTGGTTCTTCGGCCACCCTGAGGTCTACATCTTTGTCGTCCCCGCCTTTGGCCTGGTCATGGAGATGCTCCCGGCCTTCGCCAGAAGGCCGCTCTGGGGACGTCGCGTGGGAATCGGCGGCATGGTCGGGGTCGGCCTGCTCAGCTTCGTCGTCTGGCAGCATCACCTGTTTACCAGCGGCATCGCACCCTCGCTGCGGCCCTTCTACATGTTCTCCACGGAGATGATCTCGGTGCCGACCGGCATCATCTACCTGGTGGCGTTGGGAACACTGTGGCGAGCGCGCACTCGCTTCGGGACGCCGATGCTGTTCATCTTTGCCTTCTTCTTCAACTTCCTGATCGGTGGGTTCACGGGCGTCTTTCTCTCCGACGTCCCGAGCGACTTCTCGCTCCATGCGAGCTACTTCGTGCAGGCACACTTCCACTACACGATCATGGGTGGGGAGGTCTTCGCGCTCATGGCCGGGATTGTCTATTACCTCCCGAAGATGACCGGTCGCACCATGGACATCAAGCTCCTGCGCTACCAGTTCTGGGCGGTGTTCCTCACCTTCAATGGGACCTTCATCTCGCTCATCGCCGTGGGCATCATGGGCATGCCGCGCCGGGACATCAGCTATGCAGCGTACCTCCAACCGCTGAACGACAGCGCGTCGATCTTCGCGCTCGCTTTGGGGCTGTCGATGGCGGTCTTCCTCGGCATCCTCATCTGGGAGGTGGTCATCAAGCAGCGGGTTGCCGCCTTCAATCCGTGGGAATCGTTGGGAGTCGAATGGCAGGTGCCCACGCCGGTGCCGACCTTCAACTTTGATCGGATGCCGGTGTCGTGGTCGCTCCCAGACAATTACGACACGGGGGAGCCGGCGGCAGACTTCGGACCTGCCGTACCAGCCTTGAGTGGAGCCTGAGCATGAGTGAGGTCAGCCCTACCGGACTCACCGTCATCGATGAGGTCAAAGGTGGCGGGCATACGCTCATCTTCAGCTCCCGGCTGGTGATAGCGTCGAACACGACGCTGCAGTTGAGCCTCCTCTTTGCGTTCCTGTATCTGCGAGCCAACAACTTCGGGAGCATGTGGCACCCGAGTAGCGTCGGTACGCCGCCGCAGGTGCTGGCGTTGATCGCGCTCGCGTTCCCGATCGTCGGGGTGGTCGCTCTCCTGGCGGTTTCGAATGCTGTCAGCAGCGCACGCGAATCCAGCGCGGTCACGGGATTGCTCTGGTTGGCATTCCTGGCCACAGTGCTCACGGGCGCCGTGAGGATCCTGCTGATGTACCAGTTCAACTGGACCCTCAACAGCGCTGGTACGTATGCCGACGTTGCGACGCTGTGGTATGCGGTCCTGCTTGCTGAGTTCATCGGGCTGGCCGCCTGGTTGCTCAGCCTTGTCATGGGGCACGTGCGCGGCACTGATCGCCTCGGCTCGGCGCATGCCCGGGCCATCCTGGAGCAATGGACCTACATGACCGGCGTCTCCATCGTGGTATACCTGCTGATCCAGTACGCCTCATAGGCCGGCATGCTCTGGCCACCGCTGCTCAACTGGAGTTTCGAACCAGTACCGATCGTTGGATGCGCGACGGCGGCGTATCTGTACTGGCGCGGGCGGCGAACAGCCTCGGTGGCCCTGGGACGGAAAGCAGCGTGGGACAACGGGGACACAGCGTTCGCGTTCGGCATCGGCGCGCTCGTGCTCGCGCTGGTATCACCGCTCGCCTCCTTCGACACCACGCTGCAGTGGGATCACATGGTGCAGCACGTCCTCCTCCTGCTGGTGGCACCTCCACTCATCCTGCTCGCTGATCCGTTTCGCACCGCGTGGGCGGGGTATCTGGCCGCCCAGGGACGGCCGATCAAAGTGGAGGGAACCTGGCCGGCGCGTGTCATGCACGGGGTCCATTCGGGTTCCAGAGCTGCGAGCGTGGTCGTGCTCGCTTTCAGCATCGATCTTCTCGTCTGGCATGTCCCTGCCATCTACAACGCAACCCTCAGGATCACGTCGGTTCACGATCTCGAGCACCTGACGTTTCTGGTGGTGGGTTTGTTGTTCTGGGACCAGGTGATCAGCTCTGTCAACGCGACGGGACGGCTCTCCTTGCTCGGCCGAGCGGTGGTGGTCTTGGCTGGCATGTTCGTGAGCTGGGGGCTCGCCATCGTCATCGGGTATGCGACGCAACCGCTGTACGCGTACCCAGTGCACCCGGGAGGATTGAGCCTGCTGGGGGATCAGGAGATCGCCGCCGGTGTGATGTGGGTACCCGGAGGCACCCCGTTCCTCATCGCATTGCTCTACCTCGGTATTCGCTGGTTCGAGATCGACGACCGCTCAGCGACGAGCCCCGCGGTCGTGCAGTCGTGATCAGCACACGGCGCGTCGTGTTCGGCTGCGCGGTCGCGTTGCTCGTGGCCGGCTGCGGCGCATCCCACTCGCCTGCGAGTCCGCCTCAGCAGGTCACCGCGTCGGGTGGCCCAACCCTCACGGGGAAGGTTGTGAGCATCACGTCATTCCACGGCCATCCCGTTGTCCTGATCTTCTGGGCATCGTGGTGCGGGCCCTGCCATGATGAGCAACCGGCGCTGAACACCGCGTATGCGACATGGTCGCCGCGTGGCGTCGTGTTCCTGGGCATCGACCTCCGCGATACGACCACTCCCGCCCTGGCGTTTGAAAGAGACCTCAAAGTGCCGTATCCCAGCATCGCCGACGTCAACGCAACGCTTGCAGTCGATTACCGGATCCCGTCAGCCCCTGCGTTGGTCTTCCTCGACACCAAGGGAAAGGTCGGCGATGTCGTGCTGGGTGCGCTGGGGACCATGAGCTCCGCTGATTTCAACGCCGAGATCGCGAAGCTGCTGGGCCCCGCGAACACGGGCAGCGCGTAGGAGAGGCAATGCAGACCAGCGCAGACATCGTCCTGAGCCCACCGGATGCCATCGCCGCGTCCGGCGCTGCTCGCACACGCTCGACGCAGGTCCGCGCCACCGCTCGTGACTACATCAGCCTGGCCAAGCCGCGGATCATCGTGCTGCTGCTCATCACTGAAGTTGCGACCATGGTCATCGCCGCCCGTGGCATCCCCTCGCTCGCGTTGCTCTTCTGGGCCGCGCTCGGCGGTGCGCTCGCATCCGGGGGCTCGGGCGCAATCAATTGCTGGTATGACCGCGACATCGACCGCGTCATGGCGCGGACGTGCAGCCGCCCGCTGCCGTCCGGGCGGATCCTTCCGTGGCAGGCGCTGACCTTCGGCGTCTCCCTGATCGCCGCGTCGGTCCTCGTCTTCAGCCTCGCCGTGAACACGCTGGCCGCCGCGCTGGCACTCGCGGGCGGCCTGTTCTACGTCTTCATCTACACGATGCTGCTGAAGCGCAGAACGCCGCTCAATATCGTCATCGGTGGAGCCGCCGGCGCGTTTCCACCCCTGGTCGGCTGGGCCGCGGTGACGGGAAACGTCGGCTGGCTTGCGTTCGTGCTCTTCGCGCTGGTCTTCCTGTGGACCCCACCGCATTTCTGGTCGCTCGCACTGCTGCTTCGGCGCGACTACCGCAACGCGGCTGTCNNTCCTACGGCGCGACTACCGCAACGCGAGCGTGCCGATGCTCCCCGGAATCATCGGGACAGCCCGGACCCACCGGCGGATCCTGCTGTACCTGCTCGCGCTGATCACGGCGAGCCTGCTCCCCGGGCTCACCCTCGGCATCGGCTACACCGTCGGCGCCGCACTGCTCGGTGGCTGCTACCTTGCGCTCGCCCTCTGGGCTCGCGCCAAAGCCTCATCCCATGCGGCGGCAGTGCTGTTCCATTACTCGCTCGCCTACCTTGCACTGATCTTCGTGGTGGGCGCGGTCACCGCGGTGGTGCTGGGCTAGCGCGAGAGGGGCGACCCAGCTCAGGACAATCCCCCTGGAGCGTGGCTTACGCAGTTTGGTGGAAGGGCGCAAGCCTCCTGCCCGCAGGCAGGTCGTTGACAACTCCCTGAGAACTTCCTTGACTTCCGCCAAGCAACGCAGGCTTCCTTACTTGGTGGAGGAGGCTTCCACCGTGGTACGCGCTTTGGGGGACACATGAGGGAGTCCGTCCACTGCCGGAAGAGATCCGCGATGTGATCGACACAATCGGCGTCTCGTATCGACCCGAGGACATGGGGATCACCTGGGACGATGTCGGCGCCGCGCTGAGACGACTCCCGCACACGGTCACCGACGCCGGTCTCTGGTACACAGTCGCATCCGACCATCACGCGACGGATGCGTTTATCGTGGCCGCGCGCTCCTGGGTGGAGAGCGACGGTGGCGAATTCGATCGGTCTGTCCTGACAACGACGATGCGCTAGCGGCCGGCCCGGCTCGTGGTTCTGAGCCAGACCGGCCGCGATTGCGCGATGAGGCTACTAGTGACCGAGGGCGGTCGTCGCCTGCGAGTCCATGGTCGCCTCGATCGTGGCCACGTTCGAGGAGCTTGGGTTCTGCAGGAACTGGAGCAGGTCGGCCCACATATGCGGCTCCCAGCTGCCCTGGAGGTCGTCAAGGCTGAAGACGAAGCTGCTCGCTCCGACCAGCGCCTGTGCATCGGCCTGGGTCACGGTATCCGGGTACGCGCTCGTCTTGATCTGGTTGTTCGGGCTGGCGAATCCACCCAGATGAGCCCAGATCGTGCCGCCCTCTGGACCGGCAAGGTACTTGATCAGCGCTGTCGACTGCGGGGTCGCAGTCAACTGCATCGCCACGTCGCCTGCGCCCTGGATGGCCGAGTTGTTGGCGCTATCGGCCGCCGGCGCCGGGAATGGGAAGAAGTCGTAGCAGGGGGTCTTCGAGGCGTCGGCAGTGCATGCGGCGCCGCCCGTGCCGGTTGTGCCCGGCGCGTAGTTCGAAGAGTTGCCAGTGATCTCGCTGACCACGAAGTCGGCCTCGACCACCATGGCCGCCTTCGGCATTGTTGGTGGCTTCGGGAAGACCTTGTCGACGCATGCGGGATATGCATTGGAAAGCGATCCCGACAGGCCACCGAGCAGATACGAGGGCTGGCTGAAGAGCTGACCCAGCGTGCTGAATGCCGTGGTCACCGTCGGATCGGTCCACTTGAGAGCGTGCGTAGCCAGCTTGTTGTAGTCAGCAGCACCGGCGGTCTTGAGGTACACGTTCTGCCACATGTCGGCGACCGGCCAGCCGACGTCGGTGCAGAGCGAGAACGGCGTGGTACCTGCCGCCTTCAACTGTGCCGCGTCGGTGAGCAGCTGCTCCCAGGTGGTCGGTGGCGACGAGATGCCCGCTGCCGTGAACAGCGCCGGGTTGTACCAGATGGTGTTCTTGTTGGCGCCCTTGAACCACACACCGTACTGCTTGCCGTTGTAGCTGGCCAGCGTGTTCCACGCACTGCCGAAGTTGGACGTCAGGGTGCCGAGGATGCTCGTGAGGTCCTTGATCGCACCTTGCTTGGCGAGCGCGTCGAGGGTGCCCGGGTCCGGAACCAGCGCCACAGCCGGTGGCGAACCGCCCGACACCGCGGCGGTCAGGGCAGTATCCATGTTGTTGCCCTTGCCCTGGTAGTTCACGGTGATACCGGTTTCGGCCGTGAACGGTGCCAGGGCAGCCAGGAAGTCCTGCTGCTCCTGCGCGGTCCATTCGGCCCAGACCGTCACCGAGCCGCCGATCTTCCCGCTCGTTGAGCTGGAGCTCGTCGATGGCGAATTGCCTGTTGATGTCGAACCGCACGCGGTCGCGATTCCCAGGACTCCGGCCGTCACCACCGCCAGCTTGCCCAGCGTGCTGACCTGCGTCATAAAGATCCTCCTCACAGGGACACGCGTCGAACGTCCCCTGGCGAGCCAGTTCGTAATGGACCTGTGTACTCCACCTGTACTGGAAACGCAACTGCATCAGATCTTTTCTCATACCAATGGGTGAGGGCGACGTACCGGGTTGCGGTCTCCCGTCCGCAGACGTAGGATCACCGGCACTGTGGTGAGTGCCTAAGGTGGCGGTTGCCGTTCCGACCTCTGACTCCGCTCCGGCTGAGCCCGCGGGAGAAATCCTCCCGGCCACGAGCAAGCATGCGGGCGGTGGCGGTTTCCGCAGTCACCTGGGATCGCTCCTTTTCCTTGCCCCAGGAGCCGTCTGGCTGCTCCTGATCGTCGTGTACCCGCTGATCGCCACGGTGATCCGGAGCCTGTTCGACGCCAGTGGTCAGAACTTCATCGCCCTCGGCAACTACAAGTCGATCTTCTCGACCACCGAGATCATCGTCGCGCTGAAGAACAACGTGGTGTGGGTGGTGCTCTTTCCGTTCCTGGTCACCTTCTTCGGTCTGGTCTTCGCCGTGCTCACCGAGCGGATCCGCTGGTCGACAGCCTTCAAGACCATCGTCTTCATGCCCCTCGTCTTCAGTGCAACAGCGGCCGGTCTGACCTGGGCATCGATCTTCTTCATCGACCCGCATACGGGGATGGTGAACGCGGCGATCCAGGGTACCGCCAACGCGATCAACCCTCCAGGGCTCTACCCGATCGACCCGGCCAGCGGTCAGACCGTGTCCGGCCTCGCTGCTACGGGGGTGCAGCCGGGGCCGTCCGGCTCCCTGGAGAGCAAGACGGCGGTGAGCCCGGGAAGCACTGTTCAGCTCGGGCTGATCGCCATCGCTCCGACGATACTCCAGGCGAACGGAGCCGCTCCGGCGGTCGCACCAACGGCGTCGCCGGGAGCGATCACGGGGCTGGTATGGCGCGACTTCTCCCCGACGCACCCACTGGTTCGTGGACAGGTGTTCCCCGACGAAGACGGCATTCCCGGGTTGCAACTCGCGCTGCTGAACGGGAGCGGTTCTTCCGTTGCCAAGGCCACGACGGCCAAGAACGGCACCTTCACATTCGCCAATCCCGGATCTGGCAACTACCACGTGCAGATCACGGCCAACAACTTCAGCGCGGGCTTCAACGGCATCTTCTTCCTCGGTACGCAGACGCTCACTCCGACGAGCTCGCTGAGCCCGACGTTGCAGGCGATCTTCAGCCTGCCGATCGTCGACATCGCGATGATCATCGCCTACCTCTGGATCTGGGCAGGCTTCGCGATGGTGGTCATCGGCGCCGGGCTCGCGGCCTTGAATCGCGAGGTGCTCGAGGCCGCGCAGATCGATGGTGCCAGTGAATGGCAGACGCTGCGCCGGGTGACGGTTCCCATGCTGGCGCCGGTGCTCGTCGTGGTCTTTGTCACGATGCTCATCAACGTCCTGAAGATCTTCGACATCATCCTCAACATGCCCGCGCCTTCATCACAGAGCGGTGCGGCGACCCTCGCGGTCAACATGTACGACGACTTCTCGACGGCCACGGGTCAGGGTCTGGCCGCTGCGTTGGCGGTGGTGCTGTTTGTCCTGGTCATTCCCGCCATGCTGTTCAACCTCAAGAGGATCCGCGGATGAGTGTGCAGGCTGCGTCATTGCCGGTCGCTGCGCATCCGAAGAAGCCGGGTTTCCGCGTGCGCCCGTCGCGCATTGTGGTCAACGTCGTCCTCGCGGCGATCGCGATCTTCTGGCTCGTGCCCACGATCGGGATCGCGATCATCTCGCTGCGCCCCAACAGCTCCTTCGAGCAGTCCGGGTGGTGGACGGTCTTGACAGCGCCTGCGCAGTTGACCTTCAGCAACTACCAGCAGCTGTTCTCGGCGGGTTTCAAAGCGGGCGGCGTGCTCGACTCGCTCACCACCTCCATCGCCATCACGGTGCCGGTCACCATCCTGGTCACGGTGATCTCGAGCCTCACGGCGTACTCGCTGGTGTTCGGCAGATGGCGCGGCCGGACGCTGGTCTTCCTGCTCATCGTTGCGATGCTCGTGCTGCCATTGCAGATGGCATTGATTCCGGTCGCCAGCCTCTACAAGGTGTTCGACAATACGACCGGCCTGCAGGTGTTCGGATCGGTGATCGGTGCGATCATCTTTCACGTGGCGTTCGGGCTGCCGTTCGGGATCTTCCTGATGCGCAACTTCTACTCGGGCATCCCGCATGATCTGCTCGAAGCCGGACGGATCGATGGAGCGGGGGAGTGGACCCTCTTCCGCAAGGTGGTCATGCCGATCGGGATCCCCGCACTTGCCTCACTTGCCATCTTCCAGTTCATCTGGGTGTGGAACGATCTGCTCGTCGCCCTGATCTTCCTGTCGGGCAACACGCATCAAACGTTGACGCTGTTCCTCTACGGGCAGACGCGGGCGCTCTCCTCCAACTACTGGATCATCTCCACAGGGGCGATGATTTCGATCATCATCCCGCTGATCGTGTTCTTTGCCTTCCAGCGATATTTCGTCCGTGGCGTGCTCGCCGGGGCGGTGAAATGAGGAGCGTGTCATGGCCGGCGTAGTCCTCGAGGATCTGACCAAGCGTTACGACGGTGGGGCGCTCGCGGTCGACAAGCTCAACCTGGACATCCATGACGGCGAGTTCGTCTGTCTGGTCGGGCCGTCGGGATGCGGCAAGACAACGGCTCTCCGCATGATCGCCGGGCTCGAGGAGATCACCAGCGGTGAGGTGCGCATCGCGGATCGCGTGGTCAACAACCTGCCGCCCCGTGACCGCGACATCGCCATGGTCTTCCAGAGCTATGCGCTCTATCCGCACATGAGCGTCCGCGACAACATGGCCTTCGGGCTGCAGCTTCGCAAGACGCCGAAGGCCGACATCGACAAGGCGGTGGTCGAGGCGGCGCGCATCCTCGACCTCGAGCGTTTTCTCGATCGGAAGCCCGGGCAGCTCTCCGGAGGGCAACGCCAGCGAGTGGCGCTCGGGCGCGCGATCGTTCGGGAGCCCGCGGTGTTCCTGATGGACGAGCCGCTCTCGAACCTCGATGCGAAGCTGCGCGTTCAGACACGGGCGGAAATCGCCCGCATGCATACGCGTCTCCAGGCGACCATGATCTACGTCACTCACGACCAGGTCGAGGCGATGACCATGGGTGACCGGATCGCGGTCATCAACGAAGGTGTGCTGCAGCAGGCGGGGAGTCCCAAGGACCTCTACGAGCTTCCTCAGAATCGCTTCGTCGCGGGCTTCATCGGTTCGCCGTCGATGAACTTCATCGACCTCAAGGTGTCGCAGGAGGGTGGCGTGGTCCGTCTTGCCGGCGAAGGGGCGGAGATGCGACCGGACGACACCCAGGCGGCGCTGCTGCGCGACCTCGGCACCGACACGGTGGCAGTGGGATTCCGTCCCGAGCACCTCGAGCTTGCACCGCTCACCGGGCCCGGCCTCAGCGTGACGGTCGTCGTCGATGTCGTCGAGTTCCTCGGCAACGACGAGCTCATCCACGGCAGCAGCGGCGGGCGCGACATGGTGGCAATCATCAACGCCGACAACACGCTGACTGTGGGTGAATCGGTCACCCTGTCATGCCCGCCGCGACGTCTCCACCTCTTCAATCCCACCACCGGCCTCCGGGTCGCGAAGGACGGTGTGTCCGGGAACAGCATGGTGGCGTACCGCGTCACCACGGGCTGATCCGGTGGGGTTTGGCGACCCCGACATTGTGCTACAATCTGCTACAGGATCAATCCCCTGGAGCAATTGACATGACATCAGTATTCTGGCTCACGCTGCGCGCCCTCTACGAGATGGAGACCGGGCGCCCGTGCCGTTCCTGCGGCGAGCCGATCTCCCACCGTGATGCCTTCGGAACCAGTGAAGGCGTCTGCCGCCGCTGCCGCGATCGCGCGGAGGTCTAACTCGGCCTACTCGCAACTGAGCGGGCCGGCTCTCCGCGGTCGCTCATGGCGATGACCCGCCGGCAGACGACGTCGCGGGTCGAGACCCTCGAGGACGAACTCGAGCGTCAGGTGCTCGACGGGCGGTTCAAGCCCGGGGAGCATCTCGGGGAGATCGCGCTTGCCGAGGAGTTCGATGTCGGGCGGAACACGCTCCGTGCCGCGTTCGATGGCCTGGTGCGGCGGGGACTGCTCGTCAAGTCACGCAACCGCGGCGTCTTCGTCCGGGGGCTGACAGCGCATGACCTCGCCGAGATCTACGAACTGCGAACGGCCCTCGAGGTGCAGGCCGCGCGGATGCTGGCGGTGCGCCGGCTGGTGCCCGAGGCCGCTCGAACCGCGCTGTTCCAGCATCAGCGCCTCGGTCGGCTCTCATCGCAGCGGGTCGTCGTCGAGGCCGATCTCGCCTTTCACCGTGCGCTGGTCATTGGCACCGGCAACGCCCGGCTCATCCGTGCGTACAAGAATCTCGAGATCGAGATCCTGCTCTGCCTGGCCCAGTTGGTACAGGGCTACGCGACGGTGGGTCAGCTCGCCGGCGAGCACGGCGCGCTCCTCGAGGCCATCGAAGGGGGTCAGCCCGCGGCTGCGGAGACGGTGATCCGGCACCACCTCGAGAGCGCCACGTCGTGGCTGGTCGAGCGTGCGTCGGCTCCGTACGACGGCGTCTACGCGGTCGGCCGCACCGCCGCCAGCGCGTCCAGCGACCTCGGGTAGACCTCGTCGATCAGCGGGCTGGAGAGCACGAAGTCGGCGGTCGCTCGATTGCAGGCCATCGGGATGTTGTGCACCACCGCGATCCGGAGGAGCGCCTTGACGTCGACGTCGTGGGGGTGGGGTTCGAGCGGATCCCAGAAGAAGATGATCACGTCGATCCTCCCCTCCGCAATTGCCGCCCCCACCTGCTGATCGCCGCCGAGCGGACCGGTCAGAAACCGGTGCACCGGAAGGCCCAGCTCGTTCGCGACCATCGCCCCGGTCGTCCCGGTGCCGAGGAGGTCGTGACGCGACAGCGTGTCGCGGTTGAAGCGCGCCCACTCGAGCATGTCCGCCTTCTTGTTGTCGTGGGCGATCAGCACGATCTGCTTCCGCCCGGGGCCTGTTCGTGGCACGGCGCCTACTCTATCGCGGTGTCCTGAGTCGCCATCGGCGCGGCGTCCTTTCGTTCCGGCAGGTGCGAATCCCACCGCCGCCCGAGTTCGAGCGTCGCAGCCGAGCCGCGTTGACGGGCAGCCCTGCCAGACTCATGGGGTGATTGAGGCGTCCTCGACTTCGTGAGCACCGCCGGAGCTGACGGGCCGAATCCAGATGTAGAGCGGATCGTCTGATCGTGGTCACCGCCAGCGAAACGGCACCGCCGGGGAGCACCGCTCGAGGCAGGCGTGGCGACGGCTACAAGTGGGTCGCGCTTTCCAACACGACGGTCGGCGTGCTGCTGGCCACCATCGACGCCTCGATCATGCTGATCGCGATGCCCGACATCTTTCGCGGCATCGGTCTCAACCCGCTCGATCCTGCGAACAGCTTCTACCTGCTCTGGATGATCCTCGGCTTTCTCATCGTCAGCAGTGTGCTGGTGGTGGGGCTCGGACGGCTCGGCGACATCGTCGGTCGAGTACGCATCTACAACCTCGGTTTTGTCATCTATACCGTGGCGTCGCTGCTGCTGACCATCGACTGGATGACCGGGCCGCGCGGAGCGATCTGGTTGATGATCTTTCGTGTCGTGCAGGGCATCGGCGCCGCCTGCCTCATCGGCAACTCGGCGGCGATTCTCACCGATGCGTTCCCGGTGAACCAGCGAGGTCTTGCGCTTGGGATCAACAACATCGCGGGCATCAGCGGGGTGTTCATCGGGCTCGTGCTCGGCGGGCTGCTCGCGCCGATCAACTGGCGGCTGGTGTTCCTCGTCTCGGTTCCGTTCGGAATCTTCGGCACGGTATGGGCATACCTCAAGCTCGAGGAGAGGGGCGTGCGTCGCCGCGTTCCCATCGACTGGCTCGGCAACCTGACCTTCGCCATCGGCCTCATCCTCGTGATGATCGGGATCACCTACGGCATCGAACCGTATAAGTCCGACCCGATGGGATGGACGAGCCCCCTGGTGCTCTCGGCACTCGTGCTCGGCGCCGCATTCCTCGGCGCTTTCGCGCTGGTCGAGAGTCGCGTCGAGAACCCGATGTTCCGCCTCGGGTTGTTCCGCATTCGAGCGTTCACCTTTGGCACGCTCTCGAGCTTTCTCGCCGCGGTCGGGCGCGGAGGACTCATGTTCATGCTGATCATCTGGCTGCAGGGAATCTGGTTACCCGAGCACGGGTACAGCTTCACGTCGACGCCGCTCTGGGCGGGCATTTACATGATTCCGCTGACGGTGGGCTTCCTGCTCGCCGGGCCGCTGTCCGGTTTTCTGTCGGATCGATTCGGCTCACGCCCCTTTGCAACCGGCGGAATGATCGGCGCGGCGGTGAGCTTCCTGTTTCTACAGCTGCTGCCGATCGATTTCCCGTATGAGCTGTTTGGCCTGATCCTCTTCCTCAACGGTCTCTCCATGGGGGCGTTCGCATCACCCAACCGCGCGGGCGTGATGAACAGCCTGCCCCCCGGGGACCGCGGCGCTGGGGGCGGCATGAACGCGACCTTCCAGAGCTCGGCGCAGGTGCTGTCGATCGGCATCTTCTTCACGCTGATGATCACCGGATTGGCGGCGACGCTGTCGACGACCATGACTGCCGGCCTCGAAGCCCACGGTGTTCCGACGGCGGTGGCGGTACACGTCGGCCATCTGCCACCCGTGTCGATCCTCTTCGCGGCCTTCCTCGGGTACAACCCGATCCAGTCCCTGGTGGGGGCCCACGTCCTCTCGCACCTATCAGTGGCAAATGCGTCGGCACTGACAGGCCGCCAGTTCTTCCCGGAGTTGATCTCCGGACCTTTTGCCGCCGGGCTACACGAGGCGTTCACGTTCTCGTTGGTGGTCTGCCTCGTCGCGGCACTCGCCTCATGGTCACGCGGGAAGCGTGTCGAGCCGGCCCAGCCGGCCATCGAGACCGGGGTCGGCGCGCCGGAGCTCTGACCCGCCTGCGCTAGCGGAGGCTGAGCGCCGGGCCGATCAACGCGAAGGGGACATGGCCCTTCAATCCGCGACCTTGAGAAGGATGCGGCCGCGGCCGTGGCCGGTTTCGGACGCTGCCTGCGCCTGCGCCGCCTCCTCGAGCGGAAAGACCTGCTGGATCTCGGGGTTCAGGTCTCCGGACGCCACGAGCGTGCCGAGCTGCTCCAGGATCGGGCGGGTCTCGACGGGGTGGCCCACGGCCTCGGCGCGGACACCTCGCGCGGCGGCCGTCTCGGCGTCGGCCGTGCCGACGACGGTCACGAGGATGCCACCCGGCTTGAGGACGCTCCAGGAGTGGGCGATGACCTCACCGCCGACGGTGTCGACCACGGCATCCACGTCGTGGACGGCGTCTTCGACATTCACCGCGGTGTAGTCGATGACCTCATCAGCACCGATCGAGCGGACGAAGTCGACGTTGGCAGTCGAGGCGGTGGCGATCACGTACGCGCCCTTCCAGCGTCCGAGCTGGACGGCAATGGAGCCGACGCCGCCGGCGCCGCCCTGGACGAGGAGGCGCTGGCCGGCCTCGAGATGCGCGCTGTCGAACACCGCCAGCCAGGCGGTGACCCCGCCGACGTGCAGCGTGGCCGCCTGCTCGAAGGAGACGCCGTCGGGAATGTGAGCGATGGTCGCGACCGGTGCAACGGCGAACTCGGCGTACGTAGCCGCTCCCCGGCCGAACACCTTATCGCCGACGGAGAACCCGGTAACGCCGTCGCCAATCGTCTCAACGGTGCCGGCGACGTCGAGCCCAGGCGTGGCCGGAAGCGTGGTCGGAATGTACCGTTGCACGAGGCCGGCTCGAAGCTTCCAATCAATCGGGTTCACCCCGGCGAAGCGAATGCGGATGAGCACCTCGCCTGCCTTTGGTGCAGGACGGTCGACGGTATCGACCACCAGCACTGACGGCGGTCCGTAGTCGTGGAAACGCACCGCTCGCATCGTCTCGTTTGCCATTCTGTCCCCACCTTGGACCTGTGTGACAGGCTAGTAATTCAGTAGGAACATCATATTCTAGCACGGAGGCACGAGCCCGTCGCTACAGCACCTTGGACAGAAACGACCTGGTGCGTTCGTGTTGGGGGTTGGCGATCACCTCGCGAGGGTTGCCCGATTCAACGATGACGCCGCCGTCCATGAAAGCGAGCGAATCGCCGACCTCCCGAGCGAATCCCATCTCGTGGGTCACGACGACCATGGTCATGCCGTCCTGGGCGAGGCCGCGCATCACGTCGAGGACGTCTCCGACCAGCTCCGGATCCAGTGCGGAGGTCGGCTCATCGAAGAGCATGAGCTTCGGTTGCATCGCCAGGGCCCGCGCGATGGCGACGCGCTGCTGCTGGCCGCCGGAGAGGTGGTTGGGATACACGTCCACCTTGTCGCCGAGGCCGACTCGAGCGAGCAGTGACCGTCCGCGTTCCTCGACGACCTTCTGCGGCTCGCCCTTGACGCGCAGCGGCGCCTCCATGACGTTCTCGAGCGCCGTCATGTGGGGAAACAGGTTGAAGCGCTGGAACACCATCCCGATCTCGGCGCGCTTCCTGCACACCTCTCGATCCGGCAGCTCATAGATCTTGTCGCCGCGCTGCCGGTAGCCGACCAGCTCGCCGTCGACGGACAGCCTGCCGGCGTCGATCTTCTCGAGATGGTTGATGCAGCGGAGGAACGTGCTCTTGCCGGACCCCGACGGCCCGACGATGCAGAGCACCTCGCGGGGCGCAACGCTGAGGTTGATTCCCCGGAGGACTTCGAGGCGCCCGTAGCACTTGAAGACAGATTCGGCCAGAACCATCGGCGTCGCCATCACAGGACGTGGTGTGGGTAGATCGGAGGCGGCTCGATCGGACCGACCGGCGCCGGGGGCTCATGAAAGTGGAAGAGCAACCGCCGGAAGCGCTGCAGCGGAGTGGGCGGCAACTGCCGCGACGCCCCTCGCGCGAAATAGCGTTCCACGTAGTACTGCCCGAAGGTGAGCACCGAGGTCATCGCGAGGTACCAGATGCTGGCCACGATCGCGAGCTCGATGATGTCGTAGTTGAAGTTGGAGATCTCCTTCTGGATGAAGAACAGCTCGCTGACGGTCGCGATGTACGCGAGCGACGAGGTCTTGAGCATGGAGATCGTCTCGTTGCCGGTCGGGGGGATGATCACCCGCATCGCCTGAGGCAGAACGATCCGGCGCATGACCAGGACGCGGGTCATGCCGAGTGCCTGGGCCGCTTCGCTCTGGCCGGTGTCCACCGAGATGATTCCCGCCCGGACGATCTCGGACATGTACGCGGCCTCGTTGAGGCCGAGGCCGAGAATCGCCGCGAGGAATGGAGTGATGAGGTTGTTGGTCGTGCCGACCCAGACGAGGTGGGTGAACGGGATGCCGATGTGGAGGTAGGGGAGGATCGTCGCGATGTTGAACCAGAAGAAGATCTGCACCAGCACCGGGGTTCCGCGGAAGAACCAGATGTAGAACCAGCTGACGGATGAGACGACCGGGTTGACCGAGAGACGCATCACCGCGAGGATCACGCCGAGGATCACACCGATGAGCATTGCGATCACCGTCAGCTCCAGGGTGACCAGAAGACCATTGAGGATCTCCGGAAAGAACAGGAACTGTCCGACGACGCTCCAATGGAGCAACGGTGCGCTGGCGAAGGTGTAGACGACCGCCGCGCCCGCCGCGAGCACCACGACCGCGAGGACCCACCGCCATGGGTGGCGCACCGGGATCGCCTTGATGGCGTCCGGTCGCCGGGCGGCGGGGAACGTCGGGTCGCTGATCGCGTCCGGCCGCGTGCTCATGCCTGCAGGATGAACCGGTCAGCGCCGGTGCTCGTGCTCGGTCCGATCAGTAGGCGGGCACGCAGGTGGCGCCCACCGCGGTGTTGTCGTTGACGCCGACGGCAGAGCTCGTGACCGCGCCGTCCGCCACGCCCCATGCGGAGAGAATCTGCGTGTAGAAGTGGTTGCCGATCAGGTACTTGATCGCGTCTTCGACGGCTTGGTCGAGACCCACGGTCTTCACGATGGCGACGCCGTACGGGTAGATGCTGCACGGCGTCCCGCCGATCTTGAGCTTGCCGGCCTCGAGCTTGACCTGGTAGTCCGCGACCGGCTGGTCGGCCCAGCCGAAGTCGGCGCGTCCGGACAGCAGGGCGGCATTCGCCTCGGTCTGGGTGTCGAAGCTGGCCACGGTGATGTCCTGCTTTCCTGCGGCGGTGCAGTGATCCGTGTCGCCCTTGATGCTGGCGCCGCCCGGCTGCTTGCCCATGTAGCCCCAGGCGTCTGCCTCCTCGGTCGTCCCGGCCTCGACCGCGACGGTGTGGCCGCACATGTCCGCCGCCGTCGAGATGGTCGCGCCGCCCACCTTGACCAACCATGCCTCGCCGGCCTGGTAGTAGGTGATGAAGTCGATGCCCTTGGCCTCACGAGCCGGGGTGGGCGAGTAGCTCGAGAAGCTCAACTGATACTTCGAGGGTGTCTCGAGGAGGGCCGGGATGATGTCGGAGAAGGTGACGTTGTTGATGGTGCAGGCGACCCCGAGCACCTTGCAGACGTCCTTGGCCAAGTCGATGTCCCAGCCGACGACGTTGCCGTTCAGATCGACGAATTCGTTCGGGGCGTAGGAGGCGTCGGTGGCGATCTGAATGGGTGCGGCCGCTTTGATCGCTGCCGGCACCTCGGCGGCGATGGACGCCTGGGTCGTCGGCGCGGCGAGGCCTGGGCTCGCGGTCGAACCGCCATTCGAGCCACCGCACGCCGCCAGCAGGGCGGCGGGGAGGAGGAATGCGATTCCGGCGCGACGCGAGTATTTGACCGTGCGACCCATGTGAGACCCCCAAGTCCGAGAACTGATTAGGTGGGCGCCATTGTGGACTTTCGCCGTGGCCGTGTCCATGGGCGCTTGACCCTTCCCCTCGGCGAATGCAAGCATGAGGCCGCCGTCGTTTTCCCCTCGGTCCGGGAGGATGTCCATGACGCAATCGGTTGCAATGACGATCAATGGAAGGCGGAGGGAGGACCACGTCGAGCCGCGCCTCCTCCTCGTCCACTACCTGCGCGAGGTGGCCGGCCTCACCGGGACGCACATTGCGTGCGACACCAGCCAGTGCGGCGCATGCACCGTCCTGATCGACGGCGAGGCCGTGAAGTCGTGCAGCGTCTTCACGGTGCAGGCTGACGGAAGGCAGGTGACCACCATCGAAGGGCTCGCGGAGGACGGCGTCCTGCACCCGATCCAGCAGGCGTTCTGGAACGAGCACGGTCTCCAGTGCGGCTTCTGCACCCCGGGATTCATCATGGCCGCCGCCTATCTCCTGAGGCAGAACCCATCACCCACCGACGAGGAGATCGAGCGAGGCCTCGAGGGCAACCTCTGCCGGTGCACCGGCTACGAGAACATCAGGAAGGCTGTCCGCTCCGCGTCCCAGGCGATGAACCGCGCGGGTGCCGAGCCGACGGCGCAGCTGGTCGGATCGGCTGCGGCTCCGGTGGAGGACTAGCGATGGCCGTCACCTCCATGATCGGCGCTCGTATCCAGCGTCGCGAGGATCCCAAGCTCATCACCGGGCACGGCAACTTCATTGACGACGTCAATCTCGTGAACATGGCGCACATGTCGGTGGTGCGGAGTCCTCATGCTCACGCCCGCATCCGCTCGATCGACACATCGGCGGCGATGGCGTCGAAGGGAGTGGTCGCGGTGCTCACCGCCGCCGACTTCAAGCCGGTCATCGGGGGCCCGCTTCCGGTCACGAACTCCTTTGTCGCGGACAAGAAGCAGGTGCCTGAGCAGTTCCCGATTGCGGCGGACGAGGTGGCCTATGCCGGCGAGCCGGTTGCAGTGGTCGTCGCTGACGATCGCTACCTCGCCGACGATGCCGCGCAGCTGGTCGTGGTCGACTACGAGCCGCTCCCGGCGGTGATGGACATCGAGAAGGCGATGGAGCCGGGCAGTCCCCTGGTGAAGAGCGATCGCCCCGACAACATCGGCTGGGATGCGGCGTTTCCCGGCGGTGACATCGACGCCGCGTTCGCGGAAGCCGACGTGGTTCTCAAGCAGCGCATCGGTCAGCAGCGGGTGTTTCCGACCGCGATGGAGACGCGCGGCTGTGTCGCCGACTACATCCCCTACGACAACCGCTGCACGCTCTGGACGTCAACCCAGGTGCCGCACTTCATCAGGCTCTTCGTCGGGGGTGCGCTGGGCGTCCCCGAATCGCAGTTTCGAGTGGTGAGCCATGACGTGGGCGGCGGATTCGGCGCGAAACTCCGCCCCTACCCCGAGGAATACCTCGCGACGGCGGCGTCGAAGCTCACGGAACGACCTGTTAAGTGGATCGAGGATCGCACCGAGAGCCTCCAGGCCACGACGCAGGGACGAGGGCAGATCTTCGACGTCGAGGTGGCGGCCAAGCGTGATGGTACGTTGCTGGGACTCAAGTTCACTCAGCTGCTGGACATCGGTGCATACCACGGCGTCTTCAGCGCATTCCAGGTGGTCGCGTGCCTCCTGGGCGGCGGGTGCTACACCTGGAAAGCCATCAATGCACGCAGCATCGGTGTCTTCACCAACCGCATGTCGACCGACCCGTACCGCGGCGCAGGACGTCCGGAGGCCACGCATCTGGTCGAGCGAATCGTCGACCTGGTCGCACTGGAGCTGGGCATGGAGCCGGCCGAGGTGCGACGCAAGAACTTCATCACATCCTTCCCGCACACCAACAACTTCGGGCTCGTCTACGACTCGGGCGAATACGCGAAGTCGCTGGATCGCGCGATGGCGAACATCGACTACCCGGCGCTCCGCAAGCGCCAGGAGGAGCTGCGCGCGCAGGGGCGCTACACCGGCATCGGATTCTCCACGTACGTCGAGATCTGCGGGCTCGGCCCGAGCTCCGCGACCGCGCCGGCAGCCGGCATTGCGCTTGTCGAATCCTCCATGGTGCGGGTGCATCCCACGGGATCGGTCACGGTCTCGGTCGGGACGCATTCACACGGGCAGGGTCACGAGACGACCTTCGCGCAGATCGTTGCCGACACCCTCGGTGTCCCCTACGACTCGGTGGAGATCCGCCACGGCGACACCGGTGACACGCCATTCGGCTATGGCACCTACGGCTCGCGCAGTCTTGCCGTTGGTGGCATGGCGATCATGGCGTCCTGCCACAAGGTCGTCGAGAAGGCGAAGAAGCTGGCAGCCCACGCATTCGAAGCGTCCGAGGAGGACATCGTCGTCGACCAGGGCCGCTACTTCGTGCGCGGCAACCCGAGTGAGGCGAAAGCCCTTGCGGAGCTGGCCTTTGCCTCATATGGCGCCGGCCTTCCTGAGGGCATGGAACATGGGCTCGAGGCGGTCTCGTATTTCGACCCGCCCAACTTCGTGTGGCCGTTCGGCTGCCACATCTGCGCCGTCGAGGTCGATCCCGAGACCGGCGGGGTCAGCATCGATCGATACGTCGCCGTCGACGACTGCGGCAACGTCATCAATCCGATGGTGGTGGACGGGCAGCTGCACGGCGGGATCGCGCAGGGGATATCCCAGGCTTTGTTCGAGGAGGTGCTGTACGACGACGAGACCGGACAGATGCTCACCGGCACCATGCTGGACTACTTCATCCCGACGATGGCCGAGATGCCGCACTTCGAGCTGGATCGCACGGTGACGCCGAGCCCGACCAATGAGCTCGGTGTCAAAGGCATCGGTGAAGCCGGGACGATCGCATCGAGCATCGCCGTGATCAATGCGATCACGGATGCGCTGACGCCCTTCGGTATCAAGCACGTGGAGATGCCCGCCCGTCCGGATCGCCTCTGGTCGATGATCAAGGAGGCACGCGCATGATCACCGCGCCGTTCGAATACGCGCGGCCCCGGTCGGTCGATGAGGCGCAGTCGCTGCTCAACAAATATGGCAGCGATGCCAAGGTCATCGCCGGTGGCCAGAGCCTCATCCCGCTGATGCGCCTGCGCCTCAGCCAGCCAACCGCCCTCATCGACATTCAAGGGATTAGAGGTCTCAACGAGGTACGCCGTGACAACGGGAGCGTGGAGATCGGGGCGCTGGTACGTCATGTCGACATCCAGCGCAATGCGATGCTGCGCGAGTCGCTCCCGATCCTGGTTGAGATGTCCAACGATGTCGGCGACAACCAGGTCCGCAACCTCGGGACGATCGGTGGCGTGATCGCCCACGGCGACGCGGCGGGCGATTACAACGCCGTCGCGCTGATGCTCGACGCGGAGATCATCACCAACAAGCGACGTCACCAGGCGCGCGACTTCTACCGCGACATCTTCACCACCGCACTCGAGCACGACGAGGTGGTCACGGCGGTGCGCTTCCCGGTGTCGACGGGGAGATTCGCGTACACCAAGTTCCGGCGCCGGCTGTACGACTGGGCCATCGCCGGCGTTGCGGTGCAGGAGACCGGTTCGTCCTGGCGCGTGGGCTACGTCAACCTGGCGACGACACCGCGAAGGGGCTCGGCGGTGGAGGCGGCGCTGGCCGGGGGGGCCTCGGCGGCGGATGCCGCGGCGCAGAGCGGGTCGGACATCGATCCGACCAGCGACGTCCGGGCCACTGCGGAGTACAAGCGGCATCTCACCCAGGTGCTCACCGTGAGGACGTTGCAGAAGGCGACAATGGCCGCTTGAAGCGGATCAGCCACTGGATCGGTGGCCAGGTAGTCGCGGGCACGTCCGGCAAGCGGGGCCCCGTCTTCAACCCGGCCACAGGCGAACAGACCGGCGATGTCGACCTCGCATCCGCGGCGGAGGTCGACGCCGCTGTCGAAACCGCTGCGGGGGCGTTCCGCGAGTGGCGTGCCGCGTCGCTGTCGCAACGGACGACGATTCTGTTCGCCTTCCGTGAGCTGCTCGACAGGCATCGAGACGACCTCGCCGCGATCATCACGTCCGAGCACGGCAAGGTGCTCTCCGACGCCAAGGGTGAGGTGGCCCGGGGCATCGAGAACGTCGAATTCGCCTGCGGCGTTCCCCATCTGCTCAAGGGCGGCTTTTCGGAACAACCGTCGCGCGGCGTCGACGTCTACTCGATCCGCCAGCCGCTCGGCGTGGTGGCCGGGATCACGCCCTTCAACTTCCCGGCGATGGTGCCGATGTGGATGTTCGCCAACGCGATCGCCTGCGGGAACACCTTCATCCTCAAGCCGAGCGAGAAGGACCCCTCGCCGTCGTTGTTCTTCGCCGATCTCTGGCGCCAGGCGGGGCTCCCCGACGGCGTGTTCTCGGTGGTCCAGGGGGCGCGCGAGGCGGTCGATCGACTGCTCGACCATCCCGAGGTTGCGGCGCTCTCGTTTGTGGGGTCGACGCCGGTCGCGAGGCACATCTACGAGACCGGAACGCGCAACGGCAAGCGCGTGCAGGCGCTGGGCGGGGCCAAGAACCACATGGTCGTCCTGCCGGATGCTGATATCGAAGCCGCTGCCGATGCGGCCGTGTCCGCCGGCTATGGCTCGGCCGGCGAGCGCTGCATGGCGATCTCGACCGTTGTCGCCGTCGGTGACGTCGGGGAACGCCTGGTCGAGGCGATCGCGGCGCGTATCCCGGCGGTGAAGGTCGGCGCGGGCAATGATCCAACCTCCGAGATGGGGCCGCTCGTGACCCGCGAGCATCGGGACAGGGTGGCGACCTATCTCGAGGATCAGTCGCTCGGCGGAGCCCGCCTCGTGGTCGACGGGCGGGGCAACACCCCGGACGGCGATGGGTTCTTCCTCGGTCCGTCGCTGGTGGATCGTGTGACGCCTGGTTCCAAGGTGTACGACGATGAGATCTTCGGACCGGTCCTCTCCGTCGTGCGCGTCGACACCTACGACGCTGCGATCCGCTTGGTTAATGACAATCAGTACGGAAACGGCGTGGCCATCTTCACGCGGGACGGCGGCGCGGCGCGCAAGTTCCAGTTCGAGGTGCAGGTCGGCATGGTCGGCGTCAACGTGCCGATACCGGTGCCGGTTGCTTACTACAGCTTTGGCGGCTGGAAGGCATCCCTGTTTGGTGATACGCACATGTATGGTCCCGACGGGATTCACTTCTACACGCGCACCAAGGTGGTGACCTCCCGCTGGCCCGAGCCCGGGCCGGGCAGGGTCGACCTGGCGTTTCCCAGCAACAACACCTGAGCGCGCCGAAGGCGCCCTGCTAGGCTTCAGCGACGATGACTGAATGGGCCGGAGTGCGGGACAAGCGTGTCCTGATAACCGGCGCCACGCGTGGGATCGGCCTTGCGGCGGCGCAGGCACTGGCGCGCCGTGGCGCGCAGCTGGCGATTGTCGCGCGCGACGACGCACGCGGTGCGGAGGCCGTCAAGAGCATCGAGGGTAAGGGCGGCTCGAAGGTCGACGTCCTCCATGCCGAGCTCAGCTCACAGGCGTCGGTGCGCGCGCTCGCGGATGAGGCGCTCGCACGCTATCCGCGCATCGATGTGCTGATCAACAACGCGGGCGCGACGTTCACCACGCGCCAGCTCACCGTCGACGGCATCGAGCGCACCTGGGCGCTCAACCACCTTGCGCCGTTCCTGCTGACGACGCTGCTGCTCGATCGGCTCAAGGAGTCCGCACCCGCTCGGATCATCACCACGTCGTCCGATGCGCACAAGGGAAAGCTCATCCCCTTCGACGATCTGAACGCCGAGCGGTCTTGGAAGGGCCGCGGCTTCACACGGTATGGCGAGACCAAGCTGGCGAATATCCTGTTCACCCGGGAGCTCGCACGCCGTCTTGATGGAACCGGGGTCACCGCGTACACGTTCCATCCGGGCCTGGTGGCCACGGGGTTCAACCGCAACAACGGCGCACTGATGAGCACCGCGATGACGATCATCGCGCCTTTTGCGCGCAGCCCCAGGAAAGCGGCGCAAACGCTGGTGTGGCTTGCTGATTCACCTGACGTGTCCAAGCAGAGCGGCGGCTATTACGAGGACCGAGCGCTCGCGGTCTCGAGCCGCCAGGCGCAGGATCCGGGACTCGCGCGGCGGCTGTGGGAGGTCAGCGAGGAGCAGGTGCGCCCGAAGGCGGGTGCGGGGACGGCGACCGGCTGATCAGTGCCCGCCGATGCGCCGGAACCACGGCTTGCGTCGCCAATCCAGCTCGTTTGACAGGGTCTCGTTGCGGATGAGCTCGCTGTGCAGGACGGTGACCAGCTCGCGCTCGCGCCACACCGCCTCACGTTGGTCGACACCGCGCTGCGCGTGCTCGTCGATGGCGCGGGAGCGCCACATGTCGACCTCACTGGTGAGCGCGGCCAGCTGAGCGTCACGTTCCTGGACGGCCTCACGGAGCTGGATGATGTCGACGAGGTTGTCCATCGCGAGCAGGCGCAGCGCGCGGACGGTATCCGGGCTGTACGGTTCGTCGACGGACTCGGTCTGGAAGAGCGCCTCGGCCAGCCGCTGCTCGCTGCGACCCACGAGGTGGAGCGTCGGGACGTCATCCTCGACCTCGAGCGGTGGGGGCTCGGGCGCGGTTGTGGGGTTCAGCGGAATCCCGATGGTCCCTGCGGGCAGGACTCGAACGGCCATGACGGGCGACCTCCTGGGAAGACGTGGAGTGAGACGACGAGAGTTCGCTTGGGGAAGGCTACACCGGATGCAGCCCGAGCGGCCGCCACACTAGGCTTCGGGCATGCCTGAGAACGACCTCGACGCCTACTGCGCCGCCAACCAGCAGCGCCACGTGGACGAGCTCATCGAGTTCCTCCGCATCCCCAGCATCTCCGCGGATCCAGCCCACGCGGCCGACGTCCGCCGCAACGCCGAATACCTCGCCGACGCGGCCCGCACCGCCGGCTTTCAGCATGCCGAGATCATCGAGACGGCAGGCCACCCCGCCGTCTACGCCGAGCGAATCGTCGATCCAAAGCTGCCCACCGCCCTCATCTACGGCCACCATGACGTGCAGCCGGTCGACCCGCTCGACGAGTGGCAGACGTCGCCGTTCGAGCCTGAGATTCGCGACGGGAATCTCTACGGGCGCGGTGCGGTCGACGACAAGGGCCAGGTGTGGATGCACCTCAAAGGCGTCGAATCGGTGATCGCCGTGCGCGGCGAACTCCCGCTCAATCTCAAGCTGATCGTTGAAGGCGAAGAGGAGTCGGGGTCCATCCACTTCGAGGACATCGTCGAGTCCGAGCAGGCCCGCCTCCGGGCAGACATCCTCGTGGTGTCGGACACCTCCATCGTCGCGCCGGGCATCCCCTCGCTCTGCACCGGGCTGCGCGGCCTCGCCGGTGTCGAGGTGCACGTCCAGGGTCCGGCGCTCGATCTGCACTCGGGTCGCTTCGGCGGCGCGGTCGCCAACCCCATCGCGGCGCTGGCGGAGATCCTGGCCTCGCTGCACGACCCGGTCACCCGGCGGGTCACCGTCCCCGGCTTCTACGACGACGTGCGCGAACCCTCGCCCGAGGAGCGCCAGCTCTTCGCCAGCGTCCCGTACAGCGTCGATGAGTTCCGCGCTGAGGCGGGGGACGTGCCCGCGACCGTCGGCGAGGCCGGCTGGACCGACCGCGAGCGCCTCTGGGCGCGCCCGACCCTCGAGTTCAACGGCATCTGGGGTGGGTACTCGGGACCCGGCCAGAAGACGATCATCCCGGCCAGCGCCGGCGCCAAGATCACCTGCCGGCTGGTTCCCAACCAGGATCCCGAGCGAATCGCCGACCTGGTGCGCGAGGCTGTCCTCGCGGCGGCTCCGGTCGGCGTCACGGTGACCGCCGAGGCCAAGGGCGGAGGCAGGCCGGTGGTCACCTCCATCGATCATCCCGCGGTACTGGCGGCGTCACGCGCTATGGAAAGCGTCTTCGGCACCACGCCCGCGCTGACCCGCGAAGGCGGCTCGATCCCGCCCGTGGAATCGTTCGCGCGCATCATGGGATTGCAGGCGGTGCTCGTCGGGCTCGGCCTGCCCGACGATCAGATCCATGCGCCGAACGAGAAGTTCACCCTCGACATGTACTTCAAGGGCATTCGCGTGCTCGGCCGTCTCTGGGACGAGCTGGCGATGGCGTTGAGGACTCCATGACCCGGATCGAGGCGATCACCGGGCTCGAGATCCTGGATTCGCGAGGCAACCCGACGCTCGAGTGTGCGGTCACGCTCAATGACGGCTCCTCCGGACGAGCCCGGGTGCCGAGCGGCGCGAGCACCGGGGTGCACGAAGCCGTCGAGTTGCGCGACGGGGATCCCGGGCGCTTCGGTGGCAAGGGCGTGCTCAAGGCGCTGGCCAACATCGAGGCCGTGATCGGACCGGAGCTGATCGGGTTCGACGCCGCCGATCAGCCGGCCCTCGACGCGAAGCTCTGTGAGCTCGACGGCACCCCGAACAAAGCCAAGCTCGGCGCCAACGCCATCCTCGCGGTGAGCCTCGCGTCGAGCTACGCGGCCGCAGCTGCGAGCAGCGTCCCCCTGTATCGCCACCTCGGCGGGGACGGCGCCCATCTGCTCCCGGTGCCGCTCTTCAACGTGCTCAACGGCGGCGCGCACGCACAGACGCGCGTCGACTTTCAGGAGTTCATGTTCCTGCCGATCGGACTCCCGACGTTCCGGGAAGCGCTGCGCGCCGGCGCCGAGTGCTTCCACGCGCTCCGCAAGATCCTGCACGAGCGAGGTCTGGGCACAGGACAGGGTGATGAGGGCGGCTATGCCCCGGATCTGGACCACAACGAGGCAGCCATGGAGTTGTTGATGGAGGCGATCGCCGCGGCCGGTTACGCGCCCGGGCGTGACGTCGCCATCGGGCTCGACCCGGCGACGTCGGAGCTCTACAGGGACGGCCTCTACGTTCTGGCCGGCGAGGGGATCACGCTCGATTCAGCCGGTCTCGTCGATCGCTGGGAAAGCTGGGTCGACAAGTACCCGATCGTCTCCCTCGAGGACGGCATGGCGGAGGACGATTGGGACGGCTGGAAGCTGCTCACCGATCGTCTGGGTGGACGCGTGCAGCTGGTGGGCGACGACGTCTTCGTCACCAACAGCGCGCGCCTGCAGCTCGGAATGGACCGCGGGGTCGCCAACTCCATCCTCATCAAGCTCAATCAGATCGGTACAGTGACCGAGACGCTCGCGACCATCGACCTGGCCACCGCGAACAACTACTCGAGCGTGATCAGTCATCGCAGTGGCGAGACCGAGGACACGTCGATCGCCGACCTTGCAGTTGCTGTCAATGCCGGCCAGATCAAGACGGGTGCGCCATCACGTTCAGAGCGGGTCGCCAAGTACAACCGGCTGTTGCGCATCGAGCATGAGCTCGGCGATGCGGCGGTCTACGCGGGCGCGGCGCCGTTCTTCCGGACCGTGCCGCAGCCGGCCCAGCCATGACCAGACGCGTCCATCCGTCCACCTCGACCGCGCGCGCCGGGCTCGGCGTCGGCGACACCGGCGACGGGGTCGACCTGGTCGCGCCGCTCAGCCTCGCCTCCGTCCGCGCCTACGCGGATCTGCCGTCGGTGGACGAGGCGATGGAGGGGCGCAACACCTACCGACGCTACGGAGGAGGCAACCCGCAGCGCCTCGAGGAGGCGATGATCGAGCTCGAGACCGTCGCGGGCCGGACGGCACCGGTGGCCCGGGTGACCTCGAGCGGCCAGGCGGCGATGCTCCTCGCGGCGACGCTGGTGGCGGGTCCGTCGCGGCCGAGGATCGTGGTGGTGAGGCCCTGCTACGGGGGCACGGATTCGCTCCTCGCCGGGCCGCTCGGTAACCTCGGCGTGCGCGTGTCGACCGTCGATCTCCCCGCTGACGGCGGTGGGAACCACGGGGAGCTGGTCGCCGCCACCCTCGGTCCGGACGTCGCCGCTGTGGTGATCGAGGTGATCACCAATCCGCTGATCGGTCTCAACGATGTCCCCGCGGTGGCTGCCGCGGCACACGACGTGGGAGCGGCGGTCATCGTCGATTCGACCTTCACCCCGCCGTTTCTCTTCCAGGCCTTCGCGCACGGCGCCGACCTGGTGATCCACAGCCTCACCAAGCACCTTGCCGGGCACAGCGACGTGTGCGGCGGCGTCCTCCTCGTCGACAGCGAACACGAGGCCAGCGACTGGCTCGACGCCCACGCCCGGCTGCTGGGGGTGAATCTCGCGCCCTTCGACGCCTGGCTGGCGCTGCGCGGGCTGCGGACCGCCGCGCTGCGCGTCGAGCGCTGCAGTGAGAACGCCGCGGCGCTTGCGGCGTTCTTTGCCGACCGGGCCGAGCTCCGGGCGGTGCACTACCCGGGTGTGCGCGGGGCCGGGGACGCGGCCCTCGCAGAGCGGCTCTTGCCCCGCGGCCGGGGCGCGATGCTGAGCATCGACCTCCAGGGCGGCGGAAACGCGGCGGATGCCTTCATCAGAGGACTCGACGGCATCCGCCTGGCACCGAGCCTCGGTGACGTCGCGACCACCGTGAGCTACCCGGCGAGCACCTCACACCGGGCACTGAGCCCCCAGCAGCGAGCCGCGCTGGGCATCACCGATGGGCTGGTGCGGATCAGCGTCGGCATCGAGCACATCGACGACCTCAAAGCGGAGTTCGACTCCGCGCTCATCGCCGCCTCTGCGGGCTGAGGCACGAGACCGCCCTCAGCGGACGGACCCGGTACCCTAGGAGACATATGGCACATGTACGTCTCGCAAACGGCGGTGACCTCTCGGTGAAGCTCACCGTCGAGGAGATCACCGCCAAGCTCAATGCTTCGAGTGGCTCGGGTTTCGTCGAGCTTCCAGGTGAGGATGGGCCGTTCCTGGTTCGCCCTGAGGCGGTCCTCGCAGTCATCGCCGATCAGCGGCGCGGGTCTGCCGGATTTCGGGTGGCGCAGGGAGCCGAGGCCAGCTGATCGGCGTGACCACGCCGCAGCACCCGGCGCAGCCGGCGTTGACGCTCGTACCGAGGGCGATGGGGGAGACGATCACCGAGCGCATCGGCAATACGCCATTGCTGCGCATCCGTCTGTTCGAGGACGAATGTCCCGATGTTGCCGTCTTTGCCAAAGCTGAGTTCCTCAACCCCGGCGGCTCGGTCAAGGATCGGCCCGCGCTGCGGATGATCGAGGACGGGGAGCGCTCCGGGCGGCTCACCCGCGGGCGGACCATCATCGACAGCACCAGTGGGAACACCGGCATCGCCTACGCGATGATCGGCGCCGCCAAGGGCTATCGCGTCCGTCTGGTGATGCCCGGCAACGTCAGCGACGAGCGACGCCAGCTGGTGAGCGCGTACGGCGCCGAGGTGGAGTACAGCGATCCTCTCGAGGGGAGCGACGGCGCGATCCGCCTGGTTCGTGCCATGTACGACGAAAACCCGGACGCCTACTTCATGCCCGACCAGTACAACAACGACGCGAACTGGCTCGCCCATTACGATGGGACCGGTGTCGAGATCTGGGAGCAGACCAGAGGAACCGTGACCCACTTCGTCGCAGCGATGGGAACCAGTGGCACGTTCATGGGGGTGACCCGGCGCCTGAAGGAGGTGAATCCCGAGGTCCAGTGCATCAGCGTGCAACCCGCAGAGCCGTGGCACGGCCTCGAGGGCCTGAAGCACATGGAGACGTCGATCGTGCCCGGGATCTACGACCCGTCGCTCGCCGACGAGGACATCGGCGTCGAGACCGAGCCCGCATACGATCTCGCCCGGGAGCTGGCTCGCACCGAGGGGATCCTCGCCGGGCACTCCAGCGGAGCAGCCCTCTGGGCGTGCGGCGCGATCGCACGACGGATCGGTCACGGCGTGATCGTCACCGTGCTCCCCGACGGCGGTGATCGGTACCTCTCGACGGGGCTCTACCGGCGGGCCGGACGTTGAACCTGCGCTTTGCGACCGTCGCGCCGGCCGCGGAGCAGCGGGTCCGAGACCTGGCCGTCGCCGCGTACCCACACGAGGGATGCGGCGTGCTCCTGGGACGGCGGGATGGGACGCGCATGGTCATCGTCGACGTCACATCGGCTCGTAACATGTGGACCGAGCGTGCCGCGGATCGCTATGACCTCGACCCGGTCGACTTCATGAAGGCCGATCGCGACGCGCGTTCCCGGGGACTCGACGTCGCGGGTATCTGGCACAGCCACCCCGACCACCCCGCGCAGCCGTCGCAGTTCGACACCGACCATGCGTGGGTCGATTACGTGTACATCATCTGTCGCACCACGGCCTCCGGTGCCGAGGACGTCAACGCCTTTGCGCTCAAGGATGAGGGCGGGCTCTTCGCGCAGATCTCGATGGACATCTCGCCGGTCCCCGGCGGGGGGAAATGAGCCCGGCCGGCGCCACCCGCCGGCGCCATCGCGAGGAGGGGGAGCCGATCGCGCCGGCGGTCGGGGTGGTCGCGATCGTCGGGCGTCCCAACGTTGGGAAGTCGACGCTGTTCAACCGCCTCACCGGGACACGACGGGCGATCGTCGATGCCTTCGCGGGTCTGACCCGTGATCGGCTGTACGGCGTCGTCGAGTGGGGCGGCAGGCGCTTCACCGTCGTCGACACAGCGGGGCTCGACGTGCCCTTGCCGCGCGATGCCGCGCCCGACATCGCGGCGCTGACGCGGGCGACGCGAGAACAGGCCCAGATGGCAATCACCGAGGCCGATGTCTGCTGCTTCATGGTCGACGTGCGCGATGGGGTCACGGCGCTCGATGAGGAGATCGCGCAGACCCTGCGTCGCGGGGGCCGCCCCGTGATCCTGGTCGGCAACAAGGCGGACAGTCAGGTGGACCCCTACCGCGCCGACGAGCTCTACCGCCTGGGGCTGGGCGATCCCGTGCTGATCTCGGCGCTCCAGGGGACCGATACCGGCGACCTGCTCGACCGTTTCGTCGCCGAGCTTCCAGAGAACGGCGCCGCCGGGACCGAGCCGGCCGCGGGCGAGGTGAGTGTCGCGATCATCGGCCGCCCCAACACCGGGAAGTCCTCGCTGCTCAACGGGCTGGTGGGGTCGGAGCGCGCGCTCGTCTCCCCGGTCGCGGGAACGACGCGCGACGTCGTGGACACCGTGGTCTCGCTCGACGGTCGCAAGATCCGCCTCGTCGATACCGCCGGGATCCGCCGGCGAGGCATCGTCACCGAGAACGTCGAGCGGTACAGCCTGCTGCGATCGCTCCGCGCCCTGCAGCGCAGCGACATCGGCCTGCTGGTCATCGATGCATCGGAGGGTGCCAGCGCACAGGACCGGCATATCGCCGGGTATGCCGTCGAGGCTGGGGCGGGGCTCGTCGTTGCGGCGAACAAGTGGGATCTCGTGAGGCACGAGGACCGGGTTGATGCGGGCTTCCTGAAGAAACTGCAGGATTCATTCTCGTTCGTGCCCGGCGTGCCGGTGCTGACGCTGTCGGCGACTGAGCACCGCAATCTGAAGCGGGTGATGCCCGCGGTGCTCGCGGTCGCCGACGCGAGATCGGTGCACATCCCGACGCCGGCGCTGAACAACCTGATCCGCAATGCGCTTGACGAGCATCCGCCCCGGACTCACAAGGGACGGCGCCTCAAGATCCTCTACGCGACCCAGGCCCGCAGCCCCGTGCCCACCATCGTGCTCTTCGTCAACGATCCCGAGCTGATGCACTTCGCGTACCAGCGATACCTCGAGAATCGGATCCGTGCGGTGTTCGGCTTCGCGGGAGTGCGATTGCGGATCGTCACCCGGCATCGCGACGAGAGCGACGACTGAGGCGTTTTCGGCCTCGTCGGCCTGGGGGGGTAGAGTCCCTATGCGCGCCTCGGGGAGTAGCTCAGATGGTTAGAGTACTGGTCTGGGGGACCAGGGGTCGCAGGTTCGAGTCCTGTCTCCCCGACGGACGCGCAATTTGATCTCAGTGCAGGGATTTCCAGTGCCATCCATTTGGCTCAATCCTGCGGGGACTAGCCCTCATCTTCGGATTGATGACTTTTCCAGCAAAACGTATCATACTTTCCAGTATGAGCACCACGATCGACGGTCACCTGAAGCCGCTGCGGCAGCGCGCTGCCGCCAGCCCGCCGCCGACCAGCAGGAGAGTCTCCATCGACCGATGTGTCGACCTCATGGCGACGCGCTATCAGTGGGCGGACACCACCCGAGTCAACGCGCGCGACTACCTCGCCCGTGGTCGTTTCCTCGCCTTCTGCAATGCCCGGGGCATCGAGACCGTCGACCAGCTCAGCAATGAGGCGGTGCTCGACTTCATCGGTGATGTCCGCGACCGCGTGGGTGTCAGCCGCAACACTTTGCGCCGCTACCGCAACTACCTCCGGCGGCTTGCTGACTTCTGTGCCAGCACGCCTGGGTTCGAGAATCCCTACTTCACCTCCAGCGCCGTGCCGAATGCTCCGAAGGAACCGCGGCGAAGACGCTCCGACGCGCTGACCCACAGCGAAGAGCAGGCCCTGGTCGCCGCCCTCGTCGGACATCGCCGTGACAGTCTGATCGTCCGCGTGCTGTTGGCATGCGGCCTGCGCGTGAGCGAGCTCTGCGCGCTCTGCGTGGATGACGTGAAATTCACGGCTCGGCCGCCGCGCATACTCGTGTCCAAGGGACACCGTGACATGACCAAGAGTGGCGTCGATCGCCAGGTGACCTTCCGACAGCCCTACGCTCGGGAACTGGTCCGCGACCTCGAAGCGTGGATCGACCGACACCGGCCAGCGTCGCTGCACCCCGATCTCTTTATCTCGGAACGGAGTTCTTCAGGCGAACCAATCACCGTGACCGCGGTCCAGCAGATGCTGCAGCGAGCTTCCCTGCGTGCCGGACTTCGACCCATCCATCCACATCTCCTTCGGCGCACGTGGGCGACGCGCCTCGCCGACGCCGGCGCCACGGTAACGGACCTCATGCAGCAGGCTGGTTGGAGCAGCATCGAGATGGTGACCGTCTACTACGCCGGATCTGAGGAGCGCGCGATCGAGCGCGTCGCGGGTCTGCGCGTCGAAGGCTGATTACGCCGTTAGAGGGTTCGCCGACCTTTATCCGTCGGTCAAGGCAAACACCACGCGTAGGGTTGGCTGCACGCTCGCGAGAGCCTCGAGGATGAGTCGCGCAGTGCGCAACCGAACCGGTTTTCCGTGCAGGGCGTTGTACGTGGTTCCGAGACTGACGCCAGCTGCGCTCGCGAGGGTCTCGGCGGTCAGCCCGCGAGCAATCATTGCTGCCCGAAGGTGGCTCGGGTTGAACGATTGACCGACCCCGTCGTAGATGTGGCTCTGCTCGCCGTGCGAGACACGGGTATCTTCCGGCGAGTGGCTCGGCAGTTCTTCGGTCGCTATAGAGTGAGCGCTGATAGGGATCAGGTTACATCGCTAGTGCTTACGCAGCGCTTACACTTTGCGCTAAATGAGTTGACGTCCGGACGGACTATACGTGCTGGGTCCGTTCGTGAGTCTCGACCATCCCAAGGACGCCCGGTCGCGATCTGGCGACGACCGGCATGCGCTGAACGTCCGGCAAAGTGTGTGCATGGTGGGACCACCAAGGTGGGCAAGATCGCGATCGCGTGGCCATCAACGAAGTGATGGGACGCACGGATCCCGATGGCCATGCCAGGGTCGACGATGTCTCCGTCTGCAGCCCTTAAGCTGCGGCGGCCCTGGCTAGCGATTCCACGACCAATTCAGGAAGTAGGGCGCGGCACTGATGAGCGTTTGGTGCTTCAAGAAGCTGTTGCAGTAAGTGTGGTTGCTCAGGTCTCCCAAGAGGCACGGGCTCGACCCGCCGCCAGCCGCGCGCTGAAGCAGCCTTTACTGCGGCGAGATAGTTGCTGTTATTCATGCGACCCAGGGTGCGCGCTCGCATCAAGAGGGCTGCGAGAGAGACTTGCCACTGACGCTTGAGAGTGAACAGCTGCGGCCACTCTGGCCGATGGGGTAGTTGATCGTAAATGTCGTCGCTGGGCATTAGAAACGCAGCCGCGAAGCGGTGCGCTTGGTGCTCCACCTCCGGCGTCCCCCAGATCTGTTCAGCGTGCATGACGAGATGGCCAAGTTCGTGCGCAGCATCGAAGCGCGAGCGCGCCCGATCGTCCTTCTCAGCACCGAGCACGATGATCGGGCGATCGGCAAATGGGAGCGAGAATGCATCGACGTCCGTTGATGCAAGAGGCAGTCGTATGACGACGATTCCGTGCAATTCGAGCAGCGCAACAACATCAGGAATCGGTCCGGCGGGCATGCCCCAGGTGGTTCGGACTTCTGCGGCGATGCGCTCTGGCTCGACGGAGTCGGCCACGGTAAAATCTTCCAGCAGAAGACGCGGCACGTCCGGTGTCGGAGTCTGAACAGTGGCATCGCAGCAGGTCGCCAGATCGTGTGCAATGTGAGCAATTGCCCGGGCGCGCCGTCGATCAGCGACACCGGTCCGCCGCAGCGATCGGAAGAAACCGGCATGAGTGTCCAGAAGAGGGAGTTGGAAAAAGCCGACGGGCACGCCGAGAACCTCGCTGAGGCGAACCACGGTTGCGCCGCTGGGTCGAGCCTTCCCGGATTCGAATTGACTGAGGGCCGCCGGCGTCAACTCGGCTCGTTCCGCGACCTCTGTCTGGCTGGCCCCGGTGAGGTCACGCGCAAGGCAGAGCCGAGACGGGAGGAAGGGGCGCTCGCTCAACGTCCGGGGAGCACGGGGCCTCGGTCCGGGGTCGATCGCTTTGAGACCCCTTGCTTGGCCTGGCAGGTGGAACCTGGGTGCCACACGAACATATGTTAGCTAATGCGGACGCCATCGTGGTGGAAATGGATGCGCTACGATTAAGCACTGAGCGAGAGCAGATCTAATAGGAGTCCCCCATGACCCTGGCACGAACCATCTCACGGCCCGCCTCCGGACCTACCAGTTCAACTGGTGGAGATCCCTCATGACCACGCCGACGGGCATCACCTCGATCATCGGCCACGCCGAGATCGCCGCCTTTGCAGACTCCAACATCAACCTCCAGCACAGCAAGGTCATCGAGTACCGGGAGCGGGTCAACAGCCTCCGCGACAGCCTTCGCGCCAAGATCGCAGCCGACCCGGCATACGCCGTGGTGCGGGTCCTCAATGCCGGCAGCCTCGCGAAGGGCTCTGCCTTGCGCAACACCAGCGACTTCGACCTCGCCGTGTACCTCCGGCCCGGCGCAGTGCCGGAGGACCCAACGCAGCTCGCCTCCTGGCTGGTCGCTCGCCTGAAGGAGGCGCGCCCGCAACTCGAAGATGACCAGTTCGAGCTCCGGGACCACTGCGTGAGCATCCTCTACAAGGACGGGCGCCGCGTCGACATCGTCCCCATCCTCGACTCCGGTGACGGCAGTGGCGACGGCGATCTCATCCGCAAGGACACCGGCGCCAAGGTGCGCACCAACGTCCGCCGCCACATCGAGTTCGTTCGGGTTCGCAAGGCCCGCTGCCCGGTCCACTACCGGCAGGTGATCCGCCTGCTGAAGTGGTGGGCAGTACAGCAGAAGGGTCGGGACGAGAACTTTCGCTTCAAGAGCTACTTCGCTGAGCTGCTCTGCTCGCATCTGCTCGACACCGGCACCGACTTCTCGTCGTACCCGAACGCACTCGCCAGCATCTTCACCTACATCCAGGTCACGGGCCTGACCACGCCGATCATCTTCGAGGACTACTACCAGCGTTCAGCGGTGCCGGACTCGGTGCACGGGATCATCACGGTGATCGACGCCGTCAACCCGCAGAACAACGTCATGCGCGACTACACCGAGACCAACCGCCGCGCCATCGTCAGTGCCGCCGGCGCCGCACTCGATGCCATTGATTACGCCGAGTACGTGCCTAAGCGAGCCGAAGCCGTCGCCGCCTGGGCTGAGATCCTCGGCGGTCAGTTCAGGGGATAACACCGTGAGCACGTACACCGTCACCGACACCGCCCCCCGCGAGCTGGCCGGCAAGATCGCCTCTGATATCCGGCAGTTCTCTCGATACTACGGTCAACCAGCCGAAGCCGACATCCACAACTACCTCGAAGAGATCGAGGCGCTGCTCCGGGCCGGCTACTTGAAGACCTACACCTTCGGGTTCCGCAAGGGGGACCTGTGGGTCATGTCGTACGAGTACTCGGTCAGGCAAGGGGAACTGGTCGGTGGTCGACCCGGAGGGATCGAACCCAACCTCGACGTCACCGGGGCGTCGTACCTCAACTTCCTCACGTACTCGGATACCTGGTTCAACGAGCAGACCGATGCGCAGCGGACGGCATTCAGAGCCGCGTTGCCGATCCAGCGCACGCCGATGAACGAACCCAGCTACAGCGGCGGGTATTGGATGGTTGACCGAAGCTATGGTGCCAACGGCACCGAGATCTCGCGGCGGCAGTTCAAACGATGAGTGATCTTCCCGAGCTGTTCGAGGCGACACGAGATTTTCCAGACCCTGCCGCGGCAGACAGATACGGTCGCCTCGTCGGACTCGACGCTGTGAAGGAGATCCTCCACAAAGAGGCGTTGGTCCGGCTCAACCTGAAGCTGCTCAAGGAGTGGAGCCGGAAGCATCACGGTCAGGAGATCGCTGCGGTCGGGTACTTCCAGGATCGCCCACCGCTCTTCGTGTTCGCCGGCGACGTGGGCACCGGCAAAACCCAACTGGCCGAGACCTTTGGTGACCGCCTCGCTGTCGACACCGCGCTCCCGATTGCCTTGCGCAAGCTGACGCTCAACGCTCGGGGGAGCGGAAAGGTCGGCGAGATGACCACGTTGATCTCCTCGGCGTTCGTGCAGGTGGAGCGTGAGGCAAGGACGATGATCAAGAGCGAGAAGCGCACCGGCGGCATCGTGCTGCTGATCGACGAAGCCGATGCCCTGGCGCAGTCGCGGGAGCTGGAGCAGATGCACCACGAGGACCGCGCCGGCGTCAACGCGCTCATCCGCGGTGTCGATCACATCGCGCAGGAGCAGCTCCCGGTGCTGGTGGTTGCCTGCACCAACCGGTTGGAGGCGCTCGACCCCGCTCTCCTTCGGCGTGCTGCGCACACGTTCACGTTCACGCGGCCGAAGAAGGAACAGCGCAAGACTGTGCTGCAGGACGCGCTCGCCGGCCTGGCCTTGTCCTCGAAACAGATCGAGCAACTCGCGGTGGCGACGGGGGAGACGGATGGGCGGAAGTACGGGGCGACATACTCGGATCTCACCCAGCGCCTGGTGCCGCTCGCCGTGCTGGATGCATTTCCGAGCCATCCGCTGGAGTTCGCGCGGTTGATGGAGCTTGCGCAGGAATTGATCCCGACGGCGCCCTTCGGATCCTCAGCGGGGTGACCGATCCCTGCGGTCGCGTCTTCGTCTCATATCGTCGAACCCGAGCCGACGAGGTCACCGATCTCATCCGCAAGTTGAAGGTCAGGGGCATTCCACTCTGGGTTGACGTCTCCGACCTCGGGCACGGATCGACCGAGACGCAGATCAAGGAGGACCTGGGGGACGAGAGGTGTGCTGGTGCCATCGCCTGGGTGACGCCTGACGTAATTGCTTCGGCTGTCATTCGGCGTATCGAGGTCCCGGAGATCGTGCGACGTGCGCGACGACGGGATGGCTTCTTCGCGGTGATGGCGATCGCCGGGGTCCTCACCTACGCCGAAGCGGGAAAGCTTGTGGCCGAGAATCTCGGGACCGAAGACCTCACGTTCTGGAACATGCACAAGATTGCGGGCGACCCGGCCCCGCCGTTAGAACTGGCTGGGCTGGCAGATGTGGTGCTGCGCGAGCGGTTGCGTGCGGTGGCTGCGGTGTTGCCCGCCGAAGAGCCTTGGCGAGTCGGGGTTTGGGTCCGGCGTGAGCCGCCCGCTGATCACCGGTGCGCGCTTCACCTGGCCTGGCACGAGAACTTCAAGGGACGGCATGCGGCACGTGGCGCGTGGGAGTCGGAGCTTCTCCCCGCGCTGCGGAGCATTCACGATGGGCTCAGCCGCGTCGGTGTGGACCGGGGATTGGTGTTCGAGGGATACCCGACGCTGTCAACTGCGGTGGCGCTGGGGCGCACGTTTCCTGCGGTCGCGGGTATCAACGTGAAATGGGAGCAGGTGGCCCCGAGTGGCGGTCGCAGCCTCTGGTCGCTCGGGGCTGATTCCGAACCCAGCGGGTACGCAGTCACCACACAGGGCAGCGATCCCGGCGGCGATGGTCTTGCCGTTGTTGTGTCCGTCGCCCAGGAAGCGACCGTTGCCTATCGGGCGACAACGGGGCTGGCAGCGATGCGCGCGACGATCGAGGTGGCACCGGCGGCGGGCACGCACGGCCACCAACTGACGGAGGGAGGGGCGTGTGATCTCGCGCAGACCATTGCCCGGGCGGTGCGCAACGCCAAGACCGCGTACCTCGGTGTGCGCGAGGTTCATCTCTTTCTCGCATGTCCGGTGGGACTCGCCATGATGATCGGCCAACTCCTCAATGCGGTCGGGCCGATAACCGTGTATGAACACGTCGATGACGACGCTGTCGGGCATTACGAGCCCGAGGTGACGATCCCCGGAAGTGGGTCGTTGTAGACCGGCTTTGGGGTTGGCACGCGACCGGCCTCGGCTTTCGAGGTGATTCCGCTTCTATCACGACCCCGGTGGCAGGCCCATTCATACGGAGGGGCACTTTGGCTCTAACTGCCGGGTCTCAAGGCTCTTACAGGGAGATCGGGTCGAGAGGTGGCGCGTCACGATGCGTGCTCAGACACCGCTGAGCGACGTGTCGAGCGGATTCTGTGTTGACTCGGTGCAGGGCCTCGCTCCATCGGATTGCCGAGCTCGGGTCCGTGGCCAGGTCAATGCGGAGGGCAACGTGCCAGCGACGGAGCGACTGCATCTCGAACACCAGCCCTTCGTGGCGATGCCAGCAGCTCGGCCAACGCTCGGAGAGGTCGAACGCCATCGCCACCCAGTTGACCCAGGCTGCGAGTGAGGCCAGTTCGACGCTCTCCTGGTCGCCATACGATGGCGGAACGACCGCGTCCGCGGCAACGAACGCGTGTGACTTCTCGGCTGCGTTCAGCAAGCGGTCTCGCGCCGCAGCCTCGGACGTGGTGAGAGGGCGGTCACGTGCGCCCGCCATCAGGCTGTCGAGCAGCCATCGGCGGGCATCTGCAATGAAGCTGTCGATCCCTTCAAGGCGAAGCTCGATCGCGGCCAGCCGTCGCTCCGCCTCGTCGGCTCGCGCTGTCATGGTGCGAGGCCTAGGGGGGCGAGAGACGCCTCGTACTCCAGCTGGGCTGCTTCGAGCATGGCGTCCACCGCTGGCGTGATGACGCCAGCAGTCGTTCGGCTCTCGACCATCTTGAGCACGTCGGACGCCTTGGCCTGACCGACATCGTCCGCGGCGCGCCGGATCAACGCATGTGCCGTTTGCTCGGAGACGCCCATTTCACGCAGCCACCCCTCGAGGCGTCGCCCCTCCCGCTCAACGAACTGGTGGTCGATCTCCAATGTCGCGTCCACCCAGGTCGCATCCTGAGGAAACTCAGGTACGCCGAGCATCTCCAGCAGGGCTCGTTGCGCGTCGGTCGCGGGCGCGTCGAGGTTGGCTGGGCCGGCAACACGGTCACGGTCTGCCCGCTCATATCGATCGGGATAGTCGAGCGCCGAGTCCTTCTCCTCGCTGCGGCTCCAGGAGTGCACGGTTCGTTCCTCCGCGGTTGGAGTGGGCTCCTTCCCATGCATGATCCCGAGCGGGTCTCGCTCAAGTGGCGTCGCCACCTCGTAGTGATGCGTAGCGAGGGTGGCCCTCGACATCGCCGTATACGTCCACTCGCGGCTGGCGCCATCAGAACCCACCACCATCGCGATGTCCGCGGTCATGCCCTGGGCCTTATGGACGGTGAGGGCGTAGCCGCGGTCGAGAGCGTCGTAGTGCTTGGTATCGATCGTCACCTGACCGTGGTCCGGACGCTCGAGGGTGAGCGTGCCCCGTTCAGGATCGACGCTAGTAACGACGCCACGGGTGCCGTTGCGCACCCCGGCGTGACGATCGTTGGTCAGGCAGACGATCCGGTCGCCCGCCTGATAGTCCTTGTCTCTCACGCTCAGCGCCGGTCCGTGCACGCGCCCGTCCTCCACGGCCTTGGCACGGGCGAGCTCGTTGAGAGTCTCCACCTCGTCGCGGCGGCGGGCGAGCATGATCGCGTCGAGGCCGCTGGCGCTCAGAGCGGTGTGATGCGCGACCACCTCCGCCCGACGCTCCGGTGCCGACGGTGCAATGTGGACCCGGTCGTGTCGCATGTACTCGCGGTACGCCGCGCGCGCGTCGGCGTCACGCAGCAGAGCGAGTGTTGCCCGTTCCCACGGATCGACCTGGCGGATGTTCTCGGTGAGCTCGACCTTGCCGATGCGCTCGCCAAGGGTGCGCAGTGGCGCCCCGGCCT
>PKWB01000192.1:0-1298 GCA_003131685.1 Candidatus Dormiibacterota bacterium
GCGACGACCGGTTGAATCCGCCACCTGTATCTGGAGTCTCGTCACGCGTGACGGCCGCGGTGCGGCGCACGCGGGAGGTACACGCAGTGCAACGTCCATGGGCAATTGGTGCCGCAGTGCTCGCCATCGCTGTTCTGGTCGTCATCGTCATGCTGGTTGTGATGCACATGAACGGTGCAAGCGCCAACAGCGGCTCGACCGGCGGCTACGGTTACTGAAGCGGGCTTGGTCCGCAAACACACCGCGCTCGCGGCGGGTGTCGCCGCGTTCGTGGTCACGGGATGTGGGCCGTCAGCGGTGTCGGCGTCTTCGCTGGGATCGTACGTGGCCGCCGTAGAACCCATCCGGCTCGGGGTCAACCATCTTCTCGAGAATGCCGACCCGGTGATCGCCGGTTATCGGGATCACCACCTCTCTGGCGAGGAGGCCGCCACCGCCATGGGTGGTCTCGAACAGCGTTTAGCCACGTACATGGTCGATATCAATGGCTTGCAGCCATCCGATGCCAGGCTCGCCGGGATCAATGCCCCATACGCGCACACGTACATCCTCGAGGACGCATATCTCAACGCCCTGGCCGCCGGACTTTCGAACGGCGACCTCTCGGGACTGCCTGATACGCAATCCGAGCAGCGGGACGCCATCATCGCGTGGCGCGTCCAGCTCGAGGTTCTTGCTCAGCAACTCTCGCTTGTCCTCCCTGGCGACCTCCAACAGGCCGGACGGGGCGAGATCGCGCCCTCGGTGTCGGGATCCAGCTAGGACGGGGCGGCGGTCTGGTACGCGGCTGGTAGGCTCGAATGAGAGGTGGCCATGACTGAGCAAGCGAATCCGCCGACTGCGCGCGAGCGAGCAGCGTTCGACGCCGCAACCACAGGAAGGCCCAAGGACTTCATCCGGGTGTGCAGCGAGCTGGGGCGAGCCCCCAGCGAGATGCTCGACGCATTTCAGGCCGCCCCCTGGCGTTGGTTGTTCTCGTTCGCGCCGGGCGACCCGGTCACCGATGAAGCGCGACACCGTCCATTCCAGCCGCCGATTCAAGAGCGGCTCGACCTCGTTCGCGAGTACATCGAGGCGCCCTGGTGGCGCCGCGTGCTCAGCAGCTCGGACGCCTACGATCCAGCGACGCGGCGCGCCTATTCAAGGACGAATCTGCCCAACCGCTGAGGCCCACCGCGGTCCTTCCACGGCAGACTTGTCTCCCAGTGGACATCCTCGACCTCATCATCGTCGTCTTCCTCGTCACGTTCGGAACTTGGGGCGTGCGCCGCGGAATGACCGGAGTCGCGCTCGCGCTC
>PKWB01000192.1:1305-3021 GCA_003131685.1 Candidatus Dormiibacterota bacterium
GGGATCGGCTTTCGAATCCGGCAGCACACGGAGCACACGGTCCTGCTCGGGAAGGTCGATGCCGCCGTCGGAGGGCTCCTCGGCCTTGCCGCGGCGCTCGCCGCGGCCTGGTACCTGGGTCTCATGTTCTCGCAGAGCCCATGGGTCACCCTGGACAACCAGATCACAAACTCGACGATCGAGCGCTCTCTCGACGGGTTCATGCCGCGCCCCCCCGGGTTTCTCGCGGTCATCGGCAACCTGTTCAAGCCCGGCGACTTCCCCAACCCCTTCTCCACCATCCTGGATCTCCCACAGGCCCCGGTGGCCATCCCACCGCTCATCGACACCGCGGGCATCCGGGAGGCGACCAGCGTGACTTCCAAGGTCATCGCGGCCGGCTGCGGCGGGGGNNGTCGAGATCGACACCCCGAACGGGGGACGGCACACCGCCCGCGTGGTGCTGTTCGATCCGAACACCGATCTCGCGATCCTGTACTCCCCCGGCCTGACCCTTCGCCCCCTGGTGGTCATCGACAGCCCTCCCGTTCGCGGGACCGGCGGCGCCGTCATCGGCTACCCCGGCGGTGGTGCTGAGCAGGTCGTCCCAGCGGCGGTGAGCGCGACCGAGGCGGCGACCGGTTACAACATCTATGGCGACACCCTGGTCACGCGCCGGATCGAGGTCCTCTCAGCACGGGTCATCCCAGGCAACTCGGGCGGACCGCTCGTCAACGACAGCGGCCAGGTCATCGGCGTGGTGTTCGCAGCGAGCACCACCGCGCCTGACGTGGGCTACGCCCTCACCATGCCGCAGGTCTACTCCGACCTCCAGGCGGGCGAGCACCGGACCTCGCCGGTCTCCACCGAGGCGTGCGCGGCATGACCGCGCCTCAGGCGTGGACGATGACGGTGGTGCCGATCGGGCTCCACGCGTAGAGCCAGGCCATGGTCGGCGTGGGGATGTGCACGCACCCGTGGCTGGCATCCACACCGTTTTGGCTCCCCGGTCCAAATCCCGACGACGGCTTCCACGGCGCGTCGTGGATGAAGAACCCGCCGCGCAGGAACTCCATCGCGTAGGCGGCATTCTCGGGCGTGTAGTAGTAGGGGGAGGATTTCGGCCAGGGCGAGATCAACGTGATCGGCGAGTACTTGGCGTAGATGTGGAACGTCCCGGTCGGGGTCCGGAGCCCGGGGCGGCCGGTCGTGACCAGCGTGGAGCCCTCGATGCATCCGTCGTCGAAGAAGATCGCCGACTGGTTGGTCACGTCGACGTCGATCACCTTGCCGTTGGGGACGGCGTGCCCGCAACCGACCGCGGTGAGCGCCGCGCTCACCGAGCTCTCGAGTGACCGGATCTGGGATGCCACCGATTCCAGACGAGCCGATGTCCCGCCTTCTCGAAACTTCGTCGTGAGCGACACGTAGTCGGCTGCAAGCCCGGCGGCATTGGCCGCGTTGTGCGCGCCGGCCAGGACGACCCGTGCGTCCAGCGCGCGCAGCTCGCCCCCGACCCGCCCATCGAGAACGATGAGCGCGTTGAGGCCTCTGAGGTCTGCCTCGAGCGACTTGATCGCCTTCACGGTCGTGGTGGTGTCGGTGCTGCTCGCGGTGAGCGCGGCGATCAGCGACGGCACCGCTCCGGTGTCCAGGTTATCGCCACGTGCGGCCAAAACCGTGTGATCGGCGGCCGCCACGAGTGCGGGGACTCCGCCGTAGCCGCCGGTCGCCACC
>PKWB01000192.1:3028-5397 GCA_003131685.1 Candidatus Dormiibacterota bacterium
AGGGACGTACGAGCCGTACTGCAGCTCCATCTGGCTCCATGCGGTCATCGCAACCTCCGCCCGAGCTCGCGCCAGGGCGACCGCCGACGTCCACGCCCGGTCCGTCTTGCGGTGCATGGTCGCCAGGAACGCATGGCCGTCGTCGACCCACCACAGCGGCGACCACCCCGATGCGTGCACGTAGCTGGAGGCGTCGAGCTGCTTGCGCAGCGGCGCAACGCTCGCCTCGGGTACGCCTTCGCCGACGTCGGCCGTCCACGACCGCTCGAGGGTCGCGACGTCGTGATGAAACGACGTCGAGCGCCCCATGACGCGCCCGGTCACGACGCTCCCGGCGCCGATCAGGGCTAGGAAGACGGCTGCTGTCGCGATGGGGAGCAGTCGTCGCATCACTGCGGGAAGGCTACCCGAGAATCAACTCGAGAGGAACCCGTTCTGCACGAGCCACGTGTGTGCGACGTTGGCGACGGTCTGCCCCTGGATCTCGACCATCCCGTTGAGCGTGATCATCGTCGGCGTGGTCCATTTCGTCGCAACCGGAGCCATCCAGGCACCGATCGACGGGTACTGCTTGAGCACGCTCGAGCGCACGACGAGGCCGGCGTTGTCCGGCGGGAAGAGGTTCTTGTCGTCGGTCAACGTCACCTCGTTGTTCGCCCCGATGGCGGAGTCCGTGGTGAAGACCTCACCCGCATCGCACTGGCCGTTGGCGATCGCCTTCTCGGCGGTCGTGCCGATCTGGGTGTAGTGGAAGCTCGACGCAGACGGCCATCCGTACGTGCTCACCAGCCCGGGAAGACCGTCGGGCCGGGTGAGGAATTCGGACATGACACAGACCTTCGTGCTCGAATGGGAGTTGAGGTACGTGCCGAAAGCCGCAAGTGAGCTGCCGAACGTGCCGGCCTGACTCGCCTTGATGGCGATGCCGTTGGTGTCATCGAACTGTGTGGGCGCGACCCAGCAGAGACTGTTGGCGACGTCCTTCTGCTGCACGTAGGTGAACGCCGCGGCCAGCGCGGTTGGGAACCCGGTGAGCCCGAGGTAGTCACCCAGCTCGGTGCCGGTGTACTGCCAGTACATGGAGATGGTGCCGCTGCTCAGAGCGGTACCGATCGCCTTGTCCGCGGCGCTGAAGGTGTTGGTGACGGTGAACCCGTGTGCACCAAGCACGTCAACGGTCATCTGGGCCATCAATTGCTCTTCAGCAAAGGGCTTGCTGCCGATGGAGAGCGTGGCGCCGCCGCCACTGGTCTGAGTTCCGGTGGGGCATGTCGATGCCGGTGCCGCACTTGACGATGGACTGCCGCCGCCGGAGTTTCCACCCCCGCATGCAACAAGGGTCCCGGGTATCGCGATTGCGATGACCGCGAGTAGCTTGCGCCTCATGGATGTGTTCCTCCACGTGTTCTAACTGCTGACCTGTTTTAACCGCTGATCTGTTTTGGGACTGCGACCCGCTCAATCATTGAGAGCCCCCAGTCGGCGAGCAATGCGAGCGATGCCACCATCACGGCTCCGACGAATACCATCCGATCACTGTTGTTGATGCCGGCTGCGATCACATCACCGAGGCCGCCGCCCCCGATGAAGTTCCCGAGTGTAGCGGTTCCAATGATTAACACGAGCGCGGTGCGCAGGCCGGCAAAAATCAATGGCGACGCAAGTGGGAATTGCACTCGCATCAAAGCCTGCCAACGCGTCATGCCCATCCCCCGTGCCGCGTCCACCGCCGCCGGGTCGACCCCCTGAATGCCGGTCACCGTATTGCGCAGCACGGGAAGCAGTCCGTAGATGACCAGCGCGGTGACCGTGGGCAGGACGCCCAGCCCGAGGAAGGCGAACAGGAGGACGAGGAGGCCGATGCCCGGGATCGCCTGCCCGAGGTTGGCGATGAGGAAGACGGGAACCCGCACCAGGCGCCCCGCCTGGGCGATCAGCACCCCCACGGGCACCCCGATCCCGGCGACCAGCGCGAAGGAGAGTCCCGAGATGTAGATGTGCTGGATCGTCTCGCTCATCAGGTTGGGCGCGTTGAGAATCTCATCGTCGAAGAACTTGCCGACCAGGGTCTGGTAGACCCCGATCGAGACGAGGATCCCGATCGCGACCCAGATGGGCGTGGCGAATGGGCGCAGGCGGTGGATCCAGCGCGGCAGGTGGGGCACTCAGCGCGACCTCATCGATGCGGCGCGAATGACGTCGGCGTCGACGATGCCGACGGTCTGGTCGCCCTTCACCACCCGAGCCCGTCCGTCCGGGGATCGAAGCACGGCATCGAGCGCATCGCGAAGGGTTCCCTCGAAGCCGACCGACGCTGCCGGTGCGGCGCCATTCATCGCGGGCAACTGCACCTCGGCGATCGGGATGAG
>PKWB01000017.1 GCA_003131685.1 Candidatus Dormiibacterota bacterium
GTGCTCACGCCGGCGAGCATCCGCTCCAGCACCACTCTGGAGAGCTGATCGCGGCTCGCGAAATGCTCGTAGGTTCGGACTGCCAGCTCCTCGCTGCCGTCCGTGGAACGCATCCGCGGCCGCGACACCCCGACCCGACGGCCGCCGAGCGTGACCTCACCAGCCTCATGGCCGTGACGAACCGCGGTCCGATCAGGATCGTGGCGGCCCATCGGGCCGACGACCTCCTCGACCTCCTCCTCCATCAATTCGCTCAACACGCCGAGCCCGACACCCACGCTGAGCGCGAGCAGACCCTCCCTCGCTGCCCCAACCAGTTGCCCCAGCGCCTCCTGCACACGCTGCGGCAGAACGGCTTCTTGCGTGGTCGCCTGCGCGACCGCTACGTTGCTGTTCACGCCGACTGAGCCGCCCTGGGTTTCGCGGAGACCGTGATCTGACCCGGGAAAAGTGGAGTCGGCATGCTGGAGTCTCTCGGCAGAGGGGATCATCAGATGCCGCATATTTATCCACCGGAGTTCCGTCGTCAGGTGATTGAGCTGGCGCGTGCGGGGACGCGTGTGAAGCTGCTCGCGGCGACGTTTCAGATGTCGGACGCGACGATCTATAACTGGCTGAAGCAGGACCGGATCGATCGTGGCGAGGCCGAGGGCGCGACCACCAGTCAGCAGCTGGAGCTCGCCGCAGCGAGGCGACGGATCCGACAACTTGAGACCGAGCTGGCGGTCGCTCGCAAGGTCAACGAGGTGTTCCTGGCGGAGGGGATCCGCCCAAAAGGCTCTACCCGGTGATCGAGTCTCTGACCGGGCAGGGCATCAGTGTGCAGCACGCGTTACGGACGCTCGGCGTCTCAGAGTCCGGGTATTACGACTGGAAGGGCCGGCCGGACTCACCGACAACGCTGCGGCGGATCTGGCTGGCCGGTGAGATCGCCGATGTGCACAAGGCGTCGGGCGGGACCTACGGTGCGCTGCGCGTGACCGCTGAGCTGCGTTACGGTCGCGACATTCGGGTGGGGCATGGTGCTGTCGCACAGATCATGCGCGAGATCGGGATCAAGGGGCTACCGACCCGCCGGCTCCCGCGTGGAGCCAAGGTGTCGAAGGTCTTCTCGCTTGACCCCGTCGGCCGGGTGTTCCGCCGAGACCGGCCGAATGAGCTGTGGTTGACCGATATCACCGAGCACCCAACCAGGGAGGGGAAGGTCTACTGCGCGGTGGTGCTTGACGTGTTCTCCCGCCTCGTGGTTGGGTGGTCGATCGACTCAACCCAGACCACAACCCTGGTGCTGAACGCGCTCGGGATGGCCACCCAACGCCGCCAGGACCGTGACGGGCTGGTGATCCACTCCGACAGGGGGGTGCAATTCACCTCCTGGGCATTCAGTCAGAACGTCCGCGACGCCGGCATCGCACCGTCGATGGGCGCTGTCGGGTCGGCCTATGACAAGGCGTTGGTTTCATAGTGCACCTCGTCGGGATGGTTCGGTGAGTTGTCGGTCGCGGAGTGGTCGGCCCATGCATCGTTGGAGTCGTGGGTCGACGGGGTCGGGCGGGTCGAATAGTCGCTCGTTTTTGTCGTTGGCCTTGTGGGAGGTGAGCAGTCCGGCGCGGTGCCAGGCCTTGATCGTGCTGGGATGCACGCCGAGCTGTGTGGCGGTCTCGGTGATCGTGAGCAGCCCTCGGGCGCGGAGTCGCTGGTGGTGGCTGGGGAGATCGTGGGCGCGTCGGATGTGAAGCACGATGTGGGCGGTGAATGGCTTGCCGGTGCCGGTCAGGCACCCGGCCTGGTTGAGCTGTTGGGCGGTTTCTTTGTCGGTGTGATCGTCGAGAAGGCGGTCGAGCAGCTTGAAGGTGTCGGGGTCGGTCTGGCGTGCTTGCCATGAGTTCAGCGGGATCGGGATCGTGAGGCTGGTTGTCTGCCCGCCGCGGAAGCGGATGTGAAGATGGATCTGATCAGTTTTGTTGATCGTGACGTCCTCGATCAGCAGCCGGGCGATGCGTTTGCGTTCGCGGACGGGGGTGGCCGGGTCGCTCCAGAGCTTCGGGAAATCGCTGGCGAGCTGTCGGATCTGGGTTTTCCGGTGTTCGTCGAGCGCGAGGCTGGCGGCGGCGGTTTGGCGGTCGTATTCGTCTTGGGCTGCTTGCAGTGCGCGGAGCGTGTCGTTCCAGTCGGCTTCGAGTGTGTCGGCGACCAGTCGGTTGTCAGGGTCGACCGCGAGATAGCGGCGGCGTGCGAGCTCGGCGTGCTGGCGGGCTCGGTCGACGTGTGAGCGGCGCAGCTGGTCGGCGTCTTGGGCGCGGGCTTCGAGCTCGGCTTGGACGGTCAGCGCGACCTCGAGTGCGAGCGGGGTGACGGTGGCCAGCAGCAGTTGCTCGATCGCTTCGTCGATCGTGTGGCCGGGGAGGTGCAGACACACTGGTCCGTGGCATTGGATGTTCTCGCGGGCGCAGCAGTAATCGGGGACGAGCGTGTCGCGGCGTTGGTGATAGCGGACTGTCATCCGTCCGCCGCAGCGTCCGCAGATAGCGAAGCCCTGCAGCAGCGCGGGTCCTTCGCGGGCTGGTCCGGCGGTCCGGTCGGTGCCGTGCGCATAGGCGTTTGCGGTCAGCAGTTTCTGGTTGTGCTCGAACTGTTCCCAGGACAGATAGCCGGGGTGCGCGTCGTGGATCAGGCTGGTCCATTGCTCGCGTGGGAGCTGCCGGGTGGTGGTGCGCCCGTCGGGGGTCTTGCGGGTGCGGCGTTGTCCATAGACGAACGCGCCGGCATAGCGCGGGTTGTGCAGTGTTCGCAGGACGCGCCAGTGTGTCAGCTCGTTCCATGCCAGCTCGCCCTTGCGCTCACCTTTTCGGATCCGGCTGGGGAACAGCAGCCCGTCACGCCGGAACGCATAGACGACCGCGCGCGCTGACCTCGTTCGCTGGAAGGTGGTGAACAGGTGGCGGATCGCGTCCTGGACGCCACGATCGGGGTCGAGCACGACCTTTCCGGCCGGGTCGGTGATGAGCCCGACCGGAAGTGGCATCGGCAGCTCACCGCGGCGGGCCTTGGACAGGATCCCGCCCTGCAACCGTGCGCGGATGAAGTGCAGCTCAGCCTCCGACATGGTGCCTTTGAGGCCGAGCAGCAGCCGGTCGTTGAAATCGGCTGGGTCATAGAGCCCGTCCTCATCACAGATCAACGTTCCCGCGAGCGCGCTGATCTCAAGCAGCCGATGCCAGTCGGCGTTGTTGCGCGCCAGCCGAGAGACCTCCAGCCCGAGCACAATCCCAGCCTTCCCCAACCCGACGTCGGCGACGAGTCGCTGGAACCCCTCGCGGCCCTCAGCGCTCGCGCCGGACTGCCCCTGGTCGGTGTCGATCACAATGATCTGCTCGACCGGCCAGCCCAGCTGGATCGCGCGTTGTCGAAGCGCGTATTGGCGTTGCGCACTCTCGGTGTTGGTGTGCACCTGACGCAGCGTTGACTGGCGCACATATAGATAAGCGCCGCGGGCCAAGTGCTCGGCGGTGACCTTCAAATTGGCGGTGGCGCTCACGGTCGATCACCCACCACAGACGCACTCAAGCGCCATGTTCGCCAGCACGCCGACGAGCTCGTCGCTGACCGCCACTGGATCGCTGGCCGCCGCACAGGTCGTGGCGGGTGCTGTGGCCCGCCACGCACGAGTCCAGGCGACAACACCGCGGTGCTCGAGCACCGCAAGCCCGAGCCGCCACCCGCCCGGCTCGCCATCCAGTGCCTGGGCGCGCAACTGCTCATAGCGTGCGACCTCGTCTCTGGCGCCCGGTGACTCATCGGTCCACCTCGCTTTCGGTGTGCTCCGCGCGCGCGAGCGCCCGCTCGACCGAGCGGCGATGCACCCTGACACCGAACCGCTCGGCGATCAGCTCCACCAGCCCGGCCGAGGACAGCCTCGGGTCCGCGGAGCGCCGCTCGCGCGCGAACGCGACCACCTCGGCGGTCAGCTTGTGCGCCCCGCGCGGGCCTGGACGGGCCGGGACCAGACCGGCCAGCCCGCCGTCATCCAGCGCGCTCGCCGCGGCATAAAACGACGGGCGTGAGAACCCGAAGGTCTCAGCGACCCGGCTGACCGGCTCACCGTCAACCCGTGCGCGACGGACCATCTCGTATTTCACCTGCACCAGATCACGCGCGTCCAGAAACTCGCAGGACGAGAACTGCTCATCGCGCACCACCTCCGGCCGCGGGTTCAAGCTCCGCGCCTCCCGCAACGCCCGGACCTTCGGATCCTCGCCAGCTCGCGCCATCGCTCCTCCCTCAATCAGTGTCAAGATGATTCTGCCGCTAATGTCGGACGGAACACACTCGAAGGGCAAGAGACGCCCGCCATATCTGAGCTATAGCAAACTAACACAGGAGGAATCAACTCGCACACGGCAGAATTGGCCTAACAGAGCCGGCATAATTCTCTTTACACCCTGGCGGATCGCGCAGCTCTGCAACCAGGTTCACAAGCGCGACAAGATCCTCAACCCGGAACGCGCTCCGCCCGGCCGCCAGCACCACGAACGGGTCAACGTCAGCAGCGTCGGTCCAGCCCCGTGGGAGCGAGCGCTGCACGTCACCATCAAAGAAAGACACGCGATCCTGGCCCCACGTTTGGCGAACAGCCACGAACGGGAACTCGCGACCCAGCCACGGATGGAACGGGTGCGTCACACAGACAGTTCGCTGCGCAACAACCCGATCAGGCGCAGTCGACAGCGAAGGCGAACGCGATGATGGAGAGCTTCTGGGGCCGAATGCAGGTCGAGCTACTGAACCGCAAGAAGTGGAAGACGAGGATCGAACTCTCGACCGCGATCNNTCCATGACCAAAAATCGAGCTGTGGCACAACACCCGGCGCCGCCACTCCGCGCTCGGGATGTTGACACCATCCGAAGCTGAAACCAGGTGGCTGAATCCAGGGACGAATGTTATCCCACTAAGAACGCGCCCAACCACCAAGTTGACGGACGGGTGAACGCTGGTCTCTCTGATGCCTCGGTTGATCTCGAGCAGCAACACCATCAAAAAAACGCGAGCAAAGCAGCCTAATTCGAGCAAACCGACTCCACCAGACGGGCCAGATCACAGTCTCCGTCAACTCCGGACAGGCTCACAACTAGCAGGCCGCGATAAAGGTGCTCGACCTCGCCGCCAACACAAGACGACCGAACCGCCCGAA
>PKWB01000094.1:0-161 GCA_003131685.1 Candidatus Dormiibacterota bacterium
GCCGAAGCCGAACGTCTTGAAACCCATGGATTCCAGTGCGCAGTTCCCTGCCAGGACCAGCAGGTCGGCCCACGAGATCTTCCGGCCGTACGTCTGCTTGACCGGCCAGAGCAGGCGGCGGCCCTTGTCGAGGTTTGCATTGTCAGGCCAGCTGTTGAGCG
>PKWB01000094.1:174-17832 GCA_003131685.1 Candidatus Dormiibacterota bacterium
GCCAAAGTCGGCCGGCCACCAACCCTGCGACGTGGTCATCACCCTGAGGATGTCGGCCTTCACTGCCGCGAGATCGAGGCTCGCAAACTCTGCCGGGTAGTCGAAATGCTCATCCATGGGGTCGATCAGCGGCGAGTTCTTGGCAAGCGGCCGTAGGTTCAGCTGCTCCGGCCACCAGTGCTGATTCGCCATCGATCCGGTGGCCCCATGGTGTTGATTCAAGACGGGGCACTTGGCGGAGGGCGCCGCCTCTTCCGAAGTCGTAGCGGTTGCGCCCGTGTCTTCCTTGCTCATGCGGTATTCCTCTCTTGCTGATGCGGGCGAATGCTCATGCGGGCGAAGTGGTGTCCTCTGTAGGGCCAGGCGCGGTTGCTTCCTGGCAGGCAGGGCAGACGCCCCAATAGATGACCTCTGCCTCGTCGACGACGAATCCACGACTATCTGCCGCCTCGAGGCATGGCGCAGACCCAACTGCACAGTCGGCATCGGCGGTGACGCCGCAGCGGCGACAGACGAGGTGATGGTGGTTGTCGTCGACCCGGTTCTCGTATCGTGCCGGCGATCGGGCTGGCTGAATGCGCCGGATGAGGCCCTTCTCGGTCAGCACCCCGAGAGCGTCGTAGACAGCCTGACGCGAGACGGCACCGATCTCTGCACGCACGGACTCCTCGATCTGATCCGCCGTGCGGTGTGGACGGCTGGACACCACCCGGAGGACGGCCAGACGCTGAGCCGTCACCTGCGCACCGTGTTGGCGGAGCAGGTCGGCTGGATCCATCGGCTTTCCCTCGGACATGATCACAGTACCAGTCTAATTCTGGACAGCGTCCAGCCGTCGGTGGCGTGGACCTGGACGGACGCTGTGCAGGTCGTGAGATGGGTTGTTCTCAGGTCCTCATTGCGAAGAACTCCGCAGAGTAGTTCTCGTCAGCTCAGGGTCTCCGTGAGCCCGACCGTTGCCCACCAGCGGAGTGGTGTCGAGGTATCTGACCTCATAGACGCGCTCAGCGAATTTCCAGCCCTCCGAGGTCCGCTGGTAGCGATCGTGGTAGATGGCGTACATCAGCTGTGAGCTGCCGTCGCGAAGGCGCCCGAACTCCGAGACGTAGGCACGCCCGACCGCAGTATCGCCCTCAAGCTGGATCATGCCCGGATGTGTGGTCTGCACGAAGTACTCCCAGAGACCCTGTGCCCGCTCGATCCCGGCGCGGATCTCGTCCCGGCTGACGAACTCGACGTTGACGTCTGGAATCCGCCACGCCCCGTCCTGTGTGAACAGCGACGCGAAGCGGTCGTAGTCACGCATCATCGCCGCGTCGCTGCACTCGCCCAGTAGTGCCTCGATCTCGAAGCGATCAGTGATTTCCTGAAGATCGCCCACTGGTCTCCTCCTGGTCACACGGTGAAGGGCTGCGGGCCGAATCGGCCCAAGGCCACGAACACGGACAGGGCGAGCAGGGCCAGGGGCACCACCATGACCTTGGCTTCGTGACGGCGGAGGTGCGTGACGGTTGCGCCGATGAGCAGCAAGGCCAGACCGACTGCAGCCACGGGCACCAGTACCGGCGCGATGTCGAGAACAGCCGGCAGGATCAGGCCCACCGCGGCCAGGACCTCGAGGGTGCCGATGGCTCTGACGGTGCCGGCGCTGAAGTCTTCGACCCATCCCCAGCCTGAGGCGGCCAGCCTTGCCCTGGGCAGGATCAGCTTCAAGGCGCCACCGGCGAGCGAGCCCACTGCGAGCAGTCCTGCCACGATCCACAGAGCGATGTTCATCAGGTTGTCCTTTCAGGGTTGTGCGGACCTTCGAGGTCGAAGGCGGAGGTGGTAGCCCGGTCCGCGCGTGGTATGCGTCTCATGAGTCCGACGACAGAGCCGGCGAAATGTGAGGCCGCGCGCTTCCCTCACATTTCGGCGCGTTGTCTCGTCGAACTGATGCAGGCGGATGCGACCACGGGAGCGTCGACACCATGACCACCCAACCGAAGCCACCAGATGACCGGCTCGATCCGAGCCTGAGCGCGGTCGTGGGTGAGCGGCGCCAGCTCATCAATCTCGCCTACCGATTCCTCGGCTCCCTGGCCGATGCCGAGGACGTGGTCCAGGAGACATACAGCCGCTGGTACGCCATGTCGACGCATCAGCGGGAAGCCATCGCTTCCCCCGGCGGTTGGCTCACGACGGTCGCCAGTCGCATCTGCCTCGACCTGCTCGGCTCGGCCCGGGTCCGACGCGAGAGCTACGTCGGCGAATGGATCCCGGAGCCGGTCCCCGACCACACGGAATGGCTGAACGGGCGATCGGCCGATGTCTCGGCGGACCCCGCCGACCGAGTCACTCTCGACGAGACGATCAACATGGCATTCCTCGTCGTGCTCGAATCGACGACCCCGGCCGAGCGCGTCGCGTTCATCCTTCACGATGTCTTCCGATACCCCTTTGCCGAAGTGGCCGAGATCGTCGGCCGTACCCCGGCGGCATGTCGCCAGCTCGCCTCGTCGGCCCGCCGTCGCATTCTCGCGTCGCAGACCGGTGCGACTTCGACCGCCCAGCGGGCCGTCGTGGTCAGAGACTTCAAGGAGGCCTGGGAGGCCAAGGATATCGACGCTCTCATCGCTCTCCTCGACCCCGACGCCACCGCGATCGCCGACAGCGGCGGCCTCGTCAGGGCGCATCTCCTCCCGATCAGCGGCGGCGAGCAGATTGCGCGCTACGCCGTCGAAGTCGCCGGGATGGCACCTGACTTGATGCTCTTGGAGCGAACCGTCAACGGTCAGCCCGGCCTGGTTGGTCAGATTGCGGGTGTCACGGTGCTGGTGTTGGCAGTGGACGTGGCCGACGAACGGATCACGCATATCTGGGCTGTCCGGAACCCCGAGAAGCTCCGGTCCTGGACGGTGGGGTGATGCGCCCTCGTACCCATCAGGCGGCCGGCTGAGCAAAGGAGGAGCGTATGACCAAGCAACGTGCTGCTCGACTCGACCTCCGGCAGCGTGCCGGCGGGCGGCTGCTCCGCATGATCAATCCGCTCGCACGCCGGATGATTGCTGCCGGCATACCAACGGGTGCTCCGAATGTTCTCCTGACCGTGCGTGGAAGGCGGTCCGGCAAGCCTCGCACGGTCCCTGTAGGCATGATCGACTTTGACGGTCGCATGTTCGTCCAGGCGTCCTACGGTGAGAGCGGCTGGGTGCAGAACCTTCGGGTGGCCGGTGAGGCGACCGTGACCGAACACCACCGCGACCTGCAGGTGATTCCCGTCGAGCTGCCGCCCGACGAGGCCGCAGCAATCCTCCGGCGCATCCTCGCGCCCTACCGGCGGTCGCGCGTGCTCCGCGCGCTGCTGGGACCCCGGTTCAGGCCACCCATCGGCATCCTCAGCCGATACCGGATCCGCATCGATGACACGCCCGAGGAGTATCTCGCTGAGGCTCGGCGTCATCCGCTCTTCGAGCTCAGACGGGTGACCTCAGCGCCGAGTGGCTAAGGGTCGCTCAGATGTCTGCTGTCGAGGAGGAGGCAGGCCTGAGCCGGGCCACACTGAACCCAACTTCTGCGCTCGGTAGTGGGTCAGTTTCGTCAAAACCTTGACCGGGTCCCGGCCGCTTCAGATCACCAGTTCGCGTTCTCTTCGATCTGGAAGTTCTGGGTTCACCGTGACGACGCCTACCTGACGGCTAACACTCTCGGCAAGGTACTCAAGTACAGCCTGCACCAGTCCGGTCCCTGGAGATATGCCTATCACGACACCGTAAAGCTAAATGAGAGCGAGGACCGAAAGCGGTTCGGATGGAGACCGAAGGAAATCTTTCCTGGCACGCGGATCGGTCCCTCGGTGATCGTTCCTTCAACGAACGTGCCAGCACCGATGCAGGAGCCATGCCCTCCGAATGTCAGGTGGCTCCCAGAACCTCCACCCGACCGCAAGCTCGTCATTAGTACCTACGTGGTCCGACGTCAACGCAAGGTCTTACTGCCCGATACCGTGCATGTCGAGGCCGGTTTGCTGCTTCGAACTCTTGGCCTATTCGTTGTGGCGTCATCGCTCGTCGAATACCCCAAGGAGGAGCGATCAGTCATCGTCGGACGCACGGCTGATTTGCGCATCACCGCTAGCGCGGGTACCACCGAAATGTGGGCAAGGATGTTCGATATGCGAGCCACGCCCGGCGGCAGCCATGGCCAACCGGTTGTCTGGGACCTGACGGTGACGTCGGATCACTTTCACGTAGAGGCCGAACCGACCCCGCCCTCCACGTGAAGGAAGGGCGAGCTGGAAGCGCGACCTTGCCGGCACGATAGGTGATCGATTGCGGTACTCAATGCGGCTTACTCCGGTCTAGATCTCCCGCCTCGGGTTCCCAGGGCTAACCGCTGATGGCAGCCAAGGCGCGGTCATCCAGAGTGAAGTCGGCAGACCCACTATCGGGCGGATTCTCGAGATGCCAGGCCAGGGATCGGCTCACGGCCTCGTCGGGATCCGTGTCTTGGTAACCGAGTTGATGCCGAGCTTTGGCCGAGGAGAAGACCAGAGGCTGTGAGAACGTCGCGGTGAGCCCCAAATCTGCTGGGAGGGGGTGCCATCGGGCACGCGGACCAGCTCGGCGGATGAGCCGTCCGCTGCGACCCTGGGTGTTCCCCGTCGCCGAAGCCATCCATCGCTCCTTAGACAACCAGATGCCAAAGAGGTGGCCCCGGGAAAACGTGTGAGCCCGTCGGCCCGGAGAGCCGCCATGATGCACTGTCCGAGGTGTTTGTCGTCTCGGAGCGGCGGCCTTGCCGTGTCACTGGATTGCACACTACGCAGCCAAGTCAGATACTTGTCGCCATGCCGCCCTCGCGCTCCGGCAACATTGGTAACGCATCCTTAGAGCCCGTCCGTGACGAGGCCCGGACCATGGCGAGGCGCACCAGCGATCCCACGATGTGCCTTGTAAGCAGGCGGTGACAAGGCCCTTGACCCGTCGTGCTACGACCCCAGCACGTCCGCGACCATGGCCAAACCAGGTGATGCATACGGTGGCACCGGGCCCCTACCCGGGGATCGATGCGTTCGTACAGAGAACCCTGGACTCCGTTCAGACGGCAATGGCTCTACGCATCGTGAATCACTTGTCCTGGTATGAAATGTCACTCGTCCATGAGTTCGCGTGCGCAGCTGCCCTGAGTAACGTGACTGCATCACTCGACACAAGTGTCTCGCTTTCGCATGAACTTCCGGGACATAGGAAGGAGGTGGACGTGATCGTCCACACGAACCCGACCTCAAATGCGGGAGGGTATGTGGGGCTGAGTCGCAAGCTATATGGCTTGTTCGAGATGAAATGCATCACACGGGCCGCAGGCATTCGTGACGTCTTCTTGGATGCCCTGCGCATCAAGTCCCTTCCCCCGCTTACCGGGCGACGCTATTGCGTTGCTCTGATCGCTCCGCCGCCAACTAAAGCCCTCGAGGTCTTTCCCAATCTCTTCACAGTGTCACGTCAGAAGTGGAAACCGGCATGCGCTGCCCCATTCGGGAGCGGCACTCGCCGAACTTGGCACCTGCTGTCAAAGAGTGACCAACCTACCACCGAGTATCGAGATCTCGAGCTGACGACCGTCTACGCCGCACGGGTCCCAACATTCGACGGGGATGGGATACTCGCGAGTTGGCTGGTACATCGTTGATCCCTTCGCAGAGTGCTCCGACCACGAGGTAGGCCCACCCTACGGGGTCGTCGTTGTGAGTTTCCCTGGCTCGCCCTGACGATGAGCACCACCGTGAGCGCCATGAGCACAACGTGCTCGTCGGTCCCGGTGCGCCGGCAACGTAAGGGTCACGCTCCGGATNNAAGCCACTCTTCGTACGTGTATCGACCGGGCACGTTGCCTTCTCAACCCTGACCGCAGACGATGGATGCTAGAGAGCAAGACGAACGAGCTCCTCGCTAACGTCTGTCGGTGCGTCACTGGCGATAAGCTCACGATGCAGGAACTCCTCCAAACCGGAGTCGGGAGTGCACCATCCGAGTGCGCGCCGCCTTCGCAGATTCCATCCCGAGCCGTCCGCCGCGAAGCATTCACGAAGCCGCCATTCGAGTCCATCCCACTCGAGATGCCAGTACCCGCGCTCGTCGTCCCCAGCTCGGACAAACCAGAGCTCCGTGCCTCGGAAGAGCATCCTGCTCAACGGAGTTGCCGCCTCGTCCTCCAGGTCGTCAACCTCAACGGGGACCTGAACGTCGAAAGCGGGATCCACCATGCGGGCCTCCGCTAGTGCGAGCTCATGCGTGCCTTCGTGCGTCAGCGGCGTTCCATCGCTGTTCCTCCCAAGAGCCTTCATCCGCACGGTCTCCCATGTCAGCCGATAGATGTTGGCCGCGCTGCCCGCCGCCCCGCTGGCGATCTGTTCGAGCTCAAGCTCCACAGTTGCCCAGGGAACCGACCTCCCCTCCGCCTTCGCCCATCGCACCACCGCCGAGCGCGCCCAGATGCGACTGCTCACAAGCTCAGCCACAGGATTTGGGAACCCCTTGGTTCGGACGAGCTGATCAGCTCTTATTGCCCTGGGGCAAGCGAGCTTGGCGCAGTCGACAGCACGTAGGCCGTGACCCGACCGCGGAGGAGTGCTGCCACCTCTCGACGGGGCGGCCTGCACCATCGACAGCCGGTCAGACCGTCCATAGCATGGCGCCCATGACAGCACGCTGGGAGCGCCGGGCAGTTCGGCTCGCATGGGGGACTGGGCTGTGCTCCCTCGGGCTCGTGATCGCCAGCCTGGTCCTGCTTGTCTTGGACTGGAAGGCGATCGACACGCCGGCCACCGCGCAGCTCTCCAATTTCCTCAGCGCCCCCATCGTCGGAATCCTCGGTGTGCTGGTCGCAGTCCGCCGGCCCCGGAACCCAATCGGTTGGTTGCTGCTGGCCATCGCCCTTGCCGTTGCGATCACCCTCGCTGCTGACTTCGTCGCCATCCGCGGACTGCTGAGCGGAGCATCCATACGAGGCTGGGTGGAATGGCCAGCCTGGCTGTCCACCAACCCCCAAACTCTTGCCTTCGTTTCGCTCGCCCTCGTACTCCTGTTCTTCCCGAACGGTCGGCTGCTGCCCGGGCGACGCTGGCGGTGGGCCACATGGGTGGTGTTCGCCCCTCTCACCGTGGGGGTCGCGGCGTCGATGATCGCTTTGGCGCCGATTCAATTGTCTCCACGGCTTCCCAATGTTCCTAACCCGCTGGCCGTGCCCGCGCTTGACGACTTCACTAGTAGCACTGGTAGCCTTGTTGGAGTCTTGCTGTTGCTGCTGCTCGTCCTGGCAGCAGTGGTGGTGCGCTTCCGCCGTTCTCGGGACGTGGAACGGAGCCAAATGCGCTGGTTCGCGTCTGTCGCCGCGGCTTCCATCACTGTCATCGTGGCCGGATTCTTCCTGAACCATGTCAACGGGACGCTCGGGACCAACATCAGCGACGCCGGGTTCGCCTACGGGTTCTTTCTGCTCATTCCGGCAACGATCGGCTTAACGGTCATGAAATACGGGCTCTATGACATTGACGTGTTCATCAGCCGCACCATCGTGTACGGCTCGCTGGCCGTTTTCATCACTGCGGTGTATGTCGGCATCGCAGTCGGCATTGGCACTCTCGTCGGCAGTGGCGGCAAACCAAATCTGGGGTTGTCGATTGTGGCAACCGCCATCGTTGCCGTCGGCTTCCAACCGGTACGCGAGCGGCTGCAGAAGGTGGCTAACCGGCTCGTGTACGGGAAGCGAGCAACGCCCTACGAGGTCCTGTCTCAGTTCTCCGAACGCGTCGCCGAGTCGTACGCCAGTGACGACGTGTTGCCGCGAATGGCACGCATTCTCTCGGAAGGCACTAGCGCCGAACTCGCTGAAGTGTGGCTGCGCAGTGGTGGCGAACTGCGCCGCGCTGCAGCATTCCCCGCCGACAGTGCGATACCGGCCGCGGTGGAGTTGAGCGGCATCGCAGAACTGTCGATCCCCACCGCCGATCGTGAGGTGGTGGTGCGCCACCAGGGCGATGTGCTTGGTGCCCTGACCGCCACCAAGCGCCGCGGCGAGTCGCTCACGCCGATCGAAATCAAGCTGATGGACGACCTCGCCCACCAGGCCGGGCTGGTGCTCAAGAACGTGGGACTCACTGCGGACCTGCAGGCCCGATTCGACGACCTGCGCGCGTCCCGGCAACGGCTCGTGGCTGCCCAGGACGACGAGCGCCGCAAGCTGGAACGCAACCTCCACGATGGCGCCCAGCAGCACCTCGTCGCCATCAAGGTCAAGCTCGGGTTGGTGGAGATGCTGCTCACCAGGGATCCCGAGAAAGCCAGCGCCACTATCGTCGCCCTCAAGGGCGACGCGGACGAAGCGCTCGAAACCCTGCGTGACCTCGCCCGCGGCATCTATCCACCTCTGCTTGCCGACCGGGGCCTCGCCGTCGCGCTGCAATCACAGGCAGCGAAGGCAACGCTGCCGGTGCATGTCGACGCCGACGGCGTCGGGCGCTATCCGCAGGAGATCGAAGCAGCCCTGTACTTCTGCACCCTGGAAGCCCTGCAGAACGTGCAGAAGTACGCCCAGGCCTCGAATGCGACGGTGCGCTTGCGCGAGGATGGAGGCCAGCTGTGTGTCGCGGTTACCGATGACGGCCGCGGTTTCGACGCGACCGTTGCCGTGCGCGGTGCTGGGTTAACCAACATGGAGGACCGGCTCGAGGCTCTGGGAGGCACGTTGCTGATCGAGGCGAGCCCGGGCCACGGGACGATGCTTCGGGCAACAGTTCCCGTCCCTGTGATCATGGTGGCTCGAGCCCGACAGCCTTAAGGCGCGCATCATTTGCGGTGACGGGAAAACTGTAAGCGCCATGTAAGCGCTGGGGTGCCATGGTCGGTGCCATGAGCAGCGGAATCCCGCCCTGACCGTCGGAAATGATCCCTTTTGTGGGGAATGTCCTTATTTCCGGTTAGAGCACTACACCACGTCATGCGCGGCCGCAACCCCGCACCACGCAACCGCATGCTCTGAACTCAAATTGCGCGTCCGTCGGGNNACCCCTGGTCCCCCAGACCAGCGCTTATTTCCCGCCGCGTGCTGAGTTGGATTTAGAGTGCTTTCGTCGAGAATTGGTTGGAATGACGACTAGAGCGTGCTTGATGGAATCCGTTGGAATCGCGTCGACATCCATTGGCTTCTATTTGGCCAGACCCGATCGATCCTCTTCCGCACTGCTCTCATGACGGCGACCATCCGGCTAGCGTTTGTGACAGTCGGCGCCCTCAGCTATTGGCGCGCTACGGCTCAGGTGAAGATACGCTCGTGTGGAGTCTGACGGTCGTCGACCACGATGGCGGCTGCGTCCGGGACCCCGCTTCCTATGCGGCCACTGCCAGGGTTCACCGCACATTCGCGAGTGAACGCCGTGAGGTAGCTGCCGAACTTGGACGGAGGTGGCAGCGCACCAGCAGGCGATCTGCCTGCAACAGGACACCCTCTGCGAACGAGGTCGCCCGCCACATGAGGGCGCCACACGCGAGCCCGAGCGCGAACCCACCCGCGACATCCGACACGTAGTGCACGCCGACGTAGACACGGGCAAACCCCACTACCAGGGCGATGAGACCGACGATGAAGCCGAGTCGACGTGACGTGAACCAGACGCAGATGGTCACCGCTCCCAAGGCGGCCAGATGGTCCGAGGGAAATGACGCGTCGGCAGCGTGACTTATGAGCGGGGTGAAGTGTTCAGCGACGAATGGCCGGGGCCGATCCCAGAGCATTCCGAGGGCGAACGTGAGGGCGACTGCCAGGAGTGCTCCGAGAGCGGCGGCCACCAGGGTCCTCAAGCCATCGCTGCGCAGCCACAGGGGGATCGCGACCAGGGCAGCCGCGACGATCAGATAGACGGCTGCGAAGCGCATCCCGCCATCGAGCAGGGCTGAGTGACCCGAGATGGAGCGGATCGGACCACTCAGATCGGGGATGGAGGCTGGCACGGGGGCTGAAACGTGGGCAAGCGAGCCCGCGTTACTGTAGGCAGCGGTGCGGTGACGGAGGTGGCAGTGGCAGGCGATGCTCGACGAATGAACTCAGGGTTCACCGGCGAGACCGGGTGTCCTCGAGGGCCAGCGGAAGGGACTTATGCCGATACCTGAGTCCAACGTGATCGGCATCATCGTTATCAACATCGATCCGGTCATCCACCTGGGGCCGCTCGCCATCCACTGGTACGGGGTGATGTACGCCATCGCCTTTTTCGTCGCCTATCGCTTCGCCGTCGTGCCCCTGGCGCAACGCGCCGGAGTCGCACGCGACATTGTGTTCAAGATCACGGTGTGGACGATCGTGATCGGCCTCGTTGGCGGGCGCCTGTACTACGTGGTCCAGCAGCCCGATCTCTTCACGCACTACCTCCCCAATCCGATCCACATCATCGCCTTCTGGGAAGGTGGCATGGCCTTCTTCGGCGCGATCATCGCCGGCTTCATCACGCTCACCGTGTGCGCCTGGCGGTACGGATTGAACCCCTGGTTGGCCCTCGACGGCGGCGCTGCATTCGCGGTCGTGGGTCAGCCCATCGGTCGGATCGGCAACCTCATCAACGGCGACATCCTCGGTTCCCCGAGCACCCTCCCCTGGGCGACTGCCTATGCCAACCCGGGGGCGGTCCTCCAGAAGGGGTTTCACCTCTGCACGCCGGCGAGCTGTATCGCCTACCAACCCGCCGCGGCGTACGAGGCGCTGGCCACGATCGCCATCGGGGTGCTGCTCCTCCTCCTCTGTCGGCGGCGCGTGCCGCTGGGCGTGATCGCGATCACCTACGTCGCCGCGTATTCGATCACCCAGTTGATCGTCTTCGAATTGCGGGCAAGCGAACCGGCCGTGCTGCTCGGGCTGCGCCAAGCGCAGTGGACCTCGATCGGCATGCTGCTCATCGGCGTCCCCGGCTTATACCTTCTCTGGCGGTTGACGAAGGAACGAGTGGTCGGCTGGACACGTGTGGAAGCAAGTGCTAAGCGAGCGAGCGGCGGGGAGCTGCAGCCGACAGCATCGGCATCGCCAGCTGAGCGGCGTTGAAGCCGCGGAGGGATAAGGTGGCCCGCTCCTGCCCGCATCCGACAGCGCGTTACGCGACCCCAATCAAAAGGCGGAGCGCGAGGGCGGCGAGCGCAACGGCGAGCAGGCGTTGGATCATCACGCCTTGAATTCGCTGCGAGATCCAGGCACCGAGTTGCGCTCCACCAACCACGCCGACAGAAAGCGCAACCGCCCGATGGACGCCGGTGCCGCCCGCAAAACCACCGGTCACGATGTGCGTCACGGTGCCCACTGCTGCCATGTTGGCCAGGACGAAGTGGGATGTGGCAGTGGCAATGTGGGTAGGAAACCCAAGCGCTCTCACCAGCAGAGGGACGTGGATGACGCCACCGCCGATGCCGAGAAAACTCGACACGAACCCAACTCCCAGGCTGAAGAACACGCCGCGTCGAACCGGAACCGTGTATCGGTACGTATTCCCTTGGCGGTCGGTGATGGTTCTCGGGCTGCCGGCGCGAGGCGTCGGGAACTGTCCTTGGCCGTCGCGGTTGGTGATCAGCCAGACCGCCAAAGCGGCGAGGAGCAGCCCCATTAGCGCGTCGAAGAGACGCCGAGGGGAGAATGCGACCACCACAACACCGAGGACGGAGCCGGGAAACGTGGCCACGGCGAACGCGATGCCACTCCGGTAATCGATTCGGCGCTGGCGCGCGTAAGCCAGCGAGCCGGAGAGGGCGTTGAAGAAAACGACTACCAGGCTGATCGAAGTAATGGTGGTCGGACTGGCTGTCGGATACAGGACCAACAGGACTGGCGTGAGGATGAAGCCCCCTCCCGCTCCGACCAGGGTGCCGAAAACGCCGACCATCGCTCCCAAAAGGGCAAGCAGGAGCAGGTCTTCAAACGACACTTCCCAGGAAGGATCGCACTCGGACTAGGCGAAGACGGTTGAAGATGTGGTTAAGACCGTTGCGGGACGGGGCTGCTGGTGCGCCGGGCATGGGGTGCGCCACACTGTGGGTCTGACCTGCCTTGGGGCTCGTCGTCCGGAGGCGATGAGCCTCAATACGGGTCGATCGAGATCAGTCGAACCGCACGACGGTCGAGCAGATCCTGACGGTGCTCGGCACGCGGGTCGGGGCCATTCATCGCCGTGCAAAGACCCGCCGCCAGAACTCTGCGTCGTGGCTCGTGGCCGTGCGTTGATCGCGCATACCAATGTGTGCCCCGGGGGCGATTCGCTCTACGGGGTCTCGATGACGCAGTTACTGAGAAAGACGCCCAACAAGATGCGCTGCGCGTTGGCACCCTCCGTCACGACGGTTACCGTTTTCCCCTTGAGTGTCGCTGACGGGTGCTGTGCCAACCCGCAGAGGGTTTTCATACCCCCTGAGGTCAGGAATACGAGGGTCATTCCGCCGGCATTCCCGTACACAGAAGCAACTTGCCCTCGCACCAGCAGCGTGTCCTCCCTGAAGTCTGAATAGAACTCGTCAGCCATCATCGCCTGAGCCAGTTGGTCGGGTGTTACCTGACGAACGCTGAGGCTGCCGACCGCATACGCATCGCCCAAGAAGAATGACGTGGCAGCGACTCCAAGCACAACCAACACCGTGACCAGAATGAGCAGTCGTCCCTTAATCATTTCGCCGCATCGCGCCGGGTAGGTCCATCGGGACGATAACGTTCGGTACCCTCGACTGGTTATCGGACGTGACCGCAAAGCCCGGGACGACACCCGTCAAGCCGCCTGATGGCCAGCGCCATGCGATGCGGCGCGGAAGCAGGCATCCTGATGGCCACCCCGTCTATCGAGGACAGGTCGCCCTCGTTCCGGTTGCCGACTTTGACGGTGGCTACGCATGAGCTATCGCGCATCGGGCAGTGACATCCTTGACGCACCACGCCCAAACGTACGCTAGCGAACGGACGCCTCATCCGTCCGTCTGTACCGTCCTTACACTGTGGCGAGGCGTAGCCCTGAGGGGCTTGGATTGACCTGTGTGTCCTGCGGCAGCAGGCGGATCATCCCCCTGAACTTTGACCAAGCTGAACTGATTCCTCCGGAAGAGCGCCCCTCTTTGAAGTGCGTCGGGTGTGGCGAGCTGATCTACTCGCATCGACGGCCGACTTGAGACCGAGGGGCCCTGCTGGTTCTGAGGGCCGGGTAAGCCACTGACATCCTCCCGGCGATCGGCCGTACATTCCCGACCGTCTGCGGGACGCTGCCCGGCCCCCACGCTGAGGCATGCCCGTTACTCATGAAGGTATGTCCAGCCGATGGCTGCCGCAGTTCGGGGACGTGGGAAATGTCTCCCCGACCATAATGTCGATCAACTCGTGGTGCAGATCGCCGCACTCCCATGTTCCAATCCATGAGCACGTCTCTCCCGTCCTTGCCTCGTTCTCGACCGTGTCCGTAGCGTCTTCGGCTGATTTGGCAAATGGCATACTTGCAAACTCATCACTAAGAAGCGGGGTATCTCAGTCATGACGGTTGCTGAAGCCGCACTCGTACTGGGCGTCTCTACCCAGACGATATACAACTACATCTATGACGGAAGGCTTCGGGCGCGGAGGCCGGCCGAACGCTACATCCTGCGCGAGCGCGACGTGGCTGCCCTCGCGACGAAGGGTAAGGCTCGACGATAACTGGCACCGAGACGAGCCCAACACGTTCACGCCACACCGCCAGGGATCGTTGAAATGGTCGTGGGCATGCATCCCCGTGATCAAAAGTCCGTGCGACCCATCACCGGCGCGATCACGAGAAGGCCGAGGAAGGGAATCGGACCCTCCAAATCTCGCTAAAACGATCGGATGAAGCGCCGGCCAGACTCGAGGGGCGGCCAGGAAGCGCTATATGACGACGTAGTTGGCCACGGCTATTCGCCCAGTACTGGCCCAGCACCTCCAAGCGCCTCCGTGGTGCGGCGGGCCGCCGTGGATCTGGCGAGAGGACGCTCGGCTGAGCGACGCTCTAACGCACTCGTTTCGTTGGGTGCCAGGACGTCGACCGGACGACGCAATCGTTACGGTACTGCTGGGACGAGTTCCTGCACGCGCAACTCGCCGAAAACCCTAGTGCCATCGCCTGGGTGAGAGATCACCCGCACCTTACCGCCGAGCGCCTCCACCCGATCGTTCATGTTGGTGAGTCCGGCACCCTTGCGCGCGGTCGGGGCCTCGAACCCCGTACCGTCATCCTCCACCTCGAAGGTCAAGGTGGCGGGATCAGTGCTGGCACGCAGGCGCACCACAACCTGGGACGCCCCCGCATATTTCTGCACGTTCTGGAGCGCCTCGAGCACGCAGAAGTAGACTGTCGCCTCGATGTCCTGCGCGTAGCGCGCGACTCCCGCCGCTTCCACGCGCACCGGCACCGTCGCCTTGCGCGCCTGCGACTCGAGGGCCACCGCCAGCCCCTTGTCGGCGAGCAGCGGCGGGTAGATGCCCCGGGCCAGGTCGCGCAGCGTCTCCAGGGCTTCGTCCGCATCGCCCTTGAGCTGCTCAAGGATCGCCGCCACTTTCGCCGGATCCCGTACCAGGAGCATCTCCGCCAGTCCGAGTTTCACCTTCAAGGCGACCAGATGCTGCTGAGCCCCGTCATGGAGGTTGCGCTCCAGGCGGCGCCGCTCCACGTCCTGGGCGCTCACCAATCGCTGTCGCGAGGCGCGGAGCTCGTCGAGCCGCGCCTGCAGGTCAGCGCTCAGCCCCACGTTCTTGAGCACCAATCCCGCCTGATGGGCCAGGTCGTCGACCAGCTTCTGCTCGATCGGCGTTAGTGCTTCGCCACGGCGCTTGGTCACGCTCAAGGCCCCGAGCAAATCCCCCTGGTGGCGCACCTCCACCGCACGCGTCGCACCCGGAAGCGACGGCAGGGTCCCGTTGCTCATCACGAGTGGCTCATGCAGCCCCGGCGCCTCCGGATAGGTGGCGGCCGGGCGCAGCTCGGCATTCCCGCGCAGCCACACCGTCGCCGACTCCGCTCCCGTCCCCTGCTGGAGCACCCGCGCCATGCGCGGCAGCACCTCGTCTGCCGCATACGTCACCGCCACCCGCCCCGAGAACTCGCTGAGCACCTCGTACGGCGTTGCCCGCTTCCCGTACACCAGCCGGTTGGCCAACTTCTGCATCCGTTCCCGCACCGGCTGGAAGCCGATCGCCACGATGGCCGTCGCCAGGATCGAGAGCGCTAGGTTGGGCTTGCCTCCGCTCCCGACCAGCGCGCCGATCCCCACCGCGATGCCCACGTACACCGCGGTGATGAATACCGCCAGCGAGCCGTATACGAGGGTGCGGCTGATGACGATGTCGATGTCGTACAGGCGGTACTTGAAAATGGCCACGCCCGTTGCAGCGGGAAGGGCCACGCCGAACCCCAGTCCGAGCGCCCCGGCGCCCGGCCAAGAGGGAAAGTGCGCGACGAAGATGCTGCCGAGAGCCGCTAGGACAACCGCGGTCCCGCTCACGACCACGGCGTACGCGATCCACTTGAGCTGCTCACGCTCGTCGCCCCGAGATCTGCGCAAGCGCACAAGTGGTGCGGCGGCCGCCAGCGCAAATACGATGAAACCCGGCAGCCAGGCCGCACCGAACAGACTGATTGCTGCGCCGATGGGTCCGTTGGCACCGACGCCGAGAGGATTCTGCGGCGTCGGGAAATTCGGTGTTCCGGTCGCCAGCGGCCCCGCAGCGAACATCCCGCCAAGGACTCCGAGCGCGCCCAGGATGACCGCCGGCCATGCGACCCACCGCCAGCGTCGCGACAACAGACGCCCGTCGGGAAGGACAAGCATGAGGAGGGCGATGGCACCGGCGGGGAAAAGGAGGTCCTGCCCCCAGGAGGCGAGCCAAACGGCCCAGACACCGCCTGGCAGCGAACCGCGGTGGGTGAGGAGTGCGTAGAGCGCGTATTCGTCAGAAACGCCCCCCAACCCGATGGCCACGGCGACGAAGAGGAACAGCCAACCAGTCAGGTTGCGCGGCTGCCGCGATGCGACCAGTGAACCGACGACCCCGAAGCTCACGGCCACAACAGCAACAGGGATGTCACTGGAGGCCGCGCTGGCGGCGCGGTTGGCAAAGACAAGGAGAATAGTTGCGACTCCGATGGCGGCAGCCAGTGCACCCAGGCCGACGGCTAGGACCTGAGCAGGATGTCGATGCCTTGGCATGCTCATGCTGGCACCCTAACGGCGACAACCGGCAGCGATCCGTGCAACTGCGTACCGCGGCCCGGCGCGGACGCCACCTGCACCCAGCCGAGAGCGTCGGCGCGCTCGGTCATGTTGGTGAGATCCTGCGCCGACAGCGGCAAGTCATCGCCTTCCGATCCAGCGCCAGCAGAACCAAGCTGGCGATCACGAGCCCGAGGCGCAGCCCGATCCCACAGTCGAGCCGAACTGCCCGACGGGCCCAGCGGATTTGTCATGGAAGCCACGATATCGACGGCTTGATCGACTGTCGATGGTGCGGGCCGCCCCCAACGAGAGGGTGTCAGCACTCCTCAGGGGTCGGAGGACGGCCCTTTCATGCTCCACGCTGACGGCCGCTGCGAACCGACGAGTTGCCTGACCCATGGTCCCGGTTGTGAGCGTTGCCCTAGAAGTGGTGGCTGTCTACTTCGCTCACCACCGATCGCCCTGTGAGCGGGGAACCAACGAGAACACCAACGGCCTTCTGCGCCAGTACCTCCCCAGGAGTTCGGTGATGCCCCACGACCCGGCAACTCTTCAGGCCATCGCGGCTCTACTCAATGGCCGGCCCCGCGGTACACTCGAGTGGCGAACGCCAGCCGAGGCTTTCAGCCAGCTTCTTGAGAGCCCCGATGCATCGACCGGTTGAAACCAACCCCTGTTAGGGGCAGACCCAATGACCATCGCGAACGTTCGTGGATCGTCTACGTGGCCTCGGTCTCAATCAGCGCCTTCAAGTTCTCTGTCGCGGTTTCGAACTGTTTCTTGGTCAAGCGCACAACGACCGGCTCGGCGAGCTTGAAAAAGCCCCGACTCTCGCCCCGATAGTTGGTTGCGAGCCTGGTTCCGCCATCGACAGAACTCAGAGTGTTGTCGATTTCGAGGTGGAAAGGCCCGGAGGTCGTCTTGGTGCTGAACCTTTCGTTGGGGGTGTACTCGGTACATTCCGAGACCGATTCGAAACGGCGTCCCAAGAACTTTCCAACATATAGAAGGCTGCTGCCCACGCCGAGCGGTCCATCGCTCGTCTGTCGCGCCTCGAGCACTTGGGGATTCCAGGCAGCCGCCTTGTCGACGTCCACGAGAAACGCAAAGACCTCATCCGCGGGCCGGTCAATGACAGTCACGATGTCAAACTCGTTCATGGTCACCTCTATGTGAGAGTAGTCTTCGATCTTCAGCAGCCAATTTAGTCCTCGATCCTGGGATCGGAAGGCTGCCAGCATGCGAACGCGGAGGGTGCCAGTACCACTCTCGAGTTCGGGAGTTTCACCACGCGAGAGGAGCTCGTATCAATAAGGTCGAGATGCTCCCATGGCTGTACTTCAAGGAATCCGATGGCGCTCAGTCCTTGCGGACGAGCGGACTGGAGGGTGGCCGGCTGTGTCAAGCATCCGGCGGACCCGCCGCACGCCGTCAAGCATCTCCTGGG
>PKWB01000084.1:0-17362 GCA_003131685.1 Candidatus Dormiibacterota bacterium
TGCGCGCCCGGCTCCGCCCGTACCATGCGCAGCTCCAGCAGGTGATCGAGAGCCACGGCGGAACCGTGGAGAAATTCGTCGGCGACGCGGTGATGGCCGTGTTCGGTGCGCCGGTGGCGCACGAGGATGACGCCGAGCGCGCGGTCCGCGCAGGCTTGCGCATCCTGGAAGCCATCGAGGAGTTGAACCGTCGGGACGAGAAGTTGCAGCTGCAGGTCAGAGTGGGCATCAACACCGGTGAGGCGGTGGTGGCCCTCGGCGCGCATCCTGAGCGTGGCGAAGGCTTCGTGACCGGCGACGTGGTCAACACCGCCTCCCGCCTGCAGGGCATCGCCCCCATCAACGGAGTGGCGGTATCGGAGCCAACCTTTCGCCAGACCGAGCGCGTCTTCACCTTTGTTCGCCTCGAGTCGGTGCAGGTCAAAGGCAAGACGGACCCACTCCCGGTCTGGCAGCCGCTCGCCGCCCGAGCCCGCTTCGGCGCCGACGTCATCAGAACCAGTGCCACGCCGTTGGTGGGCCGGGAGTTCGAGCGTCAGCAGCTGATCGCCACCTTCGAGCGCGCCGCAACGCAGCGTTCCTGCCAGCTGGTGACCGTGGTGGGCGAGCCCGGGGTGGGCAAGACCCGCCTCGGCACCGAGCTCTTGCAGTACGTCGAGCAACGCCCGGGGCTGGTGCGCTGGCGCCAGGGCCGGTGTCTCCCGTACGGGGAGGGGATCGCCTTCTGGGCCCTGGGGGAGATTGTCAAGGCGGAAAGCGGCATCCTCGAGTCGGACTCTCCGGAGGAGGCGTTGGCCAAGCTTGACCAGGCCATCCCCGAGCAGGAAACGGACCGAGCGTGGCTCAAAGCAAGGCTGGCTCCGCTCGTCGGCGCGGGCGGCGAGCCGGCGGCGCAGGAAGAGTCGTTCACCGCCTGGCGACGCTTTCTCGATGGGCTGGCGGCGCAGAACCCCACGGTGCTCGTGGTCGACGATCTGCATTGGGCGGACGCGCCGATGCTCGCCTTTCTCGAGCATCTGGCTGACTGGTCCACGGGGGTGCCGCTGCTCTTGCTCTGCACCGCGCGCCCGGAGCTCCACGAGAAGCATCCGACCTGGGCGGCGGGAGTGCGCAACGCGCAGACGATCAACCTCGCCCCGCTCTCCGACGACGAGACGGCGACGCTGATCGCCCTGCTCCTGAAGCGGACGGTCCTGCCCGCCGCGACCCAGCAAGCCCTGCTCGACCGCGCCGGCGGCAACCCGCTCTATGCGGAGGAGTTCGTTCGTCTGCTCAGCGACCGCAATCTCCTGGGCAACTCACTCGAGGAGGTGCTCCTTCCCGACTCGGTGCAGGCCCTCATTGCCGCCCGCCTGGACACGCTCACAGCGGATCGCAAGAGCCTGCTCCAGGACGCCGCGGTGATCGGCAAGGTCTTCTGGGCCGGAGCGCTGGCGAGGATGAGCGAGCGCGACCCGCGCGACGTCGAGCTCGCCCTCCACGAGCTGGCCCGCAAGGAGCTGGTCCGGCCCGCCCGGGGCAGCTCGATGCAGGGTGAGCGGGAATACGGCTTCTGGCACCTGTTGGTGCGCGACGTCTGCTACGCCCAGATCCCGCGGGCCAGCCGGGCCGCCCGGCACCGCGCCGCAGCTGCGTGGATCGAGCGCGAGGCCGGGGAACGCGTCGACGACCTCAGCGACGTGCTCGCCTATCACTACACCCAATCACTGGAGCTCGCCCGTGCTGCCGGCCAAGAGCAGGACATCCCGGAGCTGGAGGCAATCTCGCGCCGATATCTCGCCTTGGCCGGGGATCGGGCGTTGCCGATCGACGTGGCCGGCGCCGAAGCCAGCTTCGCCCGAGCGATCGAGCTCGCCCCTGGGGACCACCCTGATCGGGCGGCCCTGCTGGAACGTTGGGCGTACGCGACGCACCTGCTGGGACGCCAAGCTGGGGCGCGGGCGGCCCTCGAGGAAGCGCTGGCGCTGCATCGCGATGCGGGTGACACTGTGGCCGCGGCGCGGACGCTGACCGCACTGTCGAAGGTGCTGAGGATGGCCGGGGATCCGACCTCGCGGGATCCCCTCGCCGAGGCGCTCCGGCTGCTCGAAGCCGAGGAGCCGGGCACGGAACTTGTCAACGCTTATACGGAGCTCGCCAGCGGAACAGGAATTGATGGCGCCTTCGCCGAGGCGATCGCTGCCGCCGAGCGAGCAATCCTGCTGGCAACGGCCTTGGGCCTCCCCGAACCGGCTCGAGCTCTGGGTGTGCGCGGCATTGCCCGGGCGCTCCTGGGGGAAGCGCAGGGCCTGTCCGACATGCGCCGCGCGCTCGCACTCGCCGTCGTGCAGGGACTGGGCCGCGACGCCGCATCCCTGTACAACAATCTGGCCCTGGTTGTCTGGCAGTACGAGGGCCCGGCGGCCGCGCTGGTCCTCTGTGACGAAGGCATCGAGTTTTGCGAGCGGCGCGGCATCGCCGGCATGGCAACCTGGATCGCGACGCAGAGACTGACCTTCATGGCTGCCTGCGGCCCCTCAGAGCGTACGCTCGCGGACGTCGAATTCCTGGCAGCGCACAGCGAAGCGGCAGGCTATTCGACTTTCATTGAGGCTCGCTCGGTCCAGCTCGCTCTTCGAGGCAGACGTGGCGAGGGAGCCGACGCCACCGCCGCGGAACAACTTGTGGCGATCGCCCGCGGGACCGGCGGCCCAGAGTTGATTGCAATGGGATTCGCGGCGGCCGCCGAGGTGTTGCTCGCGGGCGGCCATCGCGAGCGGGCGACGGCGGCGCTCGAGGAGTTGGAGCAGACCAGCGGCACCCGCGGTGACCCGTATTACGCCGCGGCGCTGCCAGGGCTCCTCCGTTGCGCGCTCGCGCTCGGCGAACCGGCGCTGGCCGCCCGCCTGATCGGCGGCGTCGAGCCGCGAATCCCCTTGCAGCAGCACGCCCTGGCCACGTGTCGCGCCGCGCTCGCGGAGGCTGCCGGCGATCGCGCCATGGCGGCGACCGCCTACGCTGATGCGGCTACGCAATGGCGCAGATTTGGCGACCTGCCCGAACTTGCCTACGCGCTGCTCGGCCAGGGACGCTGCCTGGTCGCCCTCGGCATGCCTGAGGCTGACAGTCCCTTGGGCGAAGCTCGAGACCTCTTCACCGCGATGGGCTACGCTCCAGCCGTCAGCGAGACTGATGCACTGCTGCACAGGGCGACGGCGACAACTTCATAGAGACGGCTCAAGCTGGCAAAGCTGAGACCTCGACATAGATTCTGCATGTCCGACGTGCGCTGGCTCGGGAAATGTAGGTCGACTTCGGTCGTGACAGCGACTGCTATAAAGCACTGAACCTCTGGTGTGTTAATTGCACGCTGGGGTGAGCGACCATTGCCTCTCTGAGCCCTCTCAGGGTCGTGATGTGATTCCCGAGATACCGCGCCCGCGCGAACTCGCCGACTGGATCACCTCGTCAGGTCGGCTCAACCTACATTTGCGGACTGACGGGCACCACATCATCCACTGGCCGGACGGCGGCCTCACCGAGCTCGACAATCTGGTCTCACTGTGCAGGCCGCATCACCGCCGCGTGCACGAGCAGGGGTGGCGCATCCACATCGCTGATGGCATTGCCGTGGTCGAGCCGCCACCCTGACGAAAGTCAGATACGCAGAGGCAGTATTCCCGGATCCATGACCACGTAGCTCCCGATGCGTAGCCTATCTGGTCATGACTGAAGACGCTGCGGCGCTGGGCGTGGAGCTGACCAACCTCGACGAGCCGCTGTTTGACGCCGCGGGCGCAACCAAACGAGACCTCGTCGACTATCTGGACAGCGTGGCCGGCCGGATCCTCCCGGAGCTCGAGGACCGGCCGCTCTCCGTGATCCGTGTTCACCGCGGTCAGGAGGCCTTCATGCAGAAGAACCTGCCCTCGTACACGCCGTCCTGGGTGCAGCGGGTGACGATGTGGGCGGAGTCGTCGAAACGAGAGGTGAGCTATGCGCTGTGCAATGACCGCCGGACATTGCTGTGGCTCGCGAATCAGCGCGCCGTCGAGTATCACCCTGCGCTGGTGCGCGTCGACAGTCCGGAGCACATGACTCACCTCGTGCTCGACATCGATCCTCCACGCGCAGACGCCTTCCCCGCCGCTGTGCGGGCCGCGCGGGTTGTCCGGCGCGTCCTCCTCGATGAAGGCCTCGATGCCGTCATCAAGACGAGCGGAGCGAAGGGACTGCATATCTTCGTTCCCATCGACACCAGCCTGTCCATGGATGCGGCCGCAGCGGGCACCCGGGCGATCGCTGCACGAGCCGAGCGACTTGATCCAGGCGCGGTGACCACCGCCTTCATGAAGGAGGACCGCGAGGGCAAGGTGTTCGTCGATGCGACCCGCGTCGGCGGGGCGACGGTGGTCGCTGCGTACAGCCCGCGTGTGCGCCCGGGCGCTCCTGTGTCGTTCCCCGTGGACTGGGACGAGCTGGATGACGTTTCTCCCGCTGACTTCACGATACTCACCGCCGTGCGTCTGCTCGGGGATGACGACCGCTGGGCAACGCGAATGCCGCCACCACAGCGACTCAGCACCGAGCTGCTCGAGGAGGGCAGAGCCATCCCGGTCGCTCGTGTCCAGGCCATGCACGAGGGCAAACGCCGGGCACGAGGAAGGACGTAACCACGGTCGGCCATCACGGAGACCGTGCGTACTTGCAGGTTGTGGCATGACCGTGGTCCGCCACTCCCGTCATCCGGCCGCGCCCTGCCGCATTCGATACTCGAGAACTGTCGCAAGGCGCGACTGGCGCACGCTCAGTTGCTCGAGCTCCATCGAGCGCGTGCCGCGGGAACTGCTGGCATCCTACGAAGAGGACGCCGCCGAGTCGAGAGCCCCATCGCTGCAGGACCGATGAGTTTTCCGCCGGGCGGAGTCGAAGGAAGCGAGTGTCAACCCCTCCTGCATGAGGAACCTGCGATGACCGCACCGACAGCGACGTCACACTGCTGACCGTGGACGCCGCCGGCCTGTATCGAGGACCGCTCGAGGATTTCGTGGCGCGGCGTAGCGCTCTCGTCCGAGAACTTCGGAGCACCGACCGCGAGGCGGCTGATGCCGTCGGCAAGCTTCGCAAGCCTCCCGCCGGCGTGTGGGCAATCGACCAGGTCGTGGCGGAAACCCCTGCACACATCGCGGAGCTTCTCGCTGCGGGTGCCGACGCCCGCGAGGCTCAGGGGAACGTCGCCGCGGGAACAGCGAGCCGTGAGGATCTCCGCATCGCCACAGGAAGGCTTCGCGATGCGGTCGAGGCTGCCGCGCGGGCCGCCGTCGACGTGCTGGCCGGCGCCGGCCACACCGCAACCGAAGACACGACACGAAGAATCCGCAGCACGCTCCAGGCAGCCGCGACCGGCGGAGCAGCAGACCGTCAGGCGCTCTGGATCGGAACGCTCGACCGCGACCTCGACGTGGCGGGATTTGGAGGGGTCGGGGAACCCGAGGATGACCCCTCAGACCTTGCAGCAGTCCTCGCACCGCTCCGTCGGCGGAGCGAATCGACGACCCGACAATCGGCGCCCGCACCGGCCGCCGCAGGCTCGAAAGGTCTGGAGCGGCGGCAGGCCGAGCGCGACCAAGCCAAACTGCACACGGCTGCCGAACGAGCACGAGAGGCCGCGGATGCGAAGCGGCATCAGGCTGACCGCCTGTCGGACGAAGCCCGCACCGCCGCCGACGAGGCGACGATCGCCGAGCATGCTGCCGATGCTGCAGAAGAGGCTGCACGGGCGGCGCGCGCCGCGATCCGCCGATCCCGGTGAAATCCTCCTTGGTGTAGTCGATGACCTCATCGGCGCCGAGGGACCGCACCGAGGATGCGTTGCCTCGGGCGGCGGATGCCGGTGAGGAAGCGGGAGAAGAATGGTTCGGCAGCGCGCAGCGCGCAGTCCGATCGGTTGACGGTCGTCGCGTGAATCCGGATCAGCACCTCATCGTTCTTCGGAACTGTCTGCTCCACGTCCTCGAGATGGAGGACCTCGGGTGGACCGTACCGGTCATGGACCACGGCTCGCACACGACTCCAAGTGTGTCCATTTCCCGAGTCCACGCGTCTCATCAGCATGCGAACCGCCTCAATAGCAGGCGTCATGCCTGACTATGCGGCCCGCCCTGCCGCCTCAGATGATGAACGGCGATTCGAGCTTCTGATCGAACCACACCTCGGCGAGGCATTCGCGCTGGCTCAGGCGCTCTCAACAGACCGGAGCTCGGCTCAGGACGCGGTGCAGAGCGCGGCATTCAAGGCGTGGCTGAGGATGCGCCAGCTTCGTGGTGACGGCAGCGCCCGAGCGTGGTTCCTCGCGATCGTCGTCAACGAGTGCCGGAGCGCGTGGCGCAAGCGGAAGGCGCTCCCTTCCGACGCTGATCCGGACGTCGGTGCGATCAGCTGGCCCCAGGCGATCGACCAGCGGCTCGACGTGCGGTCCGCGATGCGCCGGTTGAAGCGTGACGACCGTGTGGTTCTCTCCTTACGCTTTCTCATGGACATGAGCGTCGAGGAGTCCGCGGGGATTCTGGGGATATCGGCGTCGGCGGTGAAGGCGCGAACGGCCCGCGCTGCCGTCAGGTTTCGAGAGCTGATGAATCAACCCGAGGCGACGGATTAGATGGAAGACGACGACATCCGGCAACTGCTCCACGCCACCTATTCTGCGGAAGGATCCGCGCCGGTCCTGAACCCCGGAGCCCTTGAGCACCAGGCGCGGACGCCGCACTCGCGCCTGGTGACGTCGCTCCTCGCCCTTGTCGCGGCGCTCATCGTGGCCGTGCCGCTCGGCGTCGGCGTGCTCCTGCGCCCCGGCGCTGGCATTGGTTCCGGTGGGCCGGCCACATCGATCCAGGATCTCCGCATGTACGACGCCAACAACGGGTGGGCGTGGCCCGGAGGAGACGAGATCCTGCACACCACGTCTGGAGTCGGGCATTGGACGATCGTGCCTGCCCCGATTGCCGGCCGCCTCATCGTGGGGGTGGCGTGGGTCAACGCCGAATCAGCGCGAATCCTGACGACGACCCCCGCCGCTCGCGACCAGCTCGAGCAGCCTTACACGCTCACGCCGTGGATGACCGACGACGGTGGGGCGACCTGGTCGGCGGGGCAGCCGTTTCGGGTGCTACTGGAGACGGGCGCTGATCCCGGCGCTCCACGGGTATACGCAAATCTCGATTTCGTCGATCCGCTCCATGGGTGGTTATTCGACAGTCAAGGGCTCGGGGCCGGCGCTCCCACGTTCATCTACCGCACCGTGGACGGCGGACTGCACTGGTCACAGATGGAGATGACGCCGGCGACCGGCAAGGCCGCCCCGGGTGCGCTCCCGATCGGATGCACCGCCTACGCCATAACGTTTCTCAATCCCACCACCGGCTGGGTAGCCGGTTCGTGCGGCATCGCCACGCTCTTCGACGTGACGCACGACGGCGGTGCCACCTGGGCGCCGCAGCCGTTTCCCTGCATCAACTGCGCCCTTTATGCGCCGCAGTTCACGTCGCCGCTCGTCGGGTCGCTGTTCGCGGCCACCGGAACGGGCGGACTCTTCGTGACCAAAGACGGCGGACGCACCTGGAGTGGCCGGACGTCGCCGCCCGGCGACTGGCCCGATTTCGTCAATGCCACGCACGGCTTCACCATGGGGCTGACGGGGAACAACAACCCGTCGACGGTACTGTGGACGACCATCGACGGTGGGATGACCTGGGGTCAGGCGCCAAATGGCGCGATTCACGGCAACGGACCGTTCCAGACCTCACAGCTCGACTTCATCAGCCCTCGGATCGGCTGGGCGGTCTCCTTTGACATCGTCGTGGGAGGGATACCGGCACCAGGACAGACGCCCGTCCCGCCGCTGCCGCCTGAGCTGTGGCAGACGACTGACGCAGGGTCAACCTGGACCCTGATCACACCGACCTTCACGTCCTCAGGGTGACGACGTCAGGATGCTGCTGAAGGAGGCGTTCGGCATCTCCATCGGGGGTCCCAAGACGCAAGCCGGTGGCGTGAAACTCGAGCGCGCTACCCGCCCTCGGGGACTTGCTGCGGTGCCCACTCGGGGAGTTGCTGCAGCGACCAGGCGTTGCCGTCAGGATCGCTGAAGGTCACGAACGAACCCCATGGCTTGACGTCGATCTCGCTCGCCGTCACGCCATGGCTGACCAGCTGCTCTCGGGCCGCAGCCACATCGGCCACGACCATCTGGACGCCGCGCTGCGATCCGGGCGGCATGTCGGTGATACCAGTGCCCATGACGATCGAGCACGCGGAGCCAGGCGGCGTGAGCTGCACGAAGCGCAGCGTCTCGGTGACCTGGTAATCGTGGTCGGCGTTGAAGCCGACCTGGTCGACGTAGAAGGCCTTGGCGCGGTCGACGTCGGTAACCGGTATGGCGACGAGCTCGATCTTCCAATCCATTCGCGTAGTCTATCGAGACGACATAAGGAGCTCCTATGCACAAGCGGTTGGTGACGCGTTACGCGACAAAGTCCAAAGAGGCGGCGGACGAGAATCAGCGACGGGTCGAGGGAGTCTTCGCCGAGCTCGAGGCCAACAAGCCCGGCAACGTGAGCTACATCGTGCTGCGGCTCGAGGACGGCTCGTTCGTCCACGTCTCATTCCACGACCACGGCGATGACGAGGTGAATCCGATCTCGTCGACCGCAGCGTTCGCGCACTTCCAGGACGCGCACGAGGAACGGCGTGACGGCGGTGTCAACCAGCAGAAGGCCACGCTGGTGGGCTCGTACATCACCAGGATCGAGTAGCCTCGCCCCGGCTGCCGCCGCCGTGTGCGTCCATCAGTCGCGCTGCACCATGCGGAGTTGGTTTCCATCCGGGTCGCGGAACGTGAACATGGGCGGCACGTGGTCCCCCATCCGAATCACCTCGGCATCCGCATCGACGCCGCGAGCAACCAGGATCGCATGGTCGTCGTCGGCGTTCTCGGTCGCCAGGCTCACCACGATGCCTGGCGTCGCCGCCTCGGGAGCCTCGACGAGGGCGATCGTCGTGGCCGCCCCGACCGGCGCCACCTCGATCCAGCGACCGCCTGCGAATGGCGCATCCATACGCTTCTCGAATCCGAGCGTCTCGACGTAGAAGGAGAGCGCTCGCTCCTGGTCGCTCACCGGAACGATCACGGTTCCAATCCGGGTGACGCGTGGGCTGTTGGTCATCACGATCCTCCTTGCGGGATAGTGGTCGGGTCCGGCGTCTCGGCGGACGCCCTCACACCACATGTCGAAGTCGGCCGGCCGGAATCGACATCCCGGTGAGACCAATTTCCCGCACACCCGCGGAGGAGGACACCGAGTGAAGTACCTGATCCTGATCTACAGCAACCCGCAATCCAGGGAGATCTGGAACAGTTTCTCGCGCGACCAGCGCGCCGCGGGGCTGCGCGACTATGCGGCGCTCCACGAAAGCATGGTCGCCTCGGGCGAGCTGATCGTCTCGGAGGCACTTGCCGATCCGTCACTCGCCAAGAGGGTGACCTCGCACGAGGGTCAGGCGCTGGTCACCGACGGGCCCTATGCGGAGGTGAAGGAGTACCTGGCCGGCTTCTTCCTGCTTGAGTGCCCCAGCATGGAGCGGGCCGTCGAGCAGGCCGCGCGGATTCCCGAGGCAGCGTTCGGGCTGGTTGAGGTACGCCCCATCATGGCCCTCGACGGATGGGACATCTGAACACTCCCAACGACGTCGAGGACCTGTTGCGGTCCCTGTCACCGCAGGTTCTCGGGGCCCTGATGCGACGCTTCGACGACTTCGACATCTGCGAGGACGCCGTGCAGGAGGCGCTCCTCGCCGCCGCGACGCAGTGGCCGCGCGAGGGCGTGCCGGCCAACCCGCGAGGGTGGTTGACGGTTGTCGCGTCCCGGCGGCGCACGGAGATGTGGCGGAGCGAATCGGCACGGCGTCGCCGAGAGGAGGCCGCGTTCGCCTCAGCGCCGGCGGACATCGAACAGGGTGCTGCGTCGGACGACTCGCTCGAGCTGCTCCTGCTCTGCTGCCATCCCTCCTTGACACCCGTCTCGCAGGTCGCGCTGACGCTGCGGGCGGTGGGCGGGCTGACCACCGCCGAGATCGCGCGTGCGCTGCTGGTCCCCGAGGCTACCGTCGCCCAGCGCATCAGCCGCGCCAAGCAGCGGATCAAGGTCAGCGGCGCTCGGTTCCGTTTGCCACACGAGGCAGAACGTTCGGAACGCCTGGCAGCGGTCCTACATGTGCTGTACCTCGTCTTCAACGAGGGCTCGACGGCGAGCTCGGGTGCGGCCCTGCACCGGGTCGATCTCATCGCCGAGGCGATCCGCCTCACCCGTCAGCTGCATGAGCGGCTTCCCGAGGACGGCGAGGTCGGCGGCCTGCTCGCGCTCATGCTGCTCACCGACGCCCGTCGCCCCGCGCGCGTCAGCGACGATGGCGCGCTCGTGCCCCTTGCCGAGCAGGACCGCGGGCTCTGGGACGCTCAGGTGGTCGCCGAAGGCACGGCGCTGATCACGCACACCCTTGCGACGGCCGCAATCGGGCCGTATCAGCTGCAGGCCGCCCTTGCAGCGGTACATGACGAGGCACCCCGTGCCGAGGACACGGACTGGCAGCAGATCCTTGGTCTCTACGAGCTGTTGCGCACCATCGCGCCGGGCCCGATGGTGACCCTCAACCGAATCGTCGCGGTCGCGATGGTCCGTGGACCGGGCACCGGCCTGCGCGAGCTCGCCGCGGCCGAGCGCGATCCGGCGCTCCACGGCAACCACCGCGTCGATGCGGTTCGTGCGCATCTGCTCGAGATGTCGGGCGACCTGGCAGCGGCCCGCGATCAGTACCGTCTTGCGGCTCAACGAACCCTGAGCATCCCCGAGCAGCGATACCTCGCATCGCGCGCCGCGCGTCTCGCTCCGGACCGTCACACGTAGCATCGTCGACACTGTCGATATCCGTGATCGCTGTTCGTCGTGTGAGTAGATCCACAGACCACAGGAGAACGGAGATGATCGACACGACATATCCCGCCGACGCCGGCGCGGCGACGTATCTGCTCACGGTGCGCGGTACGACAGTGCCGTCCACGCTCGACGAGACACGGGACATCCACAATTCGACAGCCGGGGCGCCCCAGAGCGCCGCGGGCGCGCGTTCGCTCGGGGATCTGAGTCACAACGTGTACGCACCGATCGGCAAGGACCGCGACGGTGAGTTGCTGTTCATCGATCTCTGGAACAGCGTCTCGGGCCTGGGCACCTTCTTCGCCAACCCGCAGGTGCAGGCGGCGGCCGGTCAGCTGTTCGCCCAGCGAGATGGAATCGTGTGGGCGGCCCTCGACGGCTTCGGTGCCTTTCACCTGGCGCTCCCCAAGGGCCGCTCGATTGGCGCCGTGGGCCTGATCCAGGTGCCGGTCACGTCCATCGAGCATGCGGCCGGCGCGTTCACGGCATACGCATCCACGACGCTCAACCGGGCGCGCAGCTACGGCATGGTGAGCCACAGCATCTGGCTGCGCGTCCCGAATCCGGGCGAAGCGCAAACCCAGGAAGTGATCGGCGTCGATTTCTGGATGGACGCCGACCGCATGAACGAGTACTACGCGCTGTCACTGGGCTTCGAACACTTCGGGCCGGTCTTCGCCGGGGCACCCGACACGTCGGTCTGGCAGTCGGCCCCCGGCGATTGGGTGGAGTGGTAGCGCGCAGTTGACCNNCGGGACGCCGGGGTTCGGCGATGATGCGCGGATGACGGTCATCGCGTGGATCGGTGGCGCGCTGGGCCTGCTGGTCCTCCTGTCGACGCTGATGAGCGTCGTGACCTCGCTGGTCCTGCCCCGGCTCGGGTCGTCGAGAATTCAGAAGTACGCGGGCAGAGGCACCATCAAGGTGTTCTCCGGAATCTCCCATCGCTTCGACACCTACGAGGAGCGCGACCGGTTTCTCGCCCTCCAGGCGCCGATCTATCTCATCGTCATCCTGGCGATCTGGCTGGCCGCACTCCTCATCGGTTTCGCGCTGATGCTCTGGCCGTTCATGAAGACCGGCGGCTTCGTCCACGCCCTCACGGTGAGCGGATCCTCGCTCTTCACCCTCGGATTCGCCACCGAAGGGGGCGTCGCCCCCCGGCTGCTGGTGTTCGCAGCAGCTGCGGCGGGATTGTGGATCGTCGCTCTCCAGATCGCCTATCTCCCGGTCCTCTACGGTGCCTTCAACCGGCGAGAGGTGCTGGTCACCATGCTGGACAGCCGGGCGGGATCACCCGCCTGGGGCCCTGAACTCCTGGCCCGCAGCGAATTGGTCGATAACGTCCAAAACCTGGGGAGCCTCTATCAGCGCTGGGAGGAGTGGGCCGCGGACGTGGCCGAGACCCATGCCTCCTACCCGGTGCTGCTCTGGTTCCGCTCGCCGCATCCCGACCGGTCGTGGGTCATCGGGCTGCTCGCGGTGATGGACGCGGCCGCGATGCAACTGGCCACACAACCGCTGGAGGCGCCGTCCGACGCTCGCGCCTTCCTTCGAATGGGCTACATGTGCCTGCGGGACCTTGCCACGGTGGTCGGTGTCACCTACGACCCGGACCCGAAACCCGGCGATCCGATTCAGCTGACCGAGGACAACTACAACGACGCCATCCACCACCTCGAGCATGTCGGCTGGAAGATGCAGCGCAGCGCCGCCGAATCGTGGGTTCACTTCCGCGGCTGGCGCGTCAACTATGAGTCCCTCGCATACCGCATCGCGGATGCGGTCAACGCACCGCCGGCACTGTGGGCCGGTCCTCGCGGGAACCTTCCCCCGCGGCTGCAGCCACCCGAGCGCCCGCCCCATCGCGAGCCGTCCGCCGAGATGCAGGGCATCCGCAAGCTCACCGAGAAACGTCGATCCGCTCGCGAACCCTGAGGCAACGCGTGACCGGTGGACCGCTGACGGAGTTCGACCTTCTCGTTGCCGCCTCGGCCGATCCGGGGCCCAGCGCGGCGATCATCGAGGAGGTTGCGGCCTGGGGCGAATCGATAGGAATGCCGAGCTGGCTGCCCGGCTCGTTCACCGGCCCGGACAGCATTGGTATCTCCCGGTTGCGCGGCGACATCGCGATCGGTGGCCTCTATCTCATCTGGCGACGTGGGCGCCCCGTTGGGACACTCTCATTGCTCGAAAGCGATCCCATGTTCTGGCCGGACGCCGGCGATGCAGCGATGTACCTGCACCGATTCGCCATCAGTCGCGCCGCAGCCGGCGCCGGACGTCACGCGGTGGAGTGGTGCCTGCGCGAGACGCAACGTCGTGGTCGATCCCACGTCCGCCTCGATTGCCTCGCCGACAACCCGGGCATCCGCCGGTACTACGAGCGCTTCGGCTTCACCGCCGTGGACGAGAAGGTGGTCGAAGGCACTCGATACAGCCTCTATGAGGTCCCTGTCACGCCACATCCGTGACGATCACACGATCCCGGCGCGCGCGACGATCGCCTCCTCAGAATCGGACATTGTCGGCCCAAACCTGCAGGAGGCCAGCGTCGCCGGACACCACGATTCCATCGGTGCCGCGCCGGTTCATCGACCACAGGTACAGGTCGGATGCCGCGCCACGCAGCTCGCAATGGCCACGGCCACGGTCGCTGGTGACCTCGACCCTCTCCCCGATGATCAGGTTCCAGGTGCTGCCGGCATCCGTGGCCACCAGGCGCAGGATGCGGCCGCCGCCCTCGGGTGCCCGTGCTCGCCGCACCGCGAGGCCGAACCACTCGTCGATGGCATCGACCGCATCGACAGTCCTGAGTGGCGTGATCGAGCCGTGTGCAGACTCGGCGTCGCACCGGTGCACGGCGGTCTCGTTGGCCTGCCGGCGCGCCCAGAAGGCAAGCGCGTTGGGTGCCGGCCCCCAGAACCAGAAGCTGTCATCGGGAGAACCGGCCTGCAGCGTCTCGATGAGCGTCGCGCAACCATCCCGATACCACTCGAGCAACGCCTCACGCCCCGCCGGACCTTCGAAGTCACGCTGAAGCCGCTCCGGGAGCCGCTCTCGGACAATCGTCGTCGCCCACCGATGAACGTCGCCGATGTGCCGGAGCAGCATGTCCACATCCCAGCCAGGGCACCCTGGCACCGGTGCATCGAGCGGCCCGCTCTCCGCGGCCTGCGCAAGCGCTTCACCTTCGGCGCGAATCCGCGCGACCTGAGCATCGATATCCATGACTCGGAGTCTCGCATCACCCACCCATGGGTCAGGTGATCGGCTCAGCCTGGCGGGAGCCGAGGTCGTCCGGCGCTAGCCAGCTTTCCCCAGAGGGATGTGGATAAGTGGCGAGATCGTCGCTCCGCTCAGAGACGCGGGCCCCGTCAGGGTGTGGATAACTTTCCCCCTGTCGATCAGGTCGCGAGTTCGCGACTGGAGCGGTCCACGTGCAGTGGATCGATAAGGTCGGAGTACTCGCGAGCAAGTCCGCTGCTCCGTGCCTCGGTGCTCACCGCGGCGGCCACCGCTGGAGCCACCTCCCGGTTGAAGACCGACGGGATGATGTATTCCGGATTGAGGCCGTCACCGACCACGCCGGCGATGGCACGCGCCGCGGCGAGCTTCATGCCGTCGGTGATCTGCGCGGCGCCGCTGTCGAGGAGGCCGCGGAAGAACCCGGGGAAGCAGAGGACGTTGTTGATCTGGTTCGGGTAGTCGCTCCTGCCGGTGGCGATCACGGCGGCCACCCCCTCGATCGCCTCGGGCTGCACCTCGGGTTCCGGGTTCGCGAGCGCGAACACCACGGGATTCGGGGCCATCAGGCGCACGAGCTCGGCATCGAGCGCGCCGCCGACACTCGTGCCGATGAAGACGTCCGCGCCGGCCAGCGCCTCGCGGAGCCCGCCGGTCAGGCGCAGTGGATTGGTCGCAGACGCGTAGATCACCTGCGCCGGGCTGAGGTCGGATCCACCCACGCCGATGATCCCTGATCGATCGACGCCGATCACGCTCCCGGCACCGGCCGCGAGGAGCAGGCGGGTGACCGCCGTGCCCGCGGCTCCGACCCCGAGGCAGACGACCCGGACATCCTCGATGCGCTTGCCGACGATCTGGAGCGCATTGATGAGCGCGGCGGTGACCACGATGGCGGTGCCGTGCTGGTCGTCGTGGAACACGGGAATGTCGAGCAGTCCGGTGAGGCGCCGTTCGATCTCGAAGCACCGGGGTGCCGCGATGTCCTCGAGGTTCACACCGCCGAAGATCGGCGCGATGTTCACCACCGTTTCAACGATCTCATCGACATCCTGCGTGGCCAGGCAGATCGGGAAGGCATCGACGCTGCCGAACTCCTTGAAGAGCATCGACTTTCCCTCCATGACCGGTATCGCAGCCTCAGGCCCGATGTTGCCGAGACCGAGCACCGCGCTGCCGTCGGTGACGATGGCAACCGCATTGCGCTTGATGGTGAGGTTGCGCACGCGGCGTGGATCCTCGGCGATGGCCATGCAGATCCTCGCCACCCCCGGCGTGTACACCATCGACAGGTCGTCACGTGTCCGGATCGCGTGTCGCGGCGTCACCTCGATCTTGCCGCCGAGGTGGGCCAGAAACGTGCGGTCCGAGTATTCGAGCACTTCGACGCCAGCCACGCTCGACATCCGCTCGATGAGCTTCTGGGCATGGTCGGCGTCGGCGGCGAGCACGGTGATGTCGCGGACGATCCCGTTGCCCTCGACACGAACGATGTCGAGCGCGCGGATATCCCCTCCGAGGCTGCCGATCGCCGAGGTGAGCTGGCCGAGCATTCCCGGCCGGTTGACGATGCGGCAGCGCGCGGTGAAGGCGAAGCTCGCGGACGGATGCTGGATCACGGCGCGGCCCATCTTGACGCGAGGGGCCGCCCGTTCAGCGTGTCGCGATCGCTCAGCCCTTGGTCAAACCGAAGATGTTGCCGGCCGGGTCGGAGAACATCGCCAGCCACGGGCCGCCGGGAATCTCGGTCGGGGGCATGACCACGGTCGCTCCCATCGCGACCGCCTTATCGAGAGTCGCCTGGAGGTCCGGAACCTGCGCGTAGACCGACGAGCGCGGCTGGCCGTCGTCCGACTGACCGATACCGCCTGCGATGCCGCTCGACGCTTCCTCGATGAGCCCGTAGTTGCCCATGTCGGGCATCAGCTCACCGATCTTCCAGTCGAACAGCTGCATGTAGAAGTCCCTGAGTTTGGCGGCATCCTTGCCGATGAGCTCGAAGTGAACGATCGGGCTTCCCATGATTCGTTGCCTCCCGCACCGGCTCCTTGATCCTCTCGCGAAGCCGCCTGTTTTGACGACAGACTTATACCCCGATCCGTCGCGACGGCGTCGGAGCGTCGCGGTCTACCGGCGGGGCTCGCAAATATACTTCATGTGATGTATTATCTGCGACATGAAGGACCGCTCGCTCCTCCTCGAACGCCTCATGACCGCTCAGGGGGATCTGCGCCGCCGATTCATCGAGATGGCGTCGCCGACACTGCAGGCGGAGTTCGCCGAGGTCGGCGGCACGACACTCCATCAGATGGAGGTGGTCCGGCGCCTCCTGCTCGGCGACGGGATGAGCATGCGCGAGGTCGCCGAGGCGCAGGGCATAGGCCTCAGCGGCGCAACGCAGCTGATCGACCGCCTCGAGCGGCGTGGACTGGTCACCCGGGTACGTGACGTGCGCGATCGGAGAGTGCAACACGTCGTACCGACCGAGCGCGCGAGAGATCTCGCCGCACGTTTCAAGGCCGGGATGCGTCGAGCATCGGCGGAGGTGTTCACCGCCCTCGACGACAGCGAGCTGCAGACTTACGTCGACTTGACCGAACGCATCGCCGCGACCGTCCCGAATGACGCCGGCGAGCATCTTCGGAGGGCCACTGCATGACGCAGCGGCAGATCTACGCGGTGCTCGGCGCGCTCATGCTGGGGATGCTCCTCGCAGCCCTCGATCAGACTATCGTCGCCACCTCGCTGCCGACCATCGTGGGCGACCTCGGGGGCCTCAACCAGCTGTCCTGGGTGGTCACCTCCTACCTCCTCGCGTCGACGGTCTCCACCCCGCTGTACGGAAAGCTCGGTGATCTCTACGGGCGCAAGTTCCTCTTCCAGGCCGCGATCGTCATCTTCATCGTGGGTTCGATGCTCGCCGGTCTCTCCCAGAACATGCTCGAGCTCATCGGCTTCCGCGCCATCCAGGGCATCGGCGCCGGCGGCCTCATGGTCGGAGCCCAGGCGATCATCGGCGACGTCGTTCCTCCTCGCGAGCGCGGCAAGTACCAGGGATGGATGGGAGGCGTGTTCGCGCTCTCCAGCGTCGCCGGGCCGCTCATCGGCGGCTTTCTCACCGACGACGTGTCCTGGCGCTGGATCTTCTA
>PKWB01000084.1:17422-17590 GCA_003131685.1 Candidatus Dormiibacterota bacterium
GCTGCCGATCTTCGGTCTCGGCATCCTCGGGGTGGTCATGCTCGCCGCCTTCGTGGTGGTCGAGCGGCGGGTCGCCGAGCCCATCCTCCCCTTCCGGCTCTTCCGCATCCAGGTGTTCAACGTCGCGAGCGGCGTCGGGTTCGTCATCGGGTTCGCGATGTTCGGCGC
>PKWB01000182.1 GCA_003131685.1 Candidatus Dormiibacterota bacterium
CGACGTCCATGTTGCCCTTGAACGGATGCCGTGCTGCTGGATCGTGGCCCTCCGCCACCAGTAGGTCCACCGCTTCCCCACCGGTGAACTCGACGTTGGCACGCGTGGTGTCGAAGTGCGTGTTGTTCGGCACACTCTTGCCGGGTCCGCCGATGGCAGTGAAGAGAATCTTTTCCGCGGCCCTTCCCTGGTGCGTCGGGATGACGTGCCGGAACGGGAAGAGATCCTGGACGGCCTCGAGGAATCGAAACCAGGATGGGGATCCCGCATAACTCTCGTCGCCGTGCTGAATCGCTGCCCACTGGTCGCGTGACATCGCCCCGGTTCCCGAGTCGGTCAGCAGATCGATGAGAACGTCATCGGAATGGAGCGCGAAGAGGTTGTAGCCGGCGGCGAGGACGGCGCGTTGCCGTTCCTCGAGGGTGCTCATGCGAAGCGGCTCGACGGAATGGATGCGGAATGGTTCGATGATGGTCTGGAGTGGCATGGCAAGATCATGCGCGCCGAGCGGCGCATCCCGGTGTGGCACGCAGGACGGGATCTACGTCGGGATGCTCAGTCGTCCTCGCAAAATGCGTGAGCGTGCGAGACCGTCTGCAACTCGTCGAATATCCGCTGCAGGACTGCCGAGTGCGTCGCTGCAGCCGCCAGGCTACCGAGCTCGCCGTCGATGGCCGCCANNCCACTCGCACGGTGACGCGCCGCGCCGCTGGGGAGATTGCCGTCGCTACTCTGGTCATGATTCCATCGTCACTCCCCCGGAATGGTTCCGCCAGGGCCGCTGGTCCCAAGAAACGCTGGGCCTCGAGGCATCTGATGACCCGCGGACCTAAACCTTGAGATTCCGACGCCGAGGCGGAGGTGATGCGCAACGCCGAATTCGACGTGACGACTACGCGGGAGGGGCTAATGCCACATTGGTCGATCTAACTCCGGCGCCGGGGCCAACGCTTGCTGAACTCCGGAAGGCAGCCTTACTCGAGAAGCCCGCCCCTGTTCATCGACTGATCCACGCGACGCGGCCGCGAGGGACTCGAGGATGGCCACTTCCTGGCTCCGTGGCGCCACCGATGGGCAGCCGCCGGGTCATCGCTATCGCCGTCCTCCGAAACTCAGCTCGAAGTGACCATGGCGCTGGCGTTCGCCGGTCCATCCGCCGGACGGCGGCGGCGAAGCTCGAACTCTCGGCTCGCGGACGCACCGGTCGGGACTCAAGCCTGTTCGCTCGCCGGCAGGACAGTCTTGACGGTGGTGCACCAGTCCACCCGCGTGCCCCTGCTTTCGGGCTATCGCGCCCCCCGAAACTCCCCGAATATCGTGCCCGCACCGGCCTGACTCCCGATTTCTATTAGTTATCGGAAGCTAGTTGATCTAGACTCGGAAACATGACGGATTACGCCCTCGAATTCATTGACGGACATCTGCGCCCGCCACGCCGGGATCAAACGACCTGGGTGAGCACCGCGCACGGCATTCAGGAGCTCGTCAAGGTTCGCCCGATGCAGGCTGGCGCAGTCCACGCTAGGGCTGAGGACGTCTCGGTCACGATTACGGCCCTGAAGGCTAAGATGCCGCGCGCTGCGAGAGCAGCGGCTGGCGCCCAAGACAGCCAACGCGATGCGGGCCTACACCGCCGATGTGCGAGATTTCGAGGCCTACTGCCAAGCCCACGGAGTCGCGGCGGCGCCAGCGACGATCGCCCGCTACGTCGCTAATCTCCTCCATCGCGGCTATAAGGCGTCCACGGTCGTGCGCAGGCGATCGTCGATCCGGAAGGCGCACCAGATCGCTGGCGAGCGACTCTCCGATGACGGCGAGCGCTTGATCCGGCCACTCCTCGGGACACTTCGACACCAGTTGAAATTCCCGGCGACCAAGGCCGAGGTGGACGTCACCACCCTGCGTCGGCTCCTGAGGGCCATGCCGCCGCGGAGTGCAGCGGGCGCCCGAGACCGGGTCATGCTCCTGCTGGGCTTCGCCGGCGGATTAAGGACGAGGGAATTGGTCGCGTTGGATATCAGCAACATCGGCTTGACCGACGAGCGCCTCCGGATTCGGCTCCCGAGCAGCGCCGGCGTGTGGCATTCCGGACGCGTGGTCACAATTCCCCGCGGCGAGCGCGCGGACACCTGTCCGGTGCGCGCGATTCGAGCCTGGTACGCCATCAGCGGGATCCGCTGGGGACCGCTCTTCCGGCCCATCGACCGTCATGGCCGGGTCGGAGCAACACGGCTCACCGACCGCGCAGTGGCGCTCGTGATCAAACGAGCAGCCCGCCGCGCCGGCCTGGATCCCGCGCGGTACGCGGGCCACTCGTTGCGCGCCGGCTTCGTGACGGCTGCGTTGGCAGGTGGCGCTCCGGAGCGCGTCATTAGGGCGCAGGCCGGTCTTCGATCCTTGTCGGCCGGGCGCAGCTCCATGGGTCTCTTCGACAAGTCCGCGGCGGCTTACCTGGGTCTCTGAGCGCTCCAGGGAAGCGGCGCGCGTTCGATCCTCGTCCCGCGACTTCCCGCGCCGCCGCGGCGCGAGACCTCCGGTGCGGTCGGCCTCGGGCCACTCTTCGTTAGGCGCTCCGAGCTACCAGCGGCCGCAGGTCCGACGTCCACACGGACGGCGCACGGTGCCGGTCATGCACCGCCCGGGTCACGGCGAATCCGGATGATTCAGATCGAAACGCCCTCACATTCCTTATGAAACTGCCATATATGGCCAATTCGTCCGTGCGCCGTCCTTGCGCCGCTCCCATGGACAAGGGAAAACCTATGTCCTCAAAGGGATATCTATCCCACCACCGCCTTGACGACTGATCCAACGTAGGAGGATCATGACGACATGGAGCGCACGGTGACGATGGCGATGGCGACGTCCTTGGTCGTTCGCTGTCCGGATCGACTCAAGGCATGCGGTCAGCAGGGCAGCGGCGGAGACGTGACGTGAGCGTTCGACTTGGCGGTGATCGCCGTCGAGATGCACTCGCCCTTCGCGGGGTGAGCGCACCCCAGTTGGTAAAGCAGGCAGGCGGTGAGCCCGGACCGCGTCGTCGAGCGACTCCCAACCAAGCGGCGCGGAGCGATTGCAGATCACCAGTTGCGCGGCCCGCCGGGTCAGTGATGATGACCCGAGAGATTCCGAGCAGCGACGATCGATCATCGTTTCCGGGCTGCCCAGGACAGCGGCCATGAGCGTGCGCCTCGAACCCGATCGCCGTCGATCCGAGCTCGCCAGTCGCTGTGCCACGCAGATCGAAAAGCCGTTCTGGAACCCGCGCTCCGGAGCCTTCGATGGTGCCCAGCTGCGCAGGGCCATCGTCCTGCGTGGCCGGACTGTGCGTGAGTTTGCTGTCGTGACCAAGGTCAGCCTGGCGTGCCTATATCGAGCCCTGGGCGACTATGGGGTCACCGACGACACGGCGACCAAGATCTTCGATGGTTTGCGCCAGCGTCAGCTGCTCCCGCCCATCCCTGAACTCCCGAACGCACGATAGAAGCCTTCTGCCTGAGCGTGCCGGTTCTGGGCGTAGTAGCGCCGCACCATGTCGAGCGAGCGGTGGCCGAGGGCGTCCTGGAGATGGAACATCGGCACGCCCTTGTCGACGCACCGGGTGGCGAAGGTGTGGCGGAGCTTGTGGGGGTTGCAGTGGATCCCGCTCTGCTCCCCGAGACGAGCCATCAGGCGCTCGACGCCGTCGCGGGTGAGGGGCGTGTGCTGCCCCTGCGCATCGCGACGATGGGCGAGGAACAGCTCCCGCTGGAAGCTCGCCGGCCGGACTGACTCGATGAAGTGGCGGAGCCGGCCGGTGTAGCCGCGGCCGATCCCGCGGCTGTCGTAGTCGACGACGATCCGGCGTTCCCGGGGCGTCTTGGGGCGGTGGGGATTGTGCACGCTGCCGTGGACGTCGAGGTAGGCGGGGCGGGTGTCGAGATGGAGCGCATCCAGGGTGAGGGCGCAGAGTTCACTGACCCGCAGGCCGGAGAGCAGGAAGGTCTCGACGATCAGGCGATCCCGGGGGACGTCAGCGCAGACAGCGATGAGCCGGAGGCACTCGGTCTCGCTCAGCGCCGTCGGGATCCGCTCCACCAGTGGGGGGAGGCGCAGTCTGGTCAGCGCGTCGCCCCGGAGCCCGGCCTCGTAGCCGGGGGTTTCGGCGCAGAAGGCGGCGAGGCTGGCGAGCAGGGTCTTGACCTTGCGCAGGGTCGCCGGCGCGGCACCGCGGTCGCGCAGGTAGCGGAGGTAGGCGGCGCCGGCCTCGGCGCTGAGCTGATCGATGGTCACGATGCCCTGCTGGGCGCGCCACCCCCGCGCCCGGCCATTCTCCAGGTGCTGGTGGGTTGCCGCCGCAGTCGACGGCGCGAATCCCCGGGCGCTCAACCAGGCGGCGATGGCCTCCTCGACGGTGGGCACGCGGCCGGGCCGCGCCAGGGGTCGGACCGACTCAGGAGGGTCGATGGGACGTGACCCTCTGGCCACGATCGGGCGGTCCCAGGTGGGTGGTTGCGATGGCGCTGCGGTGGTGGTCATGGAGCACCTATGGTGAAAAGTGCTCCATCGGTCTGGAGTCCGAATGCCCGCCCCAGAACGGCCAAGAATGGCGTTGTCCATCGAGCCGTGGAATCCCCGAGAATCGGGTTCAGGACGGGCGTCGTCGGGGACTGGAGCCCAAGGTGAGGATTGAACTCACGGCCTACGCCTTACCAAGATGCTGGCCGGAAAATCGGCGATTTCGAATACAAAATAGACCGCACGCGGCACATGGGCCAACGTATTTCAGGTTCTCAGGGGAGGACGACGGTACGTCTAAGTGCCGGCTCACACGGGGACCGCCGGCTGATTCCGCGGCCGACGAGGCGACTGCACGAGCACCCCGCCCGGCTCGATTCCGAGCATTTCGGCCGGCGTCCAGACGAGCAACTCGCCATACGCAAGGTCACGCACCGTTCCAGCGCCCTCGCGGAAGATGTCGACCGCAACGGTGAGCGCCTCGCTCACGACATCGGCGTCACGGTCGTATAACCGGATCATCGAAAGGCCTTCCGGAAAGTCCCGTCCACAAGCGTGACGGGCGAGGAAATCGAATCCTACCAAGCGGCGCCGGAAATGATCTCAGGGTGACGCGATCGTATTCAATTTCGCGGCAGCGGGACGTGACCGGCCAACGCGGGACAGGTTAGGGACATCAGCGATCTATCGCTAGCGTGCGCTTGCAACCCGCCTCGGAGGATGCGACAATAGGCGAACATTTGTTCCACTCGACACTGGAGACCCTAGCTATGACCAGTCCTAAAGACGCTTCCAAAGCCTCGAAGCTTCTCAGCAATCCGAGCACGCCGAAGTCGGTCAAGAGCGTCGCGGGAAGCGACCTCGCCCAGACGAAGCCCGCCTCTACCAAAAAGAAGTAAACCGGCGGTGGCCGCCGGGCGGCGACCCGACCTTCAGTTCTCGCCCTACGCCGGCAGTCGTCCTGACTGGCCGAGGTATGAGTTTTGCGACCATGCGCCGGTCGTCATGACCGCCCGCAGGGAAGGCGAGTTCGGGTCCGCGCTCTTCTGTGCCGACTGCGACCCGAAGGTCCGGGAAGGCGTACCCGAGGTCTTCGGACGGGTTCCGGAGCGATATGCCTCCATCGCCGAACTTCGCGGCTCGCCGAGCGCCATAAGGAGGTGATGGTACGTATGAAGCGTTCCCATCTGAAACGAGTAGCTACGGACTGCTGCATACTTTCGTAGCCTAGATGCGACTAGACCATCAGCTGTTCGCTCCTTTCGGATAGCGAACAGATGTGCTTCAATAACTAGGGTGTCCCGACGAATAAACAAGGCACCTTCAGCGCTAGGGAGAATGCCATGGCTCGGAGTGCAGCACATGTGTCGGCAGCTGTCGCACGGCCCCGAACCAAGCCGGTGACCCCGACCCCGGCGATCCTGCGTGCCCAGGAAGAGCTTCGGAGCACGCGGAAACAACTCGACGAGGCCCGTCGGGCCCTACTCGAAGCCGCCAGCAAGGGAGACAGAACCTCCCTTCGTGACGTGGTTCAAACGGTGCAGGAAGGGACTAACCTCGATCCAGGAATGATCCAGCACGCTTTGTGGATCCTGGTTCATGAACGCGCCCTGATGCTCGATGACGACCTAGACGTCACACGAGCCGTTATCGACTAAGCGCCTGATTCGTGGCCACAGTGCGGAAGGGCAAGGCCAACGCTGCCGCGCAGCGAGCTCAACGTCTACGCAACGAACCTGCCGACTACCGTAGCCCGGCTCAGCGGGATCGAGACCGAGTTCTCTACAGCGGCGCCTTCCGGCGGCTCGGGGGCGTTACGCAGGTCGTGGCTACGTCGGAGACTCTGCTCGTCCACAACCGCCTCACCCACACGCTCAAGGTAGCTCAGGTTGCGCGTCGTCTCGCCGAGAAGATCGTTAGCGCCACGGACCCGAATCACTTGACCGCAGCCGGCGGGGTTGACCCGGACGTCGTTGAAACGGCGGCATTGGCCCACGACCTCGGCCATCCACCCTTCGGCCATATCGCCGAGGAGGAACTCCAGCACATCTTGGATGAGCGAGGTCTCACGGACGGTTTCGAAGGAAACGCTCAGTCATTTCGCATCGTAACGAAGCTCGCGATAAGGACCGTGGCAACGCCGAGCCCAGCGCTGAACCTGACCCGCGCATCGCTTCGCGCGATACTCAAGTATCCCTGGATGCGCGGCCAGGCCCCAGGAACCGCACCGGCCAACAAATGGGCTGCCTACGATACCGAGGCCGCTGATTATGCGTTCGCAATGAACGGCTCGTCAAACGTCGCCTCCGCCGAGGCTCGCATCATGGACTGGGCGGACGACATCGCATATGCAGTTCATGATGTCCAAGACTTTTACAGGGCTGGCCTAATCCCGCTCGATCGTCTCCGAAGACATTCCCTTGAGGCCGAACAGTTCATCGCGGCCGCGGCAGGATTCCTCGCAACCAAGGGACTTGATGCGGAGAAATGCCACACGGCCTTCCTGGGCCTACAGGCTCTGCTTCCACAGGAAGCGTACACCGGTTCCATCACGGACCGAGCCGCGATGCACGCATTCGCATCCGGGCTCATTACACGGTTCGCGGACGGTATCTCTATCACCCCCAAAGGAGCAATCCGCGAGGTGGAAGCGCAACGGTATGAGTTGGAAGTCTTGAAGCAGCTGACATGGTACTACGTGATCAATCGACCAGCCCTCGCGACTCTCCAGCGCGGCGAACGGCTCGTCGTGCGGGGCCTGTTTAATGTGTTGATGAACTGGGCCACATCAGCGGCTGAGAGCACTCGTGAAGAACGGACACTCCCGGGCCAGTTTCGCCAACTACTTACGGTGATTCGCAATGATACCGAAGCCCTGAACGTCAAAAGCGACGACGACGAACAGCTCCGGATGCGCGCCACCGTTGACTACATCTCGTCACTCACGGAGACCCAGGCGATCAAGCTCCACGATCGCCTACACGGAGCTCAAGCCGAGGGTTCGGCGTTGGACGTATGGCTGCGGATCTGACGCTTACCGGCGAACGGTCGCATGAGATCACAGTCGATGCGGCCGATCAGACACCTCGCTACAGCAAGCACAGTTGGGTCTCGCAGTAGTCGGCCCTTCAGCCTAGTTCGCCCACGGTACACTCTGAGCTCTGACGTGTCCACGCTGTCCTCGATTTTCGAGTTCACCGTGCCCGGCGCGCCGCATGTGCGGTGCGTAACTCCTCATTGCCGCATAAGGCAACGATACCTCGCCATCGATCTGTCCCGTGAGCCACGGATACCTGTACTTAAGCGACGATCAGCGCCACGCAGATCGTGTAGATGAGCGCGGTTACTTTACCGATGCGGTTCCAAGCCGACCAAAGATAGAACTGCGCCAAGTCGCGCTGATCTCGCGCAACGGCTGAGGCGAACATGAATGATTCGGAGTTCCCCCCATGCCGCGCCATCACGGTGCCATCCCACACCTACCCTGCGGCGGCTCAGCCGGTAATGGCATCGCTCCGCTTCGCGAAAGTCAACACCGACGGGTCTGCGTTCGCCGCCGAGTTGATGGTTCCAGCCAACTCGGCGGCGGCGTTGCTTCTAGTAGCCCTTGTTGTAGCGGCGTGCCTGGTGATCGCGGTCTCCTGACCCACACTTTCGGCTGGCTTCCCTCCTCCCTGGCCGCGAGCCGGTCCGGCACTCGGGCCATAGGAATCGTTCGGTTCGCTGGGCCTGCCCCAGTTTGACGGACACGTTTGTTAGGCCGAGCACACAACGGCGTGCTGGGATTCGTAGTCTGCCGGACTGAGATTGCCGAGCGTTGTGTGGCGGCGCTCACAGTTGTAGAAACTCTCGATGTACTCGAAGATCGCGCTCCTCGCGGCGGCACGGGTCGGCCAGCTGTGCCGGTACAGGAGGTAGAGGTTGAGCGTCGAGAAGAAGCTCTCCGCGACCGCGTTGTCCCAGCAGTTGCCCGGCCGGCTCAGGCTGGAACGAACCCCGTGGCTCTCGACGACGTTGGTGTACGCCTCAGACGTGTATTG
>PKWB01000104.1 GCA_003131685.1 Candidatus Dormiibacterota bacterium
TGAGCACGCATCGTGACGCGCCACCCCTGGATCAGGTTGATGTGCACACGGACGAGGAATCGACAGCGATGGTGCCGCCACGAGCGTGAGCCCTCCCAAGGGACAGCCCCGTCCTGTTTCTGTGTTCTCTTACGTGATACTTGTGTTACTATTCTCGTGATGGCTACGATCGTGCATCTCAACCGACAACCCAACCTCCGGGGATACTTACGTCCCGGGCGTTCCTCCGCTGGTCGGCTCAAGGCGTTGATCGCTGCGGGGACTCGTCCCTGCGACGGGTTGGTTCTCGACGCCGCCCTCTGGAATCGGCTCAGCGACCTAGCCGACGCTGCCTCTGGGGCGCGGATCGAGACGGTGCTCGACCCACGATCCCTAGAGTTGGCGTCGGACGGCGGGCGTACACGTGGTGCAGTGGCGGGATTGCCCTGGGCCGGAACGGCCACGCACACTCGGGAGGCGTTGAGGTCCCGTGCGGGGCGGGCCGAGCTCTTGGGCCCGATCGCTGACTTCGTCGCCACCCAACGGCTGGATGCCGTCCTGACCCCGGCTCATTTCCTCGAGACCGCTGACGACGAATGGCTCGACATCGACGATGCCCTAGCTTCCGAGCTCCGCGAAGCACTCGATGGGCTCGGTCGCCAAGACGCACTCGTGTACCGACCGCTGTACCTTCCGAGCCGCCTCCTTTCGAGCCGGCATAGGTTTGGCGCTCTTCTTGCCGACCGGTTCAACGGAACGGCTGTCGACGCGCTCTGGCTGGGTGTGCATCCGTTTGGGACTTCATCCGGACCGCTCGCCCTGCGTCGTTACGTTGACTTCTGCCGAGCTCTTCACACGGCCGACCTCCCGATCGTTGCCATGCACTCCGGAACCGTGGGTGTGCTGCTCATGGCGCTGGGCGCTGTCAGCGCGATCGAGTCGGGGGTTACCGACGGTGAGACTTTTGATGCCGACGCTTTGACCAGGCGACCCCGCACACCACGCGAAGGGGAAAAGGTGATCGGGGCGACTCCACGGATCTATCTCCATACACTCGGAGCCTTTGTCACAACCAAGGAAGCACAAGCTTTTTTCGCCGTCCGCGGTATGACGTCATCTCATGCGTGCCAAGCTCCCTGCTGTCCGCGCGGGGTCGAAGACATGGTGAGCCATCGGATCGGGCACTTCGCCATGCGACGCCAAGCGGAGATTGACGCTTTGACGCGGATCCCGGCCCATCGGCGGGCCAAGGTTTGGTTGGACACCGAGCTTCGCCCGGCATCGGATCGCGCTATCGCTGCAGAACGTGCGCACCCACGACTCCTCTCGGTACGCAAGCGACTTGACGAATGGCGCCGAACCACTTCTGGAATTCTCGAGCTCGATTCAGGGCATCCTGCGTCAGTCGCGCGTGGGCTCACGGGAGCACGTGAAGGAGGCTCGCCGATTCACATGGGAGGCGATCGATGACCCTGCTGGCGCGCAAGCTCGATGACATCGAATCGCGAACTGCAGCTAGAGAACGGGAAGTCGCCCAGATGCTTGGCACGACACCTCAGACGCTATACCGGTGGCGCAACGACCAGGTCGCACCGAACCGCGAGCACCTTCAGCGCATCCTTGATCTTCATTATGTGGCTGAAGAGCTGTCTGATTTGTACGAACCTAATGAAGCACGGCTATGGCTCTTCTCTCGGCATCGACTCTTAGGCGGACGCCGACCCGCGGAACTCATCAGCGAGAGCCAGATAGACACGGTGCTTGCCCTCATCGCGCAGCTGCGAGATGGGGCGTACGCCTGACGACCGATGATCTTCGAGGAATCGCTCTTAAGTCTCCTTGAAGATCGTGGAACGATGAGTATCACGCGAACAGTGTTCAGGGCGGCCACCCATGGACAGCCGCCGCTGCGCCCGAACGTCCGGGGAGCCCGTTGGAATCCGCCGGATGTGGCAGCGTTGTACACGAGCCTTGAGGAGTCCACGGCGCGAGCGGAATGGGAGTACCTTCGGGCGTCCCAGCCGCTGCGTCCTCGAGGGGAACTGAGTGTCCGGGAGGTCGAGGTTAAGCTCGATGCGGTCATAGACCTCTCGGATCCCGATATGCTGGAAGGGCGATTCGGAATCACGATGCGTTCGCTTCCCGAGTCCGTACTCGGGTACGGACCGACGCAGGCCATCGGCGGCGCAGCCGCCTTTCTCGGACGGAGCGCAATTCTCGTGCCGTCGCTCCGGCGACTGGCAGCGGCTAACCTTGTGATCTTCACCACGAACGTCACGGCAGGGAGCGAGAGTTATGACCTCTCGGCGGGGGACGATGAGTCAGAGCCAAGCACTGATTAGCGAACCCAGATAGGTGTTATTGGTATGACAACCGAGGGCTACGGATCGGCCGATTCCAAGGAACTCCAGCCGTCAGGGGCGCTCCAGCAGCAGGCGTTGTCTGCCAAGCAGGTCTCGTTCGACAACCTGGACGACGTCGACTTCGAGGAGTTCTGTTTCGAGCTGCTCGGCGAGATTGGGTTCGTCAATGTTGACTGGCGGAAGGGGACCGCTAAGCGGTCCAGTCCATCAGACCGCGGCCGCGACATTGTCGCGTACCACCCGCGCGTCGACGTGGACGGCCATCAATACCTTGAGGAGTGGTTCGTAGATACCAAGCACTACAAACGTGGCGTCCCCACCCGAAGCACTTCAGACTCTCTTCACGTGGGCGGAGGCCGAACACCCGTCGGTCGCGCTGGTCATCGCCTCCGGCTATCTATCAAACCCGGCAAAAGACTGGATCGAGCAGTACAAGACGAACCGCAAGCCGCCCTTTCGCGTCCGCGTATGGGAGAGGCCGGCGATGAGTCGCATGCTCGCCCGACAGCCGGAGCTCATGCAGCGGCACGACATAACAGTTGCGGAGTCGATGCGTTCTTTGCGCGAGATCCAAGCGGCAGAGCGGGAGTTCTTCGACAGGGTGTGGTACGTCAGAAAGCTCGTTTACGAGGAGCACATTGAAAGCGGCGCAGAACAACCTACCGCCGTCGAGATCATGGAGCGCATGTCGGCGGCCATGCGCGCGGTTGAGGACCGTTACGGCGCGGACACCCTCACATACCAAACTGACTGGGACTGGGGCGTCGTCAACGGAAAGCTCTCTACGCTCCGCTGGATCCTCGGCTCCGACTGGGACGAGCTCGACACGTAGACACTCTGTCGTCGCGAATACCCCTGCGGTTTTCAAGTTCGTCGTCGGCGGGTTCGGCGGTGCCCGCCGCACGGCCGCCCCGTATTCAGATTTAGGCGTCCAACTAGGGAATGCGTCCGCCGGAACCCGGGAGTGACCGCGCCAGAGAGTGTCAGATCGGGTGTCAGTCGGCTCCAGGCGGATCAGCCTCGCGTGGCCTTGGGTCAAGGAATGTCACTCGAGCGCCGCAGCGTGGCGCAAGGCGACTGAAGCCCTCCGGTCCCGTCGCCCCGGAGGACGCCAATACTTAGCCTTGGTAGTGTTGAGGGCATGGGGCAGCTCGGACGGCAGCTAACTACAACGAAGGTAGTTCGAAGCGACCAAGACCTTTTAGCGCTGCTACGAGATCAGTTCGAATTGCTCAACAAAGCCTGCCTGCGCTATGACGGTGGCGACGAGCTTGAGGTCATTAATATCGCCAGCCGTGGTCGAGTTATCTTGCAGGGTCCCAAGTCGCTCATCGGCCAGCTACACCTTGCCAAGGACCTTCGTTTCGTGGACACGTCGACCCATCGACTCGATCCGGAACGCAACATTTGTATCGCCAACATCTGGCCTCAGGTCATGCCGGACGGGGCGCGTTGGCGCCCGTTATTAGATGGCTGCCTAACGGGCATCCAATGCCCCCGCCGCAGCACCTAAGGGCGTGGTGGACGGAACCGATCATGCCGACCAGCACTCCAGACGGGCTCGACCATACACCTCGGTACAGCCGAGAGAATCTGGTGCTCAGCGTCGCGAATCAGGATGGTGGGGCGCACGCTGATCAACGCGACGCGGCCTACGACCGGCTCACTCGGGATTACTTCGCGCTTGAAGTTGCCACCAGGTCCAGCGACGAGACGGTGTCTCTGTATAAGCCAGTGCAGGGCAATGCGGTACACGCCTGCGTACGACAGATCGGGCACGAAGTGCTCTTCACGCTCTCGGTCGATCTTCCGGTTGCTCTGAAGGCTCGCGCCGCTAGGGCCGGAAGGAACTCCGCACCCAGTCCCTAGGCTAGGAATTCACCGCCTCGGAGTGAGATCGTTCTCAGCGGATATGCGTCAGCCTTCATGTTCGGCGGAGCCTACCTGACCGGGATTGCGCTCGTAAGGACTACGGCGGACGAGGCGGCGGAGCACAGCCACCGGACGCCGCACTCCGAAACGCCAAAAAACAGCACGCTGAAATTCGTTGATGATCGATCGGCACTCGCGACCCGGACCCCATTCGCCGATGACCATGTCGGCCGCAGATCCGATGGGGGGAGTGCGCCATGCTTCATTACACGCCGCCCCGACGAGCTGGCCGATCGACACCAGAGCCTGCTGGTAGTGCTCACTGAGTGCGAGGCATTCGGCACCGATCCACACGGCGTGACAGCTCAAGCGTTCTTGCAGCCCGTGGCCGATGTCGGCGAGGCGCGCCAGTTCGTCCGGGGCGTCGGACGTTCGGCGCCGGATCCGATACGGAAACTCCACCCACGCCACCATGGTTTCGACCGCGGACGCGTAACTGGTGCGGCGTCGGTTGGTGGCGTCTCCCCAACGGCTGAGCGCCGCAGCCAGTGCGATGCCGACCAGCGAGATAGCGGCGATGAGGATGGGTGCCGCAGTCCATGACCACGCCGAATCCGAAGATGGGGTGGCGGCAGCAGCGATCATGGCTTGGACGACCTGCCGTGAGGTGCGTCCGGGGCTGGCCAGCAGCGTTCCCCTGATCGGCGCCAGTACTCCTCGGCCATCAGGTGTCGGTGAGCCATGGTGACGAAGGCTTCCAATCCATCGCTGCCTTCCCAGCGGAACTCCCGAGGATCGTCCGGGTAGTACAAGCAGAGTTGGCCGAGGCACGGAGGGGTGCACTCCCGCAAGACCACGTCAGGGAATCGGTGCTTCCAATGCCGTCCGACATCGCCGCGCGGCATGGCGTACGCGTCTCCGCTGCGGTTGATGAGCACGACCAGAACTTCACGCGGGTAGCCTTCTGCGGCCATCGGCGCCCACGGATCGAGCACGAGCTCGAAGACCGCGGCTTGCGGATCGGCACCGACCACCTTGACATCCCTGAGACCGAAGACGAGCTTCTCATCCACGAGCCGGCTGGCCGCGCGCTCGGGATGACGAAGAGCCTCGGTGATGGAGATCATCGTTTCCGCGCTCGGTCAGGGTGCCCAGGCGCGGCTCCCGCGGCTGGGCTGGCGCGCAGCCTGGGTCGGGCTCACGAGGCCGGCCGACGTGATCGACGCCGCCCCCACGTAACTCTTGGCGAACGCGTCCTGCACTGTCTGTCCCGCGGGCGCGGGGAACGCATCCCCGAAGATGGAGTGCCAGATGACACAGGCGTTGTCATCGTCGCCAGCCGCGGCAAGCGCGCGAGCTTCGCGCGCTTGATCTGCAGACTGACGAAACGCCTCGAGGGCGCGGGCTTTGAGATCTGGTGCGAGGCGGCGTGAGATGACTTGCTCGCCGGTTGGATCAGGGTATTCGTCAGCTAGGAGACGGGCCCCGTCCTCGAGGAGTCGCTGGCAGGCCGTGGCATCGTCGGCGGGCTTGGTGTTGGCGGCAAAGCACAGCGATTCCGTCTGCATGCCCGGAAACTCCGCTCCGATCTGGTGAGCTGCCATCTCCTTGCCCATGCGAACCCAATGGATGAAGCGCCCGAGGGTCAGCGCGTTGCGCGCCGAGACCACGCGCATCAGCGCTCGGGTGTTCGACCGCTCCCACGCGTCGGCGGGATCCATCGCCTCACGATTGGCGATGAACACGTTGCCCATGCCGTCGTCCGGACCCTCGAACGCCGGAGCGATGTCCAACGGGAAGTCGTAGCCAGGTAGGGTGCACTGAAGCACGTGCTTCTTCCGCTCGAAGGTCGTACCGCGGTACCGACGATCGATCGCGAGCTCGAGGCTGTCCATGACGACATCCGGGCCTCGGAGCTGCGCACGGATGGCGGCTTCTTTTGATACGGGAAGCAGAACGACCTTGTCGACATCGTGAAGCGGCGCACGCATGGTCTTCCGGGCGAACGACCCCTGGAGGAAGCCCCCGACGATGAGTCCCTCGCCGACCAAGAACGCGGTCATCTCGACGTGCAGGCGCTCGGCGCGCTGCCGTTCGGTCGGATCAAGGTTGAGATGCCCATCGAACATCTGGAACGCTGCACCCTGGTTCATCGTCGTCACCTGTGTGATCTGCTGCCAGGGTCTCCGCACGGTGACCGACGTTGTCGTCCTGTTCCGGTGTGAGCATCCCGACGCCCGCTGTTTGCTGAGCCTCTCAATATATCAAAGACGGTCCACATCTTGTGGCTCCGGCGGCCAGGAGCCACAAGATGTGGGACCAATGAACAGACTCACAATATTGCCAACGAACTCTCGCCGAGCGTCATTTGCTAACTCTGGGCTGCGCCACCATCATCTCCCTCGGCCCGCTCCAAGTCAGGCAGCACATATCCCGCGTTCGGCACTACCCGCCGCCGACGTTGAGCGAGCCGTCTCGCACTCTCCCCGGCGACGTGTGTTGAAGTCTTAGGTTAGGCATGGATCGAATCGTGGCCGCGGCGTTGGTTAGAGACGAACGCGTCCTCTTGGGGCACCGCACCGCCGAGCGCAGCTGGTACCCCAGCGTCTGGGACCTCCCAGGAGGGCACGTCGAGCCGGGTGAGTCCGAGACCGGCGCACTTCTCCGCGAGCTGAACGAGGAAGTCGGCGTGAGGGTCCCCCGCCCTGTCACCAAGCCCATCGCACGACTCCGCGCGCCGACGAAGCATGAGCCCAACTTCGAGCTTGCGATCTGGCTGGTGACGGATTGGTCAGGCGAAGTCACCAACCGCGCTCCCGCCGAGCACGACGAGCTGCGCTGGTGCGGTGCCAATGAGTTGTTAGCACTCTCACTTGCCCACCCGCAGTACCGCACAGTGCTCGCGCGGGCGATAGTGGAAGCCGCCCGAGCAACGCGCCGTGACTAGCAGGCCCGCGCATGCGAGCGAGGCCTGGGCGCTGGCGGCGGTCGGCTACCAGCCGCCACATAGCACTTACGAGGTTGGCCTTTTCGTGACGCAAGAAGGCCGTGCGCACCAGTTGGTGCAAGTGTGTGCGCTTTAGGTGGACGATGCCTGTGCGCGACGTTGTGAAGGCGGTGACAAGAGGTGTGATGCAGGGGCGTTTGTCGGAGGTGAAGAGGCGATGGCCGGTTGGTGGAGGACTGAGAGATGATGTCGAGGAAGCCCGATGCGCTGCCGAAGACTCCCGCCCCTGCAGACCATCGGCCGGCGCGGCTGCCCCTACTGTCGGGGTGTGAGCCGCGCGGACCGAATTGGCGCTAACCGCAAGGTGAGTCAACAGCACGAACGGACGCGACGCACGCGTATGGCGCGTCGCGCTCGAGAGCGCGACGTGAGCGAATAGCGCGACGGGCGCGAACCTCGCGAAGTGCGTTGGATGCGCGACGCGTGCGAACCTCGCGAAGTGCGCTGGATGCGCGACGCGCGCCGGAACCGCGATGTGCGCGAGAAACGCGATGTGCGCCGGGATCGCGATGTTCGCGCGATCCGCTCCATTCGCGTGACACGCGGAAGGCGCGAAGGCCGCTGAGCAAGCTTTCACCGCGGGAAGCGTCTCAACGTAGTGCGTATGCTCCCGGGGAGATGCGTCCTGAGCTGTCTGTCAACCACGGCCTGGAACCGCGGTGTCGAGTATCTGCCGGACTTTCACACGGCCTTCTACGACGAAGACTGTAAGCAGTAAGTAAGCGTTTGGCCGTCATCATTCTGGTGATGGTGACAGCGACGCTACAGACGCGGCCATCGGTCGAGTGGCTCCAGACAGCGCCGCAGACGACCGACGACGCTGCGTCCAGCCGTCGTGTACCTCCGCAAGCGGCGGTCGGGTTCCGGTGAGAACTCGGTTCCGGTTCGGCCCCGAGTTCACGCGCGCGGTGCAGATCCGCGGTCTCACATTGACCGCCGTGGCACGCGGGGCGGGCATTGCCTTGGCGACAGCGAGCGCGGCGGCACGAGGAGATCCCGTAAATGTCGCGACCGCGCTGAAGCTATCGAGGGCGGTGGCGGCGGCTCCGGTGGTCCCCGAGCTCGATGCCTGGATCGGCAGGCCAGGGTCGGAGGCGACCAACAAGCACGACGGCTCTGGCAACTCGCCATCGGCGACGACCGCGTAGCCCGCCCCACCGTGGCGCGACGACCGCGCTGCACAGCGACTGCACCAGCGAGACGCGGGTTGTAGCGTTAATCCGACCGAGCCTGCCATGCGCGAAGCATGTCGCTGCTCTGGAAGTGGACGTAGCGATTGACCATCGCAAGCGTCGTATGACCAAGCGCACGCTGGAGAACCAGAGAGTCGATCCCGGCGGCCAGGGCGCGCGATGCGAACGTGTGCCGGAACTTGTGCGGATGAGCATGGATGCCCGTGGCCTCGCTCAGCCGCTGCAGCATCGACGTCAGTCCGCGGACGTCGAACGGTGTGTATGTGTCGGTGTGCGCATTCCGCCGCGTCGAGAGCCAGAGGTGCGGATCGCCTCCGTCCTGCGGGCGACTCGTCCGGATGTAGCGAAGGAGCTTTCGCGAAAAGCGGTCGTGAGCAGTGTCCAGGGGCACGATGCGGTCTTTGCGCCCCTTCCCCTGGCGGACGCGCACGTAGGCACCGTCGTTGCCATCTACGATGTCGTCAACACGCACGTTGAGGACTTCGGAACGTCGCAGGCCCGTCCTGATCATGAACTCGATGAGCATCCTGTCTCGTTCGTTGCGACAGGCTTCGAGAAGCTCCCGCTCATCCGTATCGCTGAAGATCTCGGGAGCGATGACCGGCTGCAGCGGGGCCGGAATCCCGAGGCTCTCTTCGGGAACTCCTAATCCCTCGCGGCGGCAGAAGCCCAGGAAGTTGCGCAGGATCCGATGGAAGGTCGCAGCGGTGCCGGCCGAGAGGCCAGCGTCGAGCAGTTCCATCTGGAAGGACCTCAGCGCTTCGGGGGTAACGTCAGCGACGCTCTCGATCCGGTAGTCCTTGACGAACTGGCGTGCTCGAGGCCCGGTCAGATAGCCGCTGTAGCCCGTGAGCGTGGCGGGACTGCAGTTGCGAGCGCGGGCGTCGCGAAGGAAGGCGCCCACCGCGTCGTCCCACGTGATCCCCATCGAGGGCCTCGGGAGCGGGACGGTCTTCCAGTCCCCGCCTCCGCGGCGGGGTCGCACTGGCGCTTGAGGCATGCTCCCATCATCTCAAACTTAGGGTACAAAAGTTTGATATGTTGTCCGAAAATTTCAGGCCAACGCATTTGAGGTCTTTTAGGGTCAGCGCGAGCTTAATGAAAGTTCCCTTGCTGCAACTCAACTCTCGATCAAAAGAGGAGGCTGGAGCCCAAGGTGAGGATTGAACTCACGGCCTACGCCTTACCAAGGCGTTGCTCTACCACTGAGCTACTTGGGCACGCCGGGCGATGGTACCAAGGCGTCACGCCCCGATCAGGTGCGGGGCAATGAGGCGAGCCACGCGATCGCAAAGAACGCCGTCGCCACAGCCAGTGCGGGAAATGGCCGCCGCGACCGGGTGACCGTCACCGCAACAATCCCCAGGGCGAGTATCGCGAGGCCGCCCCAGAACACCCAGCCACTCTGACCGAGCGGTCCCGCAAAGACCGCGGCGACCACGCCGGCGGTGGCCAGCGCGATCGGCCCGAGACATCGGGAAATCCTCTCCCCCACGATGACCGGAAGGCTGCGCCTGCCGGATCGACGGTCGCCTTCAATGTCGGGGAGCGCGTTGGCGAAATGGAGCCCGATTGCAATCAGAGCCGTCAGCGGAACCAACAGGAGCAGCCGCGAGGGGATCGCTCCCACCGACGCGTAGCCCTCGATCGGGAGGACCGCCATGCCGGCCCACCAGGGCGCCCACGAGAGGGGCGTCCTGCGCAGACCCAGGTCGTAGGCGAGACCGGCGCCGAGCGCGAGCGCGTCGAATCCGAGCGTTTCGACGTTGATCGTGGCGGCGATCGCGAGCCCGATCGCGCCGAGCACGACACCCGCGAGCGTCGCCGTCGATCGCCGGATGACGCCACGAACCAATGGCTTGTAAGGCTTTGCGGCCGTGTCCTCCGGCAGATCGACCACGTCGTTGATCACCCCGATGCAGAACTGAACAGGGAGCATCGCTCCGATCAACTGCAGGATTCGAGTCGCGTCTGGGACACGGTGTTCCGCAAGCCCTGCGATCGCGACAAGGATCGCGGTGACCAGCACCGACGGGCCCGGATGGGCCATGAAGACAAGCGATCGAATCGCTCCGCCCGGCCTGCGCTCGTCCCACCACACGGGGCGGGTGACGCTATTCCTTGGGCGGATCGGAGTCGGAATCGGCAGCGCCGGGCTCCTCCTCACCGAGCTCGTGGCTCGGGTTCGCGGCGGTCTCAGCGGCCTCGCGCGCCGCGGTGAGCGAGCCGTACCCGGCGGCCTCCTCGGCCGCGACCTCGGCTGCGAGCACGCGGTCGTGGACGGCGTCTTCGAAGCGTCGAAGCCGGCTCTTCTCGTGTTCGGGCGGATTCCCTGGGGGTGGCGTCTCGGTCATGTGCTCACTCGTGGGCGCTTGGCCGCCTTCGCATCGCGGCCGGAATCGCAGTATGGGCGAATCGCAGAGCCAGGCCATGCGCGGACCAGGTCGCGTGAATGCCTTACGGAACTTTTCGGCTTGATCTCAACCGGCAGTTTTTTCACCCCGGGGACCAAAGCGTTATGAACAAACATACCACACATCCGGTGCCGCGTCAAGAAGTTTGTTTGCCCGTGATTTAGGTCAGCGAATCAGACCGAGTCGACGGTCCACGGACACCGTCGACACGCTCAGTCGAGGTCGACGAGTCCCTCAGCCACCGTCCGGTCCCGGCCCTTCGCCTTCGCCTGGACGAGGCAGTCGTCGGCACGCTCGACGAGGTCATCGATGGTCTCCGTCCCCTCAAAGGACACCAGGCCGGCCGAATATGAGTGTCCTTCCGGCGTTTCCTCGCGCAGCCGCCAGCACAGTTGCACTGCGCTCACAGTCGTGCAGTTGACGAGCACGATCCCGAACTCGTCCTCTCCCCAGCGCCCCATGAGGTCTTCGGCGCGGAGCACGTCTCGCCAGCGCGCGGTGGCGTCGCGAAGGAACGCCTCCGCGGCCATGTGCCCTTCGGCGCCGTCGCGGTCGGTACCGTGATCGAATGCGATGAGCGCAAAGCAGAGCGGGTGTTTGCTGCGCTTCGCGTGGGCCACGTGCCGTGCCGCCTCGTCGAGAAACGAAGAGCGATCGGGAGGTTGTCGAGGCTGTAGCCGATCGAGCCGACGCTCAATGGGGCCATCTCCTCGCGATCCTCCACGCCGAACACGGCGAGGTCAGCCTCAGAGAGTTCATCCGCGAGGTCGTTCACAGCTCTCATCGGCCGGGTGCTGGGAGATCGGTGGCTGGGTGCGCGGCAAGTGCGAAAGATGTCATGGGACAAGTCTGGTGACGTGAAATTCCGGGACACCATCCACTCGTGTCACGGCCCTGTATCGGCTACCTCACGGGGAGCGAGTGGCAACCCCGGCCGATCGCGCTTCGGTGCACGTGTCGAGTTCCGCAAACGCGCGGCGAGGGTCCGCAACGACGTGCGCAGCTCGGGCGGCCGCACCACCACGAGGTCGCACTCCAGACCGGCGAGGAACACCGCCGCCCAGTCGAAGTCGTCCGCGCTGAAACGCAGCACCGTGCCCCCGTCGGACGCCTCCAGCGTGCCGTCGGTGGGCGACACGCGTTTGCTCGCGTCCTCGAGGCTGAGGTCGAGCAGGACCTCGCAACGGGTGCCGTACACCGCCTCGCCGATCGCCTGCCGGAGGTAGCCGATGACGTCGAAATCCTCAGGTCGGTCGAAGGTCTCGTCGGTTCCCTCGGTCGCCAGCATCCGATCGAGCCGGAAGGTTCGAAGCGCGTCTCGGAAGTGATCGAAGCACACCAGGTACCAGTGCCCGCTCTGGAACGCGACGCCGTACGGGTCAACGACTCGCTCGGTTGTCTCCCCCGCCGCCGAACGGTACGTGAGCCGGATCCCCGTTCGATCCCTCGCTGCCGTGCTCAGACGGAGGATGGTCGCCGCATCCGCGTGATCCCTGCCGGCCGGCGAGAGTCCGAGGCTGACGAAGTCCTGCATCGCCTGCACCTGGACGCGCTGGGTCTCCGGAAGGAGCCGGTCGAGCTTGGCAAGCGCCCCCTGCACCGCAGTCCCGGAGGCCGACAGTCCAAGGCGCTGTGCCGCGAGGAGGCCGATGATCATCACCAGGGCTTCTTCGTTGCTGAGCATCAGCGGTGGGAGCTTGAACCCGCGCCGGAGCCGGTAGCCGCCGGCTGGGCCGCGCTCGGTCTCCACGGGAATCCCCATCTCCTGCAGTCCGGTGATGTACCGCCGAACGGTCCTCGGCGTGACCTCGAGGCGGCTGGCGATCTCCTCGGCGTTGAGCTGCCGGTACACCTGGAGCAGCTCGATCAGGGTGAGCAGCCGCCCGATGGACAAATCCATATTCGCCATCATATAGGACGAATGCTGTCCTTATTGCCCTGTAGCATCACGGCCATGATGAACTGGAACGCGCTGCACGATCTCGCTCGGGAGCGAAGCCGCGACATGATCAACGACGCCAGCCACAGCCGCCGGCACCTGGTCCGCGAGCAGGACATGCCGGCTTCGGAGGTGGCGTACCTCTACGGTCGATCCGCTCGGCTGATCGACGCTCGGGTCCGTGCGCAAGCACACCCCCGCGCAACAGCTTCGACGCTCGACCCGTCCTGACGGCGAGGGTCGCGGCGGCACGCATCTGCCGCGACCCTCGGCCCGCCGATCCTGAGCGATCATGCTCAACGTCGTGAGGATCGAGGCCGTCGTCACCGATCTCGACGGGACCGTCGTTCGCTCCGACTTCTCCATCTCCGCGGGCACGCTCGAGGCGCTGGACCGGGTCCGGTCCGCCGGGATCGCGTTCGTCATCGCGACCGCCAGAACGCCGCAGGGGCTCGAGCACTTCCAGGAGCTCGCCAGGCGCAGCGCGATGGCCGTCTGCTGCTCCGGTGCGATCGGCTGGCGGTCGCAGCACAAGGCGATGGCGTGGATGGAAGAGCTGCCGCCGGCGACAACCCGCCGTATTGTCGAGATCGCCGTCGCTGAGGACGCCGGTGTGGCGAGCTTCGACGGCGCGCTCTGGCGCATGACCGAGGAGTACTGGCGGCTGAGCCCGACGCAGCCGCACGGGCCAACGCGTGTCGTTGTCGACAGCGCGGTCGTGGCCGAGACGGCGTGCTGCACCATGGCGATGCGTCACGGCAACGGCGATCTGCGCCACATCGCCGAACTCGTTGCGGCAGAAGCGGATTCGGCCGCGCTGAGCCATGTCGGGCGGTCGACTGTGTTGGACGTCACCGCGCAGGGCGTGGACAAGGGCACAGGGACATGTCGTGCGCTCCATGCGCTCGGGATCGACGCGACCGCCGCGATCAGTTTCGGGGACATGCCCAACGACCTGCCCATGTTCCGCGTGACCGGCCGGAGCTACGCGGTGGGCGACAGCGACGAAGGCGTCATGCGTGCCGCTTCCGAAGTGCTCCCCAGCGTCGAGGACGACGGCTTCGCTCGCAAGATCAGCGAGCTTGCCGCCGCGGACTGGACGATCGAGGACGCCGACCCTGCCGTGATCGCCGCCGTTTAGCGCGCACGCACCACCTTCGCAAACGGCCTACGATCAGGCTGGTATGGGACTCATCGGCGGGCATCTCCCCGAGCTGCTGGTCTTGCTCGTGCTATTGGCGGCGATCATCGCCATCATCCTCGCCGTGGTGAGCCGCTATCACCAGCACCTCCATCGACGCATGTGAGTGCCGGGAGCGTCGGGTTCTGGTTCGAGGACCAGCTGAATCAGCTGGAGTCGCAGAGGATGCGCAGGCGCAATCAGCTTCCCGCCTCCATCAAGAAGGCGTACTGGCACGACGACGCATTCGCTCGAGACTCAGCCCGGCTTGAGAACCTTGGTTACGTGGTGGAGTCGGAAGCCGACAACGAGCCCTTCGTCAGCGCGACATACCCGGCGAACACCGGAGGCGGCTTCGGACAGCAGAGCCGGACTGTCACCCGGCGAGTCCCGTCGATCCACGTCACCTATCGACGGGGGCCGTCAGCGCGCTGATCCGCACGCGCGCGGTCCCCTTGGCCTCGAACGACATCGCCCGCTGCAGTGCGGCGGCGCGGAGCTCATCCGGGATCTCGACCGGCCCGCCGATGCTGCCCGCTCTGATACCGGCCTGCGCCGCTTCCTCGACGATACCGCCGACCATGATCGCCAGGTCAGGGGTTCGGTGGAACACGAGCACACCGTGGTTGGCCAGCAGCACCGCAGGCACGCCGGGGTTGACCGCCGCCCGGATGTTGGCCACCGCCTGCGCGGATCCGCGCGGTCCGTACCCGGCAACCGGCACGCCGGTCGGGAGACCGAACATCGCCAGGGCTTCAACCCAGCAGCCGATCGGGCGGTGGGCCACCGCATACGCGGTCGCGAATGGCGAGTGCGTGTGCAGCACGCAGCCGACATCGGGGTTGTCCGCGTACATGGCCGTGTGCATCGCGACAACGGCTCCCTGAATCGGCGGCAGCTCACCCTCGCGCAGGGTTCCGTCGAGCCCGATCCGCACCACCGCGGATGCGGCGTGGTTCCGGAGCGAGGGGCCGGCGGTGAAGTACATCTCGTCCGAATCCGGCACTCGCAGGCTCACGTTGCCGTGCCCGTTGGCGGAGATCGCCCCGCTCGCCACGACTCGTTGAGCGACGTCGATCAGCTGGTTGACGAAATCCGCGTCCATTACGACCCTCCAAGCGTCAGTCGCGCGCCACGCGCGTGTGCCAACACTGTAACCACTGACCCACCGGCATCATCGCTGAGACAGCCGTCGGGCAACCACGATGCGCGCATCGATGCGCTGCTCGCCTGGGGACGATGAACTCGTTGCGCAGCCTCCGGATCCCAACCTGTGCGTCAACTTCAACGATCACATTCCCTGAGGGTCGGCCTTTGACCGCAGCGGCCGTGAACGACGCGGCCGCCGGCGTGGTCACGCTGGGGTTTTGCGTCGGCGGCGCGGCCGACGGCGTCGCGGCTGGACGACCAACGGTGAGCTGGAGACTCCAATGCGCCCCGTCCCACACCCACGTGTTCGCGGTGTTCGGTCCACTGGGCAGCTTCGAGCCACCGAAGAGCACGACATCGGCGCCGTCGACGCTCTCCGCGGGCAACCAGGTCGACGGCGGTCCGTCTCCTGATCCGGGTAGCTCGGCCCACCGCCTCCCCGTCCACGACCACAGCGATTCGTCGATGTCATTCGCGAGCATCGAACCCCCCGCAACCGCCTGCAAATTCTGGAGGCCGCTTCCCTGATATTTGCCGGCCGAAGGATCGCCCGGCTCGGTACCGGCGCTGACCTGGCGCCATGTCGAGCCAGTCCATCGCGACGTACTCGACTCAGTCAGCGCTCGTGCCGCGGGACTGCCGATGGGACACGATTGCCCGCCTCTCACATTGTCGACCGTCGCCCTCGACGACAGCACGGCGAGCACATGGCCGGTCTGCGCCTCGTCAACGACAGCTGCCACTGTTGCCGGAAGCGGCGTCGCCGGATGTTCGAGTTGCCAGTTGTTCCCGTCGAATGTCCACGTCTCGGCGGAGCACGCCTGATACTCCAAGGCCCCTGGTGTCCCCACCAGCACAACGCGCCCAGTCGCGGCGTCATAGCCGAGACGGTCCTGCTCCAGGCCGTCCTCAGGCACGGTGGCCGTCGTTCGGCGCTCCCACGCCTGACCGGTCCACAACCAGGTGTCGTCGAAATCGCCCCCTACCATTGTGGATGAGCCGCCAAAGAGCACCAACGCGTGGAGCTTGCGATCGAAGACCATCGCCGCGTCGCTTCGTCTAGCCCGGATCTTTCAG
>PKWB01000137.1 GCA_003131685.1 Candidatus Dormiibacterota bacterium
GATGCGAGCACCGAGGTGGCAACCGTGCCGGGCACCACGGCGGCGACCACCGACACGACCGCGGCCGAGGTGGCGAGCACCGATGGATAGCGCGGCCGTGACCCGTCGTCCCCCTCAGTGACGATGCGCGCGGCGGCCCGGACTGCGGCGGCGGCCCCGAGGCAGCCGGAGACGCCGAGCGCGGCGAGCAGCGCGGCGCCGGGCCGCCCGATCGAAACGGTTGCGGACAGCTCGAGGATCAGCGCGGTGATACCGAACCCGATCGGCAGCGACCCCGCAGCACCGAGAGCGAGCGCCGCGAGTGCGGTCCCGCCCCGTCCCCGTCCGATCTGCTCCCATGCCGGCGTCAATGCCGTGACCAGCATCAGGGAACAGACGCCGGCGGCGATCGCAGCGCCCGCCGACGGTCCGGCAATCCCGGTCAGCGCCACCACCGGCGCGGNNAGCGCCGCCACGCCGCCGAACGTCGCCAGCGCGATCGTGATGTGTTCCGGAAGCGGGCCGGCGGCGGCCTCGCGCAGCCGCAGGAGGACGATCGCGCCGCACGGGATCGCACCGGTGGTTGCCCATGCGGCGGTCGGCGTCCGGCTTCCTCGGATCGGCACGAACGCCGGCGACAGCAGGCGCACCACACCGGCGGCGGCCCACGGCCCGGCCACAGTCGCGCCCATCGCCCCGGCGGGGATCACAGCGAAGTCGGTGGTACCGGCCACGCTCAGGAGCTGGACACCGGCGACGAGGAGGCCGAGCGACGCGAGGTGCTCGATGCCGATCGCCAGCAGACCGCCGCGCCCAGGCCGCCCTCGCGCAGCGGAGGTCATCAGGAGCGTCCCCACACCGGCGATCTCGATCCCGCCCACGAGCATGACGACGTTGCCGGCAAGCACCGCCAGGGTGGTGCCGGTCACACAGACAAGGAGCGCAGCCACTTCGCGGGTCTGCCGATCGCCCTCGAGCAACAGCAGGAGGCCCGCCGTGGCGGCGGCAAGCCCGAGGGTCGCGCCGGGGAGGTCGAGACGGAGCAGGTAGGTGATTCCCGCGACCGGGGTCCCGAGCGAGGTCTCGATGCGGCCGCTTCCGTTGAGAAAGGCCGCCTCGACCGCGAGCAAGGCGATGGTCGCGGCGATTCCGGCCCCGGCAACCGTGCGCGCCATCCTGGCCTGCCGCGGCGTGAGCGCGAAGACGACGAGCGCCGCCGCGATCAACGGGGCGGGTATGAGCGCCAGCTGGAGCCCACCGCCCAGCATCGTGACGCTACCTCCCGGTTCGGGCCAGCGCCGGCGCTCCGACCTCGGTGGCGCAGTACGGGCAGACGCCCCAGCCCAGCCTGAGGCTGCGATCGCAGCTGGTGCACCGGCGCGCGAACTGCGTTCTGCAGTACGGGCAGAGGATGAACTCCTGCTCGATCTCCCGTCCGCACGTCGGGCAGGGCCGGGTCGGGATCCCCTCGACCGGCGGTTCGAGCAGCACCTGCTCCTCGATGGCGAGCGANNGCCAGCCAGAGCACCACCACGTAGACGATGACGATGGCCACCACCGCGGTGAGCAGGGTCCCCACGTCAAACAGCAGCATGGGTGCCTCCCCCTGCCGGACGACGGCGCAGCAGATCCAATTGTGCCTGGGCCTCGGCGAGCCGGCGGCGCGCCTCGTCCACCACCTGGGCAGGTGCCCCGTTCACGAACGCCGGGTTCGCGAGCTGTGCCTGATGCCGTGACACATTTGCCTCGAGCAGGCCGATCTGACGTGCGGTCGCACTGGCGTCGGCGGCGGTGTCGGCGNNGGCCGGATCGACGCCGCGCTCGTGGCTGTCGACAACCGTCGCCGGAACGAGGCCGCCGATGAGGCGGCTGACGCGCTTGTCGATGCCCCGGCCTTCGCCGTCGCGGACGGCGATGCGAATCCGGTCGCGGGCGCCGCGGGGGATCTTGTGGCCGTGTCCCAGCGCCCGGATGCGCTTCACCAGCTCGATCGCCTCGGCGATCTCGCGATGAGCCGCGGTGGTTGCCGGCTCGGTCCAGAGCGGATCCTGGTCCGGCCAGGACCGCTGCTGCAGCGTCGGCGCCGCGTTGGGCAGCTGCTGCGCGCACTCCTCGGTCACAAAAGGCATGAACGGATGGAGCAGGCGGAGCAGTACGTCCANNACCGCGGCGCGACGTGACTCGTGGTCGCCGGCGTCGGCGAGGCGCAACTTGATGATCTCGACGTACCAGTCGCAGAACGAATGCCAGGTGGTGTCGTACAGCGCGTCGACTGCCTCGTGGAATCGATATGCGGTGAACCCGGCGTCGCATGCACGCACCGCCGCACCAAGCTCGGCGAGCATCCAGCGATCCTCGGGACGCAGGGTTTCCGGCTTGGGGGGATGGACGTCGAGATCGGCGATCGACCCGTTGCCGACCTTGGCGACGAGGAATCCGCTGGTCACCTGCCACAGCTTGTTGGCAAACCGCTGGTACGAGGCGATCCGATCCTCGTCGAAGCGCATGTCCTGGACGCTGGTTGACACCGCTGCGGCCCACGCGCGCACCGCGTCGGCGCCGTATTTGTCGGCGAGGTCGAGTGGGTCGACCGTGTTGCCCTTCGACTTGCTCATGCGGGAGCCGTCGGCCGCCTGGATGGTGCTCGTGATCAGCACATCGGTGAAGGGATTGCGACCGGTGAACTTGATGCCGGTCATGATCATTCGCGCAACCCAGAGAAAGATGATGTCGCGCCCCGTGACCAGCAGGTCGGTCGGGTAGAACTTCTCAAGATCCGGTGTCGGTTCGGGCCAACCGAAGATTGCAAACGGCCAGAGACCGCTGCTGAACCAGGTGTCGAGCAC